>NZ_PKOI01000004.1:0-364890 GCF_002870055.1 Herbaspirillum sp. BH-1 | reverse complement strand
GCCAGGACGGAAGCTCGATCGGTTCCGGCGGCGGCGGGGGCGGAGGTGGCGGCGCCCACGGATTTGTAGGAACAACCATCGATTCCTCCGCGACCGTGCCAGCAGGGGCTGGAGGGGCCGGCGCTACATCCGGGCTGGATGGTGGTGGTGGTGGTGGTGGTGCCGGTGGTTACGGTGCCGTAGTCACCTCCGGTGGCACCAACACTGGTCTGATACAAGGCGGGGCCGGTGGAGCAGGTGGCAGCAGCATCAACGGTGTAGCAGGTGGCGGCGGAGAAGGCGGTAATGGGTTGCTGGTCACCGGCGCGGGTTCGGTCACGAACATGGGCACGATCACCGGCGGAAATGGCGGGGCGGGCGGCACTAGCACATACTCGTCCAACTCCGGCGCTGGTGCTAACGGAGGTGCAGGCGTCGTTTTCTCTTCAAGCGGCACGCTTCAGAACCAGGGCGTGATCCAAGGCGGTGACGGTAGTGCTGGCGGATATGTTTCTTCCACCTCTGGATATGGCGGTGAAGGTGTGATTGGCGCCAACCTGACGATAGTCAACAGTGGCCTAATTGCTGGCGGGACAAATCCCGATGGCATCCGTGCACTGGCAATCAGTTTTACCTCCGGCAATAACGTGCTGGAACTGCGTAGCGGGTACAACTTCACTGGTGATGTCAGAGCAGCGGGAGGGGGTAATAATGTCCTGCGGCTAGGCGGCGCCAGCGATGCAGTGTTCAATGTTTCGCAAATCTGGGGTTTCCCCGTAGTGACCGACAATGTGACGCAGTATGTAGGTTTCAATGCGTTTGAGAAAACGGGAAGCAGTACTTGGCGGCTTACCGGTACAACGACCAACACCTCCCCATGGACGGTGAAGGCGGGCAGCCTTATTGTTAACGGTTCTATCGCAGGACCTGTGACCGTACAAAGTGGCGCGACGCTGGGCGGGAGTGGTACGGTAGGTGCCACGGCATTGGACGCCGGCGCCTTCCTCGCGCCAGGCGATAACGGTGTCGGCAATCTCACCGTCACAGGGAGCTACCATCAAAGCGCTGGCGCCACGCTGGTGGTCGGCGTGACAAGTGCTGCCCAGAGCGCAGGTCTGAGCGGCGATACAGGCTATGGTCGGCTGGTCGTCACTGGCAATACGGTTATGGACAGTGGCGCACAGATCACGCTCAAGCCGCTCAGCTACAACTTCGCCGCCGGCCAGCGCTTCTTGGTGGTACAGACCAGCGGCAGCGCCACTTACAACGCCTCCACGCTGAACTATTCAGCTACAGGGTTCACCGGATCGGTCACAGGTTCGGTCAATACCTCTGGCGGCTTCAACAATCTCGTGGTGTCGCTGGCGGCTTCGGACACCCCCGGATCAGGCTCTGGCGGGGCTGGAGGATCCGGCGGGTCGGGTGGAGCATCGACGCCCTCGCGCCCCAGCTTCGCCACCAATGGCAACGCCATCTCGGCCTTGAACGGCTTATACAACTATGGCGGCGTCAACGTGCAGTTGCTCAATGTCTTCAACCCGGCGCTGGCCATCAATGACACCGCCAGCGCCAACCGCGTTGGCGAGCAGTTGAATCCAACAGCGGTACAGCAGGCGGCGGCTAGAGGAACGGATGCAGCCACTAATGCTGTCCTGAACGTCACCAGCGGCCACCTCGATGGCCTGCGTCTGGCACAGGCTGGTACCAGCGGCGTGGCCACCGGCGAAAGCACTCTGGCCCCGGCGCTGTGGGGCCAGTTCTTCGGCGGCGGCGCGACGCAAGATGATCGCGACGGCGTCTCCGGCTATCACTCCAACTACCGCGGCCTGCTGATCGGCGGCGACCTGCAAGCCACCGAAAGCTGGCGCGCCGGTGGCCTGTTCAGCTATGCTAAGACCAATGTCGGCAACGATGGCAACAATACCGGCAGCTCGGCCTCGATCAATTCGTATGGCCTAACCGCCTATGCCGGCTACGACGGCAAGCCGTGGTACGTGAACGTGATGGCGGGCCTGGCGCAGCAGCAATACAGCACCGTGCGCGCGGTCGGCTTCACCGGTTTCTATGGCGTAGCCAACGGCAGCTTTAACGGGTTGCAGAGCACGGCCTCGGTGCAGGCAGGCTATCCGCTGGTGATGACCAACGACGTGACGCTGACGCCGTTGGCCGGCCTGACGTATAGCAAGCTGCGCCAGAACGGCTATACCGAGAGTGGCGGCAACGGCGCGGCATTGACGGTGCAAGCGGCCACGACGACCTCGCTCAAGAGCGATCTGGGCGCCAAGCTGGAACGCAAACTCGACACCTCCTACGGCGAGCTGACGCCTTATGTGCAGATGCGCTGGCGCCACGAGTTCCAGGATTCGCGCCTGAACACCGCAGCTAGCTTCGCGGCCGATCCTAGCGGCTCAACCAGCTTCACCACAGTGGGAGCGACGCCGGTGCGCAATACCGGCATCATGGTGCTGGGGGCAACGCTGGCGCGCAGCAAGAACCTGAGCCTGGTAGCCAACTACACGCTAGAGGCTGGGCAGGGGTATCACTCGCAGACAGCCGATGTGCGCCTGCGTTGGCAGTATTGAGTGAAGTCGCTAGAAGTGTCTCGAGAACAAAAAATCCCGCAGCGATGCGGGATTTTTGTTTTAAGTAACTGATCGCTACTGGCTAGAAGCGGACTTCTGACGCTTATCCCCGCCCTGCCCAGCTCGTTTCAGTTTGACTTGCCGACTCAAACCGAACTGTGTGCCCGCGTGCCTTCCAAATATGCAAGTTCTGCGCGCAGTGGACAGAAATTGGACAAAAAATACTGCTAACCCGCTACCTAAAGGACATCCACACCTAATTCGCTCCAGTCCATCATCGGGGCGACGCTCAGGGTGCGCGGAGGCAGGTCTTTCTTCATGGGCTGACGAAATGCATCAATCAAGGTTCGTTTGCGCCTTCGGGCGCGGGGGCGACGATGGGATAGGCACACTCGCCGCAATCATCGCAATGGTACTTCGGCGCCGTCCCGAGGGTCTTTCGAGCTTACGCCAGCAATGGCTAGCAATGGCATATAGCAGCGACAAATAGAAAGCCCGCAAGGCTTGCGCGTTGCGGGCTGGTGTCCCCTCTATCCTCTTCGAGATAGGATTTTTCGTACAGCGGACTCGATTCTGCACCACAAACCGGCAGTCGTCATTTCGCAATGCACAAAAACAGCGCAACAAAATCTATTTTGGACAAATGTTCATCTCTACTGACAGAGAGATGAAGACAAATCCGGCGCCGAAACACCGCCGGGCGGCCTGAAAAGCGCCTCATCGGTCGGCCCGGCGAAATCGGCAAAAAAAAAGCCCACAACCGAAGTTGCGGGCTTGAATCCAATTCTTTAGGAGGAAATTGGAGGAGACAGGTGTAACTATATGGCAGTGCATCATGGCTGTCTGCTTTATTGTGCTGATATCAGTTATTCACAAACCACATATCAACACAACCCGTCCCACTCCAGCGACCGTTACCGGCCGCCCTGCTCCTTAGACCGATTCTTCGCGCGATGCCTTCTTGCGCTCGTGTTCCTTCAGGTGACGCTTGCGCAGGCGGATGCTCTTCGGGGTGACTTCGACCAGCTCGTCGTCCTCGATGAATTCCACTGCGTATTCCAGCGACAGCTCGATGGGCGGCACCAGGCGCACGGCTTCGTCGGTACCGGAAGCGCGCACGTTGGTCAGCTGCTTGCCCTTGATGGGGTTGACCACCAGGTCGTTGTCGCGCGAGTGGATGCCGATGATCATGCCTTCATACACCGGGTCGTTGTGGCTGACGAACATGCGGCCGCGATCCTGCAGCTTCCACAGTGCGTAGGCCACGGCGGCGCCGTCGTCCTGGGAGATCAGCACACCGTTGCGACGGCCGGCCAGTTCACCCTTGGTGGTGTCAACCGGCTTGTAGTCGTCGAACACGTGGCTCATCAGACCGGTACCGCGGGTCAAGGTCATGAATTCGCCCTGGAAGCCGATCAGGCCACGCGCCGGGATGTGGTATTCCAGGCGCACACGGCCCTTGCCGTCCGGTTCCATGTTCTGCAGGTCGCCACGACGGCGGCCCAGTTCTTCCATCACGCCACCCTGGTGGGTTTCTTCGACATCGACGGTCAGGTTTTCGTACGGCTCTTCACGAACGCCATCCACCATGCGGAACACCACGCGCGGACGCGACACGGCCAGTTCGAAGCCTTCGCGGCGCATGTTTTCGATCAGGATGGTCAGGTGCAATTCGCCACGGCCCGACACTTCGTAGGTCGAGTCGTCGTTCTCGGCCTGCACCACGCGCAGGGCCATGTTGGACTTCAGTTCCTTTTCCAGGCGATCGCGGATCTGGCGGGTGGTGACGAACTTGCCTTCGCGGCCAGCCAGCGGCGAGGTGTTGACCATGAAGTTCATGGTCAGGGTCGGTTCGTCGACCTTCAGCATCGGCAGGCCATTGGGTGCATCCGGCGAGCAGATGGTGGAACCGATGCCGATTTCCTCGATACCGTTGATCAGCACGATGTCGCCGGCCAGGGCTTCGTCCACCAGCACGCGCTCCAGACCCTTGAAGGTCAGCACCTGGTTGATGCGGGCCTTGGTGGGCTTGTCTTCCGGACCGTTCATCCAGACCACGTCCTGACCGCCCTTGACGCGACCGGCCAGGATACGGCCGACGCCGATCTTGCCGACGTAGGAGGAGTATTCCAGCGAGGTGATCTGCAGTTGCAGCGGTGCGTCCGGGTCATCCTTGCGGGCCGGGACGTACTTCAGGATGGCGTCGAACAGCGGTTCCATGCTGCCGCCGCGCGCTTCCGGGTCCAGGCTGGCGTAGCCGTTCAGGCCCGAGGCGTAGATCACGGGGAAGTCCAGCTGTTCTTCGGTCGCACCCAGCTTGTCGAACAGTTCGAAGGTGGCGTTGATGGCCCACTCGGCGCGTGCGCCCGGGCGGTCGATCTTGTTCAGGACCACGATCGGCTTCAGACCCAGGGCCAGCGCCTTGCGGGTCACGAATCGGGTCTGCGGCATCGGGCCTTCCTGGGCATCCACCAGCAGCAGCACCGAGTCGACCATCGACAGCACGCGCTCGACCTCACCGCCGAAGTCGGCGTGGCCCGGGGTATCGACGATGTTGATGTGGGTGCCCTTGTACTCCACCGCGCAGTTCTTCGACAGGATGGTAATGCCGCGTTCCTTTTCGATGTCGTTGGAGTCCATCACGCGGTTGTCCACTTGCTGGTTGTCGCGGAAGGTACCGGACTGGCGCAGCAGCTGGTCCACCAGGGTGGTCTTGCCGTGGTCAACGTGGGCGATGATGGCGATGTTGCGAATTGCGCGGATATTGTTTGACATGGTGACTGTGGTTGGAATGCCGATTCTTGGGAGGCGCGCATTATAGCATGTTGCGACGCATGAACTTTGAAAAAACCAGTGTTTTCAACGGCTTGCCGGTGCCCCGAGCATCCCCCGGGAAGACCTGCTGCAAGCCGCTTTGC
This sequence comes from Herbaspirillum sp. BH-1, assembly GCF_002870055.1. NCBI lineage: Bacteria > Pseudomonadati > Pseudomonadota > Betaproteobacteria > Burkholderiales > Oxalobacteraceae > Herbaspirillum > Herbaspirillum sp. BH-1. Next base: position 359,411 of record NZ_PKOI01000004.1, on the reverse strand, counting down.
TGCTGTTTTCTGCTGCTTTTGTGCTGGGTCTGGCTGATTTCTAGGAGGCCGTGGACACCAGCCGTTCCGGCGCCAGGATGGCGTATTCCTGCAACAACCCGGTACCCAGCAAGGCGCCATCCGAACTGCGATAGACGCGCACCCGGCCGGTCTGCTCCGGTACGGGCACACCCTCCTTGCCCAGCGGCAGGCGCTGGCCGTGCAGGAAGCGGCGCGCCAGCTCATCCGTCAGTTGCACTGCCGGGAAGCTGCGCAGCAGGCCATCGACGGGCAACAACATGGCCTTGCGCGAGTCGACATCACCGGGGGCGTCGAACTGTTCCAGCGTGACCGCACCCTCCAGCGTCAGCGGGCCGACTCCGATGCGGCGCAGGGCGTTCAGGTGCGCGCCGCAGCCCAGGACCTCGCCGATATCTTCACCCAGCACGCGGATATAGGTCCCTTTGCTGCAGGTGACGCGGATACGCAACATCGGCGCCTGGTAATCCAGCAACTCCAGCGCATGGATGGTCACGTCGCGCGCCTCACGTTCCAGCGTGATGCCGGCGCGGGCGTATTCATACAAGGGCTTGCCATCTCGCTTCAAGGCCGAGTGCATGGGAGGAACCTGGCGGATCGGGCCGCGGAACTGCGCCAGGGTGGCTTCGATCTGCGCCACGCTGACCTCCACCGGCCGTTCACCGATGACCTGGCCCTCGGTGTCGCCGGTATCGGTGCGCACCCCCAGGTGCACGAGCGCCTCGTAGCTCTTGTCGGCTTCCAGCAGGTCCTGCGAGAACTTGGTGGCTTCGCCGAAGCACAGCGGCAGCAAGCCGGTGGCAAACGGATCCAGGGTGCCGGTATGGCCGGCCTTGGGCGCGTTGAGCATGCGCTTGGCGCGGATCAGGGCGTCGTTGGAGCACAGGCCCACCGGCTTGTCCAGCAGCAACACACCATGCACCGGCACGCGCGGAGAACGCGGCGGCCGTTGCGGCTGGCCGCGCTTGCTGCGCTTGCCCTGCTCCGGCGCACTATCGGGGGAAGCGGACGCGGGGTCCGCCGTCATATTGTCAGCCATGAAATGCAAGACCGGCCTCGCGCCCCGATGAAGGGATCGCAGACCGGTGCGAAGATGAAGGAGAAAACTGCAATGCTACGACGCAGCCGACGCCTGGCTCAGGCCTCGTCGTCCGAATCCTTGGCGCGGGTAGCGTTGGCCTCGTCGATCAGGCGCGACATTTCAATGCCGCGCGCGGTCGAGTTGTCGTGCACGAAATGCAGTTCCGGCAAGGTGTGGATGGTCAGGCGCCGACCCAGCTGGGTACGCAGGTAACCGCCCGCCTTGCGCAGTCCGGCCAGGGTGTTCTTGATCGCATCCGGGTTGTCCACCAGCGTGGTGAAGAAAACCTTGGCGTGCGCGTAATCCGGCGTGACCTGCACTTCGGTAATGGTGATCATGCCCACCCGCGGGTCCTTCAGCTCGAAGGCGATCAACTCCGACAGATCACGCTGGATCTGGTCGGCCACGCGCAAGCCGCGCCCGGGAATGGATTTGCTATGTTTTGCCATGCTTTAAAAAAACAATCCGTCGATGGCTTGGCGGGAGGATTCCCGCGTTGCTGCGACGGATCTTGCCAGTGAGGCCGGCGCATCCATCAGGATACGCCGGCATATTGCCTTTTTACAGGGTACGGGCGACTTCCTGGACTTCGAAGATTTCGAGCTGATCGCCCACTTCGATGTCGTTGTAGCCCTTGAGCGAGAGACCGCACTCGAAGCCCGACTTGACTTCCTTGACGTCGTCCTTGAAGCGCTTGAGCGAATCCAGTTCGCCTGTCCACACCACCACGTTGTTGCGCAGCAGACGCACTTGCGAGCCACGCTTGACCAGGCCTTCGAGCACGTAGCAGCCGGCGATCGAACCCACCTTGCTGACCACGAACACCTGGCGGATTTCCACCAGACCCAGTGCCTGTTCGCGCTTCTCCGGCGACAGCATGCCGGACATCGCGGCCTTCACCTCGTCCACCGCATCGTAAATGATGTTGTAGTAACGGATGTCCACGCCCGAGGCTTCGGCCAGCTTGCGAGCCGATGCGTCGGCACGGGTGTTGAAGCCGATGATGACCGCCTTGGAGGCGACCGCCAGGTTGACGTCGTTTTCGCTGATGCCACCCACGGCGGCATGCACCACCTGGACGCGCACTTCGCTGGTGGACAGCTTCTGCAGCGACTGCACCAGTGCTTCCTGCGAACCTTGCACGTCGGTCTTGATGATCATCGGCAGGTTCTTGACCTCGCCTTCGGTCATCTGGTCGAACATGTTTTCCAGCTTGGCGGCCTGCTGCTTGGCCAGCTTCACGTCGCGGAACTTGCCCTGGCGGAACAGGCCGATTTCGCGCGCCTTGCGCTCGTCGGTCATGACCACCACTTCTTCACCGGCGGAGGGCACTTCGGTCAGGCCCTGGATTTCCACCGGCAGGGACGGGCCTGCCTCGGCGATGTTCTTGCCGTTCTCGTCCAGCATGGCGCGCACGCGGCCATAGGCCGAACCGGCCAGCACGACGTCGCCGCGCTTCAAGGTACCGGATTGCACCAGGATCGTTGCCACCGGGCCACGGCCCTTGTCCAGCTTGGCTTCGATCACCAGGCCACGGGCCGGCACGTCCACCGGTGCGGTCAGTTCCAGCACTTCGGCCTGCAGCAGCACGTTTTCCAGCAGCGAGTCGATGCCTTCGCCGGTCTTGGCCGATACCGCGATGAAGGGGGCATCGCCACCGTATTCTTCCGGCACGACTTCTTCGGCGATCAGTTCCTGCTTGACGCGGTCGGGGTTGGCACCCGGCTTGTCGATCTTGTTGATCGCCACCACCAGCGGCACGCCGCCAGCCTTGGCGTGGGCGATCGCTTCCTTGGTCTGGGGCATGACGCCGTCGTCGGCTGCCACCACCAGGATCACGATGTCGGTCGCCTTGGCACCACGGGCACGCATGGCGGTGAACGCCTCGTGGCCCGGGGTATCCAGGAAGGTGATCATGCCGCGCGGGGTTTCCACGTGGTAGGCACCGATGTGCTGGGTGATGCCGCCGGCTTCACCCGAGGCCACCTTGGTGCGACGGATGTAATCCAGCAGCGAGGTCTTGCCGTGGTCGACGTGACCCATGACGGTAACCACCGGTGCACGCGGCAGCGCTTCGGCATCGGCGTGTTCTTCGCCTTCGACCAGCAGCGCTTCCGGATCTTCCGCCTTGGCGGCGTGGGCACGGTGGCCCATTTCTTCCACCACGATCATCGCGGTTTCCTGATCCAGCACCTGGTTGATGGTGACCATCTGGCCCAGCTTCATCAGGTGCTTGATGACCTCGGACGCCTTGACCGCCATCTTGTGGGCCACTTCGGCCACGGTGATGGTTTCCGGCACATAGACATCGTGCACCACGGCTTCGGTCGGCACCTGGAAGTTGCTTTCGCGCTGGTCATCGCCATGCGAATGACGACGGCCCTTGGGGCCGGCACGCCAACCATCGCGACCACCGCCACCGGTAGCGCCGCGCGACTTCATGCCGCCGGTGCCACGCTTCTTGGCATCGTCCTGCCAGGTCGAGGAGACATTGGCCGACTTGATCGACTTCTTGTCTGCAGCCACGACCGGCTTCTTGTCATCCTTCTTCTCGCCCGGCTTGGCAGCGGTCGCCGGCTTATGCAGCGTGCCTTCGGAGGTCTTGGCCGGGGCGGCAGCAGGTTCGGGCGCCTTGATGACGCGACGCGGCGCATTCATCATGGCCTTGATCTGTGCCACTTCGTCTTCCACGGCCTTGCGTGCACGGTCAGCGGCAGCAGCACGGTCAGCGGCTTCCTTGGCAGCGGCTTCAGCCTTCTTCTTGGCTTCTTCGGCAGCAGCGCGCTTCTTTTCTTCGACAGCCGGGTCGACCGCCGGAGCCGGTGCAGCAGCGGCGGCAGCCGTCGCGGCGGGGGCAGCGGCCTTGGCCTTCTCGGCTTCGGCGGCGGCAGCAGCCGCTTCCGCGGCCTGGCGCTTGGCTTCGGCCTCGGCTTCTTCGCGGATGCGTTGCTGCTCCAGCTCGGCAGCCTTGGCCTGGGCGGCGCGTTCGGCCTCCAGCTGGTCCAGACGCTCCTGTTGTGCCTTCAGTTCGGCCTGACGGCGAGCCTCTTCCTGCTCACGCTCCTGCGCTTCGACGGCCGGATCGCGCTGAGGCGCCGCAGCACGCGCTGCGGTCTCGTCCACGCTGGGCTCGTCACGCTTGATGAAAGTACGCTTCTTGCGCACTTCCACCTGGATCGTGCGCGATTTGCCGGTTGCATCGGCCTGCTTGATCTCGGTGGTTTCCTTGCGGGTCAGCGTGATCTTTTTCTTCTCGCCTTCCGGCGCGGCCCCGCGCGCTCGGCGCAGGTGTTCAAGCAGGCGGTCCTTGTCTTCCTTCGACAGGGAATCGGATGCAGAGCTCTTCTCGACGCCGGCCGAACGCAGCTGGGTCAGCAGCAGATCAGCGGGCATTTTCAGCTCGGTGGCAAATTGGGCAACGTTGTTACTCGCCATTCAGTCCTCTTTTCTATGTGGCTCGGCAGATGATGTGGAGACGCACCGCTTCTCAGCGGCCTTCGACTGCGCTCCATGCCTTGGCCTGCAGGGCCTTGGCGCGCTCATCGTATTTGGAATCGATGAGCTTCATTTCATCGTCGGTCACATCTTCAAATGCATTTTCAATCAGTTGGCGCGCGCGCTCGGAAGGCAGGGCCAGGATCGCGCCGAATTCGTCATAAGCCAGGCCGGCGAAGGCCGGCAGCGTCTTCACGCCAGCCAGACCCAGCTTGCCGGCCAGCACACGGTCCAGGCCTTCGAAGTTGATCAGCTCCTCTTCCATGCCTTCCAGGCCTTCTTCGGAGGCGATCGCTTCGGTCACCAGGGCGTCGCGGGCGCGGTTGCGCAGCTCATTGACGGTCTCTTCGTCGAACGATTCGATCTCGAGCATCTCGGTGATCGGCACGTAGGCGATTTCTTCCAGGGTCGAGAAACCTTCCTCGACCAGGATGTCGGCCACTTCCTGGTCAACATCGAGCTTTTCCATGAACAGCGTACGGATCAGCGCGGTCTCGGCCGCCGACTTGTCGGCCGATTCCTCGGCCGTCATGATGTTGATCTGCCAGCGGGTCAGTTCGGCTGCCAGACGCACGTTCTGACCGCCGCGACCGATGGCGATGGCCAGGTTCTCTTCGTCCACCACCACGTCCATGGCGTGCTTCTCTTCATCGACCACGATGGAGGTGACGTTGGCCGGGGCCAGCGCGCCGATGACGAACTGCGCCGGGTCTTCCGACCACAGCACGATGTCCACGCGCTCGCCACCCAGCTCACCGGTGACGGCCTGCACGCGCGAACCGCGCATGCCCACGCAGGTACCGATGGGGTCGATGCGCTTGTCGGCGGTGTAGACGGCGATCTTGGCGCGTACGCCCGGATCACGTGCGGCAGACTTGATTTCCAGCGAGCCTTGTTCGATTTCCGGCACTTCCAGCTCGAACAGCTTCATGATGAATTCCGGCGCGGTGCGCGACAGGATCACCTGCGGGCCACGGGCACCGCGATCCACGCGCAGGATATAGGCACGGACACGGTCGCCGATGCGCAGGTTTTCCTTGGGGATCATCTGGTCGCGCGGCAGGCGGGCTTCGATCTTGCCGGATTCGATGATGGCGTCACCGCGCTCCATGCGCTTGATGGTGCCGGTCACCAGGGCATCGCCACGGGCCAGGAAGTCGGCCAGGATCTGCTCGCGTTCGGCATCACGGATGCGCTGCAGGACCACCTGCTTGGTGTCCTGTGCGAAGCGACGGCCGAATTCCACGGATTCGATCGGGTCTTCGATGTATTCGTCCACTTCGATGTCAGGGAACTGTTCCTTGGCTTCGAACAGCAGCACTTCCTGGTCAGGCAGTTGCAGACCGGCCTCGTCGGGCACCACGTGCCAGCGGCGGAAGGATTCGAACTCGCCGCTTTCGCGGTCGATGGAGACGCGAATGTCGACCTCGCCTTCATAGCGCTTCTTGGTAGCCTGCGCCAGGGCATGCTCCAATGCGCCGAAGACGACTTCCTTATCGACGTTCTTTTCGCGCGCCAGCGCATCGACCAACAACAAAATTTCGCGACTCATCCTTTGCGACTCCTAAAATCGACCTGCGGCACCAGGTGTGCCTTATCCACATCGGCCAGCGTGAAATTCAACACGGCAGCCGACCCATCGTTTGCTTCAAATTCCAGTACCAGTTCCTCGCCTTCGGGCGCGCGCAGCACGCCTTCGTAGGTCTTGCGGTTGGACGTGCCGGGCAGCGGCACGCGCAACTTGACCACGGCTTCGCAATCCACGAAACGCACGAAGTCGGTAAATTTCTTCAGGGGGCGATCCAGGCCGGGCGAGGAAACCTCCAGACGCTCATAGATCACGTCTTCCACGGTGAAGACGTGTAACAGCTGATGCGTCGCCTTCTCGCAATCCTCGACGGTGATCGAACGCGCTTCCTCCGCATCAGGATCGAACGGGAAATCGATAAAGACGCGCACCAGACCGCGCGGCGCCTTCTCGAACTCGACCAGTTCGTAGCCCAGGCCCGAAAGGGTGGATTCGATCAGTTCCAGCAATTGCAAGACTTTTTCTCCATGACAACGCTGCTTTGCCGGAGTGGCAGGCAGACATTCAAAATTGAACAGCAAAAAAAAAATGGGCATCTGCCCATCTTTTGTTATCTCTACACAAATCGAGATCACACATCACGCGAACCGCCGGACTTCCAACACATCGGGGCGCAGGCGGATCTATCAATGATTTATCACATATGCGATTCGCGGCAGGTTGCGTTTAACTAACACATTATAACCGATCCAGGTATTGACAGCAAATCCCGAATTGGCAGAAATGTGAAGAAGGCGCCAAAAACGTCCATAAAAAACGTCATTGGCGCACGCCTGGGGGGTTTATCGCATCTGGCAGGCCGAATTGTCCGTGGCATTGCCGCCGGACAATTCACTGCATCAGCGACCGCCGCGACGGCGATTCATGCCCGGCAGGCCGCCCAGCATGTAGTTGGCCGCGCTGTTGCCGCCACCCCGTTGCGGGCGATTGCCGCGGCGCTGGCCGTTGCCGGCGTCGGGGAAGCCCAATGCAGTCTGCAGCGGGTCAGGCTGGCGGCTCTTGGGTTGGCCACCCTTGTTGCCACCCTTGTTACCACCGTAATTGCCGCCGCCGTAGTTGCCGCCCCCGGCATTGCCACCCTGGCCGCCGTAATTGCCGCCCTGGTTGCCGAAGTTGCCGCTGCTGCGGCCCTTCTGCGGCCCCTTGTTCTGCATCGCATTGCCGCGAGGCGCGTTGCCCTGCGGCTTGCCACCATTGCCCGACTTGGCCTCGCCAGCCTGTTTTTCCAGACCGCAGGCCGCCATCAGGTTGCGCACGGCGTTTTCTTCCAGCTCTTCCCAGCGACCGCGCTTCAAGGTCTGCGGCAGCGTCATGGCGCCATAGCGGGTACGGATCAGGCGCGACACGGTCAGGCCCACCGCCTCGAACATGCGGCGCACTTCGCGGTTGCGGCCTTCGCCGATGGTCACGCGATACCACTTGTTGACGCCTTCGCCACCGCCGTCGGCGATGCGCGAGAACTGCGCCGGACCGTCATCGAGTTCGACGCCGCTCAACAGCTTCTGGCGCATGCCCTCTTCCAGCTCACCCAGGGTACGCACGGCGTATTCACGCTCGATGTTGTAGCGCGGGTGCATCAGGCGGTTGGCCAGGTCACCGGAAGTGGTGAACAGCAGCAGGCCTTCGGTGTTGAAGTCCAGGCGCCCCACGGCCAGCCACTTGCCGGCCTTCATGGTCGGCAGGCGGTCGAATACGGAACTGCGTCCTTCCGGATCGGCATGGCTGACGATTTCACCGGAGGGCTTGTGGTACACCAGCACGCGCGGCGGACGCTTGCTCACCTTGCGCTGGATCAGCTTGCCATTGATGCGCACGGCATCGGTGGGCAGGATGCGCTGGCCGATGTGGGCCGGCTCGCCGTTGACCGAAACACGGCCGGCGACGATCAGCTCTTCCATGTCGCGGCGCGAGCCCAGGCCGGCGTCGGCCAGCACCTTGTGCAGCTTGGGAGCATCATCCTCGGCGGTCAGGTCGCGGCGACCGTTCTTGCCGCGCATCTGGTGCGCCTGGCGACCACCGGCCTTGGCGCCTTCGTCACGGTCATAGGCTTCCGAGGTGACGTAGGAGAAGATGTCGTCCACCGGCTCAGTCGCGCGCAGACCCAGTTGCGGGGCCTTGGGCTTCTTGCCGTTCTTGTCGAAGTTCTTCTTGCCTTGCGGACCTTGCTGGCCGGGCTGGCCGTTGTGACCACTTTGACCACCGTGGCCATTGTTCTTGCCGAACTGGCCGCGCGGCTGTTCCGGTGCCGACGGGCTCTCGCCCTTGGCCGGAGCACCTGTTTCGGCGCCGGCAGCAGCGCGCTGGGCGGCGCGGTTGTTGCGCAGGGCGCGGGGGCCGCGCACACCGCGACGGGCAGGCTTGGCACGGTTCGGATCCAGCGGGGCGTCCAGCAGCACCGGCGGCGCCACCACTTCCTCACCCACGGTGACGATGACCTTGGGCGGCTCGACAGGCGCCGGTGCCGCAGCAGCCGGAGCCACTTCAGCCTGGGCAGCCGCCTTGGGCTTGGCGGCGCGCTTGGGCTTGGCCGGCGCGGGCGCGGATTCGATCTCCAGGCTCAACTGGGCAGAAGCGGCCGAGGCGGCGCTTTCGATGGCCTGATCGGCCTTCTTGGCGCGCGGCTTGGTGGCGCGTGGCTTCTTGACCGGCTCGGCAGGCTCTTGTGCAGGGGCAGCTGCAACCTGGGCGGAAGCTTGCTCCACCGGGGCCGATTCCTCGGCCACTGCCTTCTTGGCACGGGGAGCACGCTTCTTCGGCGCAGCAGCATCGGCAGCCACGGCTTGCGCCGCCGGCACCTCGCTTGCCTCGGATGCGGCGCTGGCCGCAGGCTTGCGGGTGCGCTTCTTCACCGGCTTGTCGGTGGTGGCGGCAGCAGCCGCTGCGAGTTCGACCTGGATCTCGTCTTTGGAACTAGTTGGCTTCATTCTTCGAATCTGGATGTGGCGGACGCGCGTCATCTTCCCGCTGATCGGCCCGCTCGGTGGTGTCGTTATGCTCGCCTGCCGCTTCGCCGGCGGCCTCGATGGCGTCTGTGCCAGTTACGGCAACGTCTTGCTCAAAAGGTTCTGGTGCTTCCGGGGAAGCGTCGTCCTGATTACCCGCAGCGCGCTCTTCCCCGGCGGCGGCTGCAATATCCATGTGATCTGCGGAAGCATCGGCTTCGGCCTGGCCGACCAACGCTTCGGTGTCATCGGCGTCAGGAGCGCTGTCAATACCATCCACTGCTTCGGCGATCTCGACGGCTTCTTCGGCTTCTGCAGCCTCTGCAGGCTTTACAGCGTCTGCCTCATCGGCAGCTTCCGGCAGTTCCGGTGTAGCGTCTGCCAGCTCCTCGTCCGGCTCTTCTGCCGCCAGGGCAGCCACGCCGCCCTCAAGGGCCTGCAATTCCAGCAGCGCGCCCTGGGCGGCCGCTTCGCCGCTGACCTGCTGCAGCGGCGGCAATTCCTCCAGCGAGCTCAGGCCAAGGTCATCCAGGAACTTGCGTGTCGTCGCGAACAAGGCCGGTCGTCCCGGCACATCGCGATGGCCGATGGACTCGATCCAGCCCCGGTCTTCCAGCATGCGGATGGTCTGGGTATTGACGGCCACGCCGCGAATCTCTTCGATATCGCCGCGTGTGACCGGCTGGCGGTAGGCAACGATGGCCAGCGTTTCCAGGGTGGCGCGGGTGTACTTGGGCGGCTTCTCCGGATTGAGGCGCTCCAGGTAGACCTTCATTTCCTTGCGGCTCTGGAAGCGCCAGCCGGTGGACAGGCTGACCACCTCCACGCCCTTGTCGGCCCACTCGGTACGCAGCTCGTCGAGCATCTGCCGGATCATCTCGGCATTGACGTCGCTGCTCTCGTCGCTCTCGGGATCGACGTACAGCTTCTTCAGGTCATTGATCGACAGCGGCTCATGCGTGCAAAGCAATGCGGTTTCGAGGACTTTCTTGGCCTCAGCAATATTCATGTACCACTCTTGTGCGTCTTGTTGTTAACAAAAGTTCGGCTTGCAGCTGATCTCCATCCCGCAGGGCTGCGACAAACCAGGCCCGCGATCAGGCCAGGTACGGCAAGTCTTGCGCTGTGCTGGATGCGGCGGCGCTACCTTCCGGTGTTTGGAGATTGAATGAGCTGGAATCTAAGACCCGGGCAAATCGGCGTCGCGGAGGTATCGCGCTTTCGCAAAGCCGTCATGTCGCGGGGTTGCGGACGGCCGACTGGCACCTTTTCAACTACCGGCCTTGCGTCATGGAGACTTTGTTGTCCGCACAGGCTGCGGCGGTCGGGCGCAAGGCATTAAAAAGTTCTGCGCGGAGTGTAGCACAAAGATTTCCGCGGATGGAGCCTGTTGCACCCCGAGCACGATTATTTACCTGGCGCCGCCAGGTCGCTTCCCGCACGCCGGGTCAGCCATTCGGTGAAATCGGCCACCGCCATGGGCTTTCCAAAGTAATAACCCTGTACCTCATCACAGGCATTTTCCTTCAGGAAAGCATGCTGCTCCTCATCCTCCACGCCTTCTGCAATGACGCGCAGGTTCAGGATATGGGCCAGGGAGATGACTGCCTTGACGATGGCCGCACTGTCGGCATCGCGGGCGATATCGCGTACGAAGGACTTGTCGATCTTCAGCGCATCCACCGGGAAGCGCCGCAGATATGACAGGCTGGAATACCCCGTGCCAAAGTCATCCACCGAGATCTGCAAGCCCAGGCGCTTCAGGGCATGCAGGGTCGCCACGCTTTTTTCGGCATCCTTCATGACCACGTTCTCGGTGATTTCCAGTTCCAGGCAGGATGGCGCCAGCCCGCTCTGGGCCAGCACATCGCTGACGAAATCCGGCAGGCTCTGGTTCAGCTGCCGCGGCGACAGGTTCACCGCCACCGGAATGGTCGGCAAACCGGCCTGTTGCCAGCACTTGTTCTGGTGACAGGCGGTGCGCAGCACCCATTCGCCGATGGGCACGATCAGGCCGGCATCCTCGGCGAAGGGAATGAAGCGGTCCGGCGGCACCATGCCCTGCTCGGGCGACTGCCAGCGGATCAGCGCCTCGGCACCGATGACGCTGCCGTCCTTCAAGCTGAGCTTGGGCTGGTAGTACAGCTTGAACTCGTCCTGATCCAGCGCCCGACGCAGGTTGATCAGCATTTCCAGGCGGTTGCTGACCTGGGTATCCATCCATGGGGCGAAGAACTGGAAGTTGTTGCGCCCCTGCTCCTTGGCCCGGTACATGGCCGAGTCGGCCTGCTTCAGGAGGGTTTCCACATCCTTGCCATCGGCCGGATAGCGGCTCACGCCGATGCTGGCGGTGACCTGGAATTCACGGTCTCCGGCCTGCCAGGGGCGCGCCACGGCCGCCAGGATACGTTGCATGACCTCGGCAATGCCCTGCTCGCCGCCGGTCTGGTTCTGCAGCACCAGCACGAATTCGTCGCCCCCCTGACGCGCCACCATATCGGTATCGCGCAGGCAGGCTTGCAGGCGCTGCGCCACGGTCTTGAGCAATTCGTCCCCGACCTGGTGGCCCAAGCTGTCATTGATGAACTTGAACTGGTCCAGGTCCACGAACACCACCGCCGTCAGGCCACCCTTCTGGCGCGCCACCTGGATGGCGCGCTGCAGGTGTTCGTGCAGCATGTTGCGGTTGGGCAAGCCGGTCAGGGCATCGTGGGTGGCCTGGTGACGCATCTCGGCTTCGTACAGCTTGCGCTCGGTGATCGCTTCCACCGTGCCCTCGTAGCAGATCAGCTTGTCGGCATCGTCGTAGACCGCGCGCGCATTCTCGGAAATCCAGATGATGTCGCCATCGCGCCGGTACACCCGCGACTCGAAATTGGACACCGAGCCATGCTGTTCCATCAGGCGCATGAATTCGGTCCGCCGCTCCGGTTCCACGTAGAGCTGGTGACTGATGTCGCGCAGGCCCACGATCAGGTCTTCCGGCGAGTGATAGCCGTAGATGCGCGCCAGGGCCGGATTCACGGCGATATAGGTGCCGTCGGGCGTGGTCTGGAACACCCCCTCGATGGCGTTCTCGAAGATGCTGCGATAGCGTCGCTCGGCTTCCTGCAGCGCCTGGGCGGCTTCCTTGCGTTCGGTCACGTCCTGCAGGAAGCCTTCCAGGGCCTCCACCTTGCCGGCCGCGTTGTACAGACCCACGCCCCGCTCCCACACCCAGCGCAGGCTGCCGTCGGCATGCACGATGCGATATTCGATATCGATACGACGGCGCTCGCGCAGGCATGTCTCGATATGCGCGCGCACCATGTCACGGTCATCCGGATGGGTCAGCTCCAGGAAGGACAAGCGGCTGTTGAGCAACAGGTCACCCGGGGCGTAGCCGGTCAGCGCCTGGCAACCGTCGCTGACGAATTCCAGGGTCCAGTAGGCGTCGTCGCGGCAACGGTAGACCATGCCATCGAGGTTGGCCAGCAAGGTTTCCAGCAGGCGCGGCGGGCGCGCCATGGCCACGACGGCCTGGTCCCGGCCGGGCTCATGGCGGCACAGGGCGCGTGAAGCAACTGTTTTCATAACGACATCGTGTCTCTCGCCTCTGCTGAGCAGGAGCTGGTGTGGTTGTGGAGATCGAGGACGCCGGGCTGCCGAATCCCCAAGGCGACCAGCGTGATGATTCGACAAAGCAATAAGGATGCCCACTGCCCGCGTAACGGGCCGGCGCGCCGGCAGCGACGCCCCTTACCGCTAAATCGACGGGAAACACCCCTCAGTTCGTCCCGCACGCGGCTGGCCCCTGGGCGTTAGAATCCTGCTAACCCCGCCTACTGACCAGCCGGTCGGTACCGGTTCAACAATGACAACAAACGGACTTTTCCATGTGGGCAAATCGGTATCTGGTTTTCTGGGCGGTGCTCGTGCTGACCGTCGTCCTGCTGGCGCTGGCGTCCACCCATGCCCTGAACTGGGCCTGGGTCGTGATTCCGCTGGCCTTGAGCGTGCTGGGCATCCATGACCTGGTACAACGGCGCCACGCCGTGCTGCGCAACTATCCGCTGATCGGCCATTTCCGCTTCATGTTCGAATCGATCCGTCCGGAGCTGCGTCAGTATTTCTTCGAAGATGAAATGGACGGCCGGCCATTCTCGCGCAAGAAGCGCAGCATCGTCTACCAGCGTGCCAAGGCCGAGGTCGACAGCCGCCCCTTCGGTACCGAACTGGACATGCAGCAGGCAGGCCATGAATGGATCGGCCATTCGCTGTCCCCGACCAAGATCGCCAGCCACGACTTCCGCGTAACGGTCGGCGCTGATCGTGCCCAGCCGTATTCGATGTCGGTCTTCAATGTCTCGGCAATGAGTTTCGGCTCGCTCTCGGCCAATGCCATCCGGGCACTGAACCAGGGTGCCAAGAAAGGCAATTTCGCCCATGACACCGGCGAAGGCTCGGTCTCCGAGTACCACCGTGAATTCGGCGGCGACCTGGTCTGGCAGATCGCCTCCGGCTATTTCGGCTGCCGTAATGCCGATGGCAGCTTCAATGAAGAAAAATTCACGGCCCAGGCGCAATCACCGCAGATCAAGATGATCGAGGTGAAGCTGTCGCAAGGCGCCAAACCCGGCCACGGCGGCGTGTTGCCGGCGGCCAAGATCACCCCGGAAATTGCCGCCACCCGTGGCATTCCCATGGGCGTGGACTGCATTTCGCCAGCGGTGCACTCTTCCTTCTCCAACCCCATCGGGCTGCTGGAATTCATCGAGAAGCTGCGCGGCCTGTCCGGCGGCAAGCCGGTCGGCATCAAGCTGTGCGTGGGCCATCCCTGGGAATTCTTCGGCATCGCCAAGGCCATGCTCAAGACCGGCATCGTGCCCGACTTCATTACCGTGGACGGCTCCGAGGGCGGCACCGGCGCCGCGCCCCTGGAATTCGTGGACCACGTCGGCATGCCGCTGCAGGAAGGGCTGGTCATGGTGCACAACACCCTGGTGGGCATCGGCTTGCGCGACAAGGTGAAGATCGGCGCCAGTGGCAAGATCGTCACCGCCTTCGACGTGGCGCGCACGCTGGCGCTGGGGGCGGACTGGTGCAATTCGGCGCGTGGCTTCATGTTCGCCCTGGGCTGCATCCAGTCGCAGAGCTGCCATACCGACCGCTGCCCCACCGGCGTGGCGACCCAGAACGCCCATCGCGCCCGCGCGCTGGTCGTGCCGGACAAGGCCGAGCGCGTGCATCGCTTCCACCAGAGCACCCTGCACGCGCTGCAGGAACTGGTGCAGGCCGCCGGGCTGCCGCACACCTCGGCCTTGCGTCCGCATCACATCGTGCGGCGCATCAACGATCACGAGATCCAGCTGATGTCCAACGTGCTCAAGTACCTGCAGCCCAACGACCTGGTCGATGGCAATTACCGCTACCGGGTCTATGAGAAGTTCTGGCCCATTGCCCGCGCCGAAAGTTTCCACCCGGAATTCTGAAACGCCCGGGCGGCTGCTCGACCGCCTGGCGACGGACAACAAAAAACCCGCAGCTCGGAGAGTTGCGGGTTTTTTCATGCTGCCAGCCATCGCTGGCATGACAGAAATCTACTTGCGCTTCATGAAGAAGATGAACTCATGTTCATCATTCTGCGATTGCTCCAGCAGATCGTTGCCGGTCTGTTTGGCAAAAGCCTGGAAATCGCGCACCGAACCGGTATCGGTGGCGGTCACCCTGAGCACCTGTCCGCTGGCCATATCGGCCAGGGCTTTCTTGGTCTTGAGGATGGGCAGCGGGCAGTTAAGACCGCGCGCATCAAGTTCCCGGTGAAATTGAATGGTCATTACTTCGACTCAAAATGGATCACGACGAAAACGATTTTACTGCAAAATGCGCCGACTTGATGCATTGCACAAGTTCTGTTGTTTTCGCCGCACTAAGCTTGTGCAGAAGCAAGCTTTTTGCAGCAACGGGCGTCGGCACCGCTTTGTTGTCGCCTTGATTACTTCAGCACCACCGGCGCCTCGATGGGCGTAGTGGAACCGGCAAACTCCACATACTGCACCGGCAGATCGCGCTGACGCATCCAGTCGGCCACGGCATGACCGGTACCGGCCGGCCAGGGTCGCAGGTCGGCCGGGGCCGACAGGCGATACTCCACCAGCTCCGGCGAGAGCTTGATGACCCCGCTGGCCTTGACGTAGTAGGCGATGATCAGCTCGTTCTTGCGCATGAATTCATAGACACCGATCAGCTCGATGTACTGGGCGTCCAGATCGGTCTCTTCCTTCAGTTCGCGGGCAATGCCCTGCTCGGGCGTCTCGTCGCGTTCCATGAAACCGGTGATGAGGGCAAAGCGCCCCTCAGCCCAGGCGGCATTGCGTGCCGTCAACATCTTGCCGTCGATTTCCACCAGCGCGGCCAGCACCGGCAAGGGGTTGTCCCAATGCGTCCAGTGACCGTCGGGGCAGGCCAGGCGGAGCTTGCCCGCCTCGCCTTCATCGGCGCGCAGCACCAGCGATGCTGCGCAGACCGGGCAGAACTTGAAATCGCTCATGAGTGCTCCGCGCCGGTGTCAGCTTACAGCTTGGACTGGACCCAGCCCGCCACGCCCTGCAGGGCGCCCGGGAGGGCCGCCGGCTCGGTACCACCGGCCTGGGCCATGTCGGGACGCCCCCCCCCCTTGCCGCCCACCTGCTGGGCGACGAAGTTGACCAGTTCGCCGGCCTTCACCTTGGCGGTGGCATCGGCCGTCACACCCGCGATCAGGCTCACCTTGCCATCCTTGACGCTACCCAGCACGATGGCGGCGGTCTTGAGCTTGTCTTTCAACTTGTCCATGGTCTCGCGCAGGGTCGCCACGTCGGCGCCTTCCAGCGTTGCTGCCAACACCTTGATACCGTTGATGTCGACGGCCTGGCTCACCAGTTCGTCGCCCTGGCTGGAAGCCAGCTTGGACTTCAGCGATGCCAGCTCCTTTTCCAGCGCCTTGACCTGATCCTGCACCTGGCCGATGCGCGGCAACAGTTCTTCCGGCTGGGTCTTCAGGGCGGCAGCGGCCTCGGCCACCCGGGCCGACAGCGACTGCACCAGCGCCAGCGCGCCTTCGCCGGTGACCGCTTCAACCCGGCGGATGCCGGCCGCGACGCCACCTTCGGAGACGATCTTGAACAGGCCGATATCACCGGTACGGGTCACGTGGGTACCACCGCACAGTTCGGTGGAAGTACCGATGGAGAGCACGCGCACCTGGTCGCCATACTTTTCACCGAACAGCGCCATGGCGCCGGCGGCAATCGCATCGTCGTATCCCATCAGCTGGGCGCCGGTGGCGACGTTGGCCAGCACTTCGCGGTTGACGATGTCTTCCACGCGACGGATTTCGTCGGCGGTCATCGGCGCGTTGTGGCTGAAGTCGAAACGGGTCTTGTCGGCATCCACCAGCGAACCCTTCTGCGACACATGCGAACCCAGCACTTCACGCAGGGCCTTGTGCATCAGGTGGGTGGCCGAGTGGTTGCGCATGGTGCGCGCGCGCTGGTCGGCATCGACCTTGGCCTCGACAGTGTCGCCGATGGCCAGGCTACCCTTGATCAGTTGACCATGGTGACCGAACACATCGGCCTGGATCTTGTGCGTATCGGCCACGGCGAACAGGGCATTGGCCGCTTCCAGCGCACCGGCATCCCCCGACTGGCCGCCGGATTCGGCGTAGAACGGGGTGGTATCGAGCACCACGATGGCGTCCTGGCCGGCCTCGATCTTCTGCACCGGGCTGCCGGCCACGTACAGCGCCACCACCTTGGCCTGCTGGGCCAGGGATTCGTAACCGACGAAGCGGGTCTTGTCACCGGTGTATTCGATGGCGGCTGCCATCTTGAACTTGCCGGCGGCGCGGGCGGCGCTCTTCTGGCGTTCCATGGCGGCGTTGAAGCCGGCCTCATCCAGTTCGACATTGCGCTCGCGGCAGATGTCGGCGGTGAGGTCCAGCGGGAAACCGTAGGTGTCGTACAGGGTGAAGGCAGTCTCGCCGTCCAGCTTGCCGGTATTGGCAGCCAGTGCGGCTTCCAGGATCTTCATGCCGTGTTCCAGGGTTTCGCCGAAACGTTCTTCTTCCTGCTTCAGGACCATCTCGACGCGCTCGGCGGCTTCCGGCAGTTCCGGATAGGCGGCGCCCATCTGCAGCACCAGGTCCTTGACCAGCTTGTGGAAGAACGGCTTGGTCTGGCCCAGCTTGTGCCCATGACGCAGGGCGCGGCGGATGATACGGCGCAGCACGTAGCCGCGACCTTCATTGCCGGGGATGACGCCGTCGACGATCAGGAAGGAAGTCGCGCGAATGTGGTCGGCGATCACGCGCAGCGAGGCGTTGGACAGGTCGCTGATGCCGGTTTCGCGGGCAGCCGCCTTGATCAGTGCCTGGAACAGGTCGATCTCGTAGTTGCTGTGCACATGCTGCAGGATGGCCGCCAGGCGCTCCAGGCCCATGCCGGTATCGACGCAGGGCGCCGGCAGCGGGGTCAGGGTGTATTCGCCGGTGGCCGCATCGAGCTGGCGGTCGAACTGCATGAACACGTTGTTCCAGATTTCAATGTAGCGGTCGCCGTCGGCGTCCGGGCTACCCGGGGGGCCGCCCCAGACGTCCGGGCCGTGATCGTAGAAGATTTCCGAACAGGGGCCGCAGGGGCCGGTCTCGGCCATCTGCCAGAAGTTGTCGGAGGCATAGGGCGCACCCTTGTTGTCGCCGATGCGCACCACGCGCTCCGGCGGCAGGCCGATTTCCTTGGTCCAGATGTCGTAGGCCTCGTCATCGGTCTGGTAGACCGTGGCCCAGAGCTTGTCGGCCGGCAGGCCATAGACCTGGGTCAGCAGTTCCCAGGCCCACTTCAGCGATTCGCGCTTGAAGTAGTCGCCGAAGGACCAGTTGCCCAGCATTTCGAAGAAGGTATGGTGGCGCGCGGTGTAGCCGACGTTTTCCAGGTCGTTGTGCTTGCCGCCGGCGCGCAGGCAGCGCTGCACGGAAGTGGCGCGCACGTAGTTGCGCTTGTCGGTGCCCAGGAACACGTCCTTGAACTGAACCATGCCCGAATTGGTGAACAGCAGGGTCGGGTCATTGCCCGGCACCAGGCTGGAGGAACGGACGATGGTGTGTTCTTTGGATTCAAAGAATTTCAGAAACTTGTCG
This sequence comes from Herbaspirillum sp. BH-1, assembly GCF_002870055.1. Lineage (NCBI taxonomy): Bacteria > Pseudomonadati > Pseudomonadota > Betaproteobacteria > Burkholderiales > Oxalobacteraceae > Herbaspirillum > Herbaspirillum sp. BH-1. The sequence goes on along the minus strand of NZ_PKOI01000004.1, from coordinate 341,130 downwards.
CGAATTTCGGCTGAGTTCATGTTCGAAGACGGATAAATGGACCTGATGCCGCCGGAAAGCGGCAGATTCGGCCCGGATGATAGTCGGTGCAAAAAACGATTGCGAACCGATGATTATACGTGATCCGGCGCCGATGGGCGGGCTTCAAGGGTCCCCCGGGCAGCCTCGTGCAAGCTCATGCAGGCGCCATCAGCTCGCCGTGACGACCCGCAACGACGGACGAAAAAAAACCCGCCGGGATGACCCCGGACGGGTTACAGGTTCGGCTGACCCGGTACTGCGCGCTACCCTGCGCCCCCCGGTCCTTAACAATGTCAGCCTGACCTTCCGGTAAAGCAGGTCGCCGGCCAGGTTTTCCGGCCGGCGGCAACCGCGATCAGGCGCCCTTGTTGATGGGCATGGCCGGCGCGGCCTTCTTGGCGTGCTTCTTGTGCTTCTTCTGCTTTTTCTTGGCGTGCTTCTTGTGCTTCTTGTGAGCAGGCTTGGCGGCCGGCGCCTCGGCTGCGGGAGCCGCTGCCGGTGCGGGCTGGGCCATGACCGGCATGGCGAAGGCGGCGACGAGTACGGCGGCCAGCAGTTTGTTGATCTTCATCGTTTTCCTCTATCTCTCAGTGTTGTGTGCTCCACAAGTCCACCGGCGTGCTCACGGGCGCCGGCCTTGTGTTTCCTTAACGCAGGGCTTTTGCGGGACGTTGACAGCATCCTGACAACTTTGGCTGACACCGTCGACCGCAGGGAAATCATAGCGGGCGAGCCATGATTCAGTCCGCCGGTAAGAGCGCGATTTGCCGTTCATTTCCACGCTGCGCGATGCCCGCTCGCAAGAGTCTGCCCCGTTCACGCTGCCCAGGCATCGGCGGCGATCAGGTCGATGCGGTCGGTGCAGAAGGCATCCACGCCCCAGGCGCGGATTTCAGCGGCACGTGCCGTATCGTTGACGGTGTAGCAGAACAAGCTCACGCCAGCATCCTTGACGCTGGCCGCCAGGGCCGGGGTCAGGTGCTTGTGGTTGGTATGCAGGGCGACCGCCTGCAACTGCGCCAGGCGCTGCTGCCAGTCTTCCGGGATCACATCCACCAGGAAGCCGCGTGGCAACTGCGGCGCGGTCTCCTGCGCTGCCAGCAGGGCCTCGAACGAGAACGAGGACAGCACCGGCAAGGCGGCCCCGGTGACACCGGCAAAGCGCCGCGCCACCGCCTGCGCGGTCAGCTCGGCGGTGCGCCGCGCATGTTCCGGCGCGGCCGGCTTGATCTCGACGTTCATCCAGATGCCCTGTTCCAGGCAGAAATCCAGGCACTGCTCCAGGGTGCAAATGCGCTCGCCGGCAAAGGCGGGGGCACGCCAGGCACCGGCTTCCAGCTCGCGCAGCTCGGCCCAGTCGGTCTCGGCGATGCGCCCGCTGCCGGGCAGGGTGCGCCCGCGCTGGGGATCGTGCATCAGGATCGGGACCTCATCCCGGGTGAGCATGACATCGAACTCCACTGCACGATAACCGTGCTGCAGACCGGCGCGAAAACCGGCCAGCGTGTTTTCCGGCGCCAGCGTGCCGCCGCCGCGATGAGCAAGAATCCTGGGATAGGGCCACATGAAGTTCTCCGAAGGGTGGGCCGCATAAGGTAGTGCAGATCAGGCCGCGCTTCAAGCATCCGGCACCCGCGCTGCTACCGTTGGTCGCAAGGCGCTGGCCCCGCACCCTGCCGGCGCGCATGCTGCGGGCATGATCCACCCACGCAGCCAGACAAGGAGAGCGCCATGCGAGATACCGAGCTTCACAGCGACACCACCCATCCCGACTACCTGTGCGCCGAGCGGCGCGTGACGCGCCAGCTGGGCTTTTTCCGGCATCTGGCGATCTACCTGGTGGTCAATGCCGGGCTGATGCTGGCCAACCTGCTCACCCCGCATCCTCACTGGTGGAGCATCGGGCCTCTCCTTGGCTGGGGAATCGGGGTACTATTCCACGCCTTGAGCGTATTCGGGTGCTTTCCCGCCGACTGGAAAAAGGCGATGATCGCGCGCGAACTGCGTCGCCGCTGAGCGGGCAGCGCGCCCCTCGGCCGCTTGTTTGCACTCTCCCAGGACCGCATGACCCCACACGATACTTCCGTCCCGCCCCGCCTGCTCCTGCTGCTGCGCGAACTGGCGCTGGCCCTGCTGCCCACGCTGGTGATCAACCTGCTGTGCGCGCTGGCCGTCACCTACCTGCTGCGCATCGGCGGCAGCTTCTATGAAAACCTGCAGGTATCGATGTGCATCGGCCTGCTCGCCATGCTGTTCATCAACGGCAGCCGCCTGCTGCTGTGGGGCAATGAGGCGCCCAACAAGCTGGGCATGCTGCTGGTGATCGTGGTGATGGCACCGCTGGCGGTGCTGCTGGGCCGGGTACTGGCCAGCCTCTTGATGGGCCAGCCCATCCTGAGCCTGGTGCCGGAGCACAGCGACAACATCATCGCGGTCATCGTGCTGACCTTCCTGGTCTGTTTCGGCGCCACCCTGTTCTTCTGGAACCGCCAGAAGATGGCCGCCCTGGAAGCCCACGCCACCCAGGTCGAGAAGCAGGCCGTGCAGGCCCAGCTGCAGATGCTGCAAGCCCAGATCGAACCGCACATGCTGTTCAATACCCTGGCCACGCTGCAGTCGCTGATCAGCACCGATCCGCTGCAGGCCGAGCTGATGCTCAACCAGCTGGTGCAATACCTGCGCACCACCCTGTCGGCCTCGCGCGCCGACAGCACCTCGCTGCAAAAGGAATTCGACCTGATCAAGGCCTATCTGGGATTGATGTCGCTGCGCATGGGCATGCGCCTGTCCTACACCCTGCAATTGCCGGAACACCTGGGCCGCCTCAGGCTGGCACCGATGCTGCTGCAGCCCCTGGTCGAAAACGCCATCAAGCACGGCCTCGAACCCAAGGTCGACGGCGGCAACTGCACCGTGCGCGCCGCCGTGCATAACGACATGCTGGTCCTGAGCGTGCTCGATACCGGTGCCGGCCTGCCCACCAGCATCAGCCTGAACCAGCCACCACCGCAGAAAGAACCGGTGATCGGCATGCATTTCGGCCTGGACAATATCCGCGAACGTCTGGTCACGCTCTATGGCCCGCTGGCCGAACTGATCATCACCCACAACGTCCCGGCCGGCGCCATGGCGCAGATCACCATCCCGCTGAAGGCACTCAAGAGCGCCCACCGCACCACGCGCCACAACCGCGCCCTTGATGCCTAAAAACCTTGTCTGAAGAATCCTTCACTCCGGAGCCATCATGGCCGTCCCTACAGCGCTGATCGCCGAAGACGAACCCCTGCTGGCCCAGGCGCTCCGGCAGGCACTGGCCCAGGCCTGGCCGGCACTGGCACCGCCGCAACTGGCGGCCAATGGCATCGAGGCGCTGGAGCTGACGCTGGCGACCCTGCCCGATGTGCTGTTTCTGGATATCCGGATGCCCGGACTGAGCGGACTGGAAGTGGCGGCGCAACTGGGGGAGGAATGGCCGGCGCAGCGGCCCTTCCCGCTGCTGGTGTTCGTGACGGCCTATGACGACTATGCAGTGCAGGCCTTTGAACGCGCCGCCGTCGACTACCTGCTCAAACCGGTCACCCGCGAACGCCTGGCGGTGACGGTCGGGCGCCTGCAAACCCTGCTGGCCCAGCGCGCCGCCAGCAGTCAGGAGGCCCACCTGGAGCACGCCCTGGCGCAGTTGCGCGCGCTGGCCCTGCCCGCTCCCGGCGACCAGCCACCCCGGCTGGACTTCATCCGCGCCGCCGTGGGCAGCCGGGTGAGGATGATCCCGGTACAGGACGTGTTGTACTTCGAAGCCACCGACAAATACGTCAACGTGGTCACCGCCGAGGGCGAGGCCCTGATCCGTACCAGCCTGCGGGAACTGATCCCGCAACTGGACCCGCAGCAGTTCTGGCAGGTCCATCGCGGCATCGTGGTCCAGGCCCGTCAGATACAGGCCGCGCAGCGCGACGAAGCGGGCAAGCTGTGGCTCACCCTGCATGGCCGATCTGACGGCCAGCGGCTGCCGGTGAGTCGCCTCTTCGCCCATCTGTTCAGGCAGATGTAATCCCGGCCAGTACGGGGAATATCAACGACCGATCGGCGGCCGATCAGCGCCCGTAGTAATAACCCGGGCCGTAGTAAGGACGGTAATAGTGTGGTTGCGGCGGTCCGGCCGGCACCACCACGCAGGCCGAGAGGGTTGCTGCCGCCACGCTGGCGGCGACGACCAGTTTGATCAGTCGATTCATGATTGCGCTCCTTTTTCTTGTCCGCCCCTGCCTGCAAGGGGTCCGGAATGTTCACTTGACCCGGCACGCTGCCAAGTCATGGGCGCAGATTGCCAGCCGCCCCTCCTGACAGGTAATTCCCACCCGTATCTTGTGTAACAAGAAAAGTGTCTCCCAAGGCAATCAGCCTGATCACCAAGCTGGACCATGCGTTGTCTCCCGGCAAAAAATCTGGCCCTGGCAGCCGCAAAGCCCGTTGAAATCGGGCACGTGCGGTAAAATGCTTGCCATCTGAATAAACAGGCATTCCTCCGATTCATCTCATGAGCAACGAACTGAAAAACGGTCACACCCCTGCCCCCTCCACCAATTTCCTGCGCGGCATCATCGAATCCGATCTGGTTTCCGGCACCTACGCCGAGCGCAGCAACGGTCAGGGCGAGGCCCTGCCGCAGGTGGTGACCCGTTTTCCGCCCGAGCCCAACGGCTACCTGCACATCGGCCACGCCAAGTCGATCTGCCTGAACTTCGGCCTGGCCGCCGACTACGCCGGCCGCTGCCACATGCGTTTCGACGACACCAACCCGGAAAAGGAAGAGCAGGAGTACGTCGACACCATCCTCGACTCGGTCAAGTGGCTGGGCTTTTCCTGGGAGCACGACGGCAAGTCGCACCTGTACTACGCCAGCAACTACTTCGACGTCATGTACGCCTGCGCCCAGGCGCTGATCCGCAAGGGCCTGGCCTATGTGGACGAGCAGAACGCCGAGCAGATGCGCGAGAACCGCGGCACCCTCACCGAACCCGGCAAGAACTCGCCCTGGCGGGACCGCCCGGCCGAGGAATCGCTGCGCCTGTTCGATGAAATGCGCGACGGCAAGCATCCCGACGGCTCGCTGATCCTGCGCGCCAAGATCGACATGGCCAGCCCCAACATGAACCTGCGCGATCCGGCCATCTACCGCATCCGCCATGCCACCCACCACAATACCGGCGACAAGTGGCGCGTCTACCCGATGTACACCTTCGCGCATCCGATCGAGGACGCGCTGGAAAACATCTCCCACTCCATCTGCACCCTGGAGTTCGAAGACCAGCGCCCCTTCTACGACTGGCTGCTGGAGCAACTGGCCGAGGAAGGTTTCTTCAAGAAGCCGCTGCCGCACCAGTACGAATTCGCCCGCCTGAACCTGACCTACATCATCACCAGCAAGCGCAAGCTGCGCCAGCTGGTGGATGAAAAGATCGTCTCCGGCTGGGACGACCCGCGCATGCCCACCATCGTCGGCCTGCGTCGTCGCGGCTATACCCCGGAAGCGATCCGCCTGATGTGCGACCGCACCGGCGCCTCCAAGAACAACAGCTGGATCGACTTCAGCGTGCTCGAAGGCGCACTGCGCGAAGACCTCGACCCCAAGGCCCCGCGCGCGGTGGCCGTGCTGCGTCCGTTGAAGCTGATCATCGACAACTTCCCCGAAGGCGTGTCCATCGATTGCAGCGCCCCGGTCTATCCGCCGGCGCACCCGGAACACGACACCGCCCACCGTCACTTCCCCATCACCCGGGAACTGTGGATCGAACGCGAAGACTTCATGGAAGTGCCGACCAAGGGCTACTTCCGCCTCTTCCCCGGCAACAAGGTGCGCCTGCGCTACGGTTACGTGGTCGAATGCACCGGCTGCGACAAGGACGAGCACGGCAACGTCATCGCCGTCCACTGCAACTACTTCGAAGACAGCAAGAGCGGCACCGAAGGCAGCTCCAACTACAAGGTCAAGGGCAACCTGCACTGGGTCAGCGCGGACCACGCCCTGGCCACCGAAGTGCGCCTGTACGACCGCCTCTTCTCGGACCCGCATCCGGATGCCGGCGGCAAGGACTTCCTGGCAGCCTTGAATCCGAACTCCAAGGAAGTCATCACCGCCTACCTGGAGCCGACCCTGAAGAACGCCAAGCCGGGCGAGATCTACCAGTTCGAACGCCACGGCTACTTCGTGGCCGACCGCGTCGACTCGACCGAAGGCCAGCCGATCTTCAACCGCGCGGTCACGCTCAAGGACAGCTGGGGCAAGTAATCCCGGTATTCCGGGGAACCGGCCGCAAGGCCACGCGGGCGGCGCCATGCGCTACGCCGTCCGTGCACGGGAAGGCGCAGCGGCGTGGACAACTCCACGCGGACGAGCAAGGGGAAGGCTCATGTTCGAGCAGATCAAGATCCAGCGCATGTCGATGGCGTCCATCTACAAGCTGCTGGCCATCGGCACCACGTTTTCGCTGGTACCGTTTTCGACCCTGATGGGGGTCTTGTCGTTATTCGGCGCCCAGACCATCACCTGGGACGGCAAGCACCTGATCGGTTATGACGGCCTGATCGCCTCACCCTTCATCGGGCTGTTCCTCTCGGGCTTCATCACCCTGTTCCTGGGCACGCTCTGCACCATCGGCCTGTGGCTGTACTCGCTGTGGCGCCCGCTGTCGTTGCGGGTGGAAGCAGTGGACAACCTGGACATCGACAAGCTGATCCGCGAGAGCGAGGAAGCCATGGCAGCACGCGACTGAAACGCTGCAGGCGCCGGCCGCAGCTGAAGCGCCCAAAGCGCCTCAAGCGCACAAGGCACCTCGAGCACCTCAAGCGCCATCTGGAAGATCTTCCTCAGAAGATCTTCATCCACCGCAGGAAGGCCACGGTCGCCACCCCCAGGCCACCCATGAGCCCCATCACGATCCAGAACGAGGTCTCGTCATGCAGACCCGGCAGACCTGCCACGTTCATCCCGAAAATCCCCGACACCAGCGTGGCCGGCATCAACAATGCGGTCAGGATCGAGAGCGCCATCAGGTTGCGGTTCATCTGCTCCGACATCTGCGACGCAATCTCTTCCTGCAGCAGCTTGGCACGCTCATAGACCGCTTCCACGGTGGCATGCAGTTCGTTGAGTTCGTCCAGTGCATGGGTCAGGTCTTCCAGCGCCTCGCGCGGCACCCAGGACGGCCGCAAGCGCTGGAACTGCGCCAGGATGCGGCGCTCCGGCGCGATGAAGCGCCGCAGCTCGGCCAGCTGTCGGCGAATCCCGGAGAGCTCGGCCCGGTCTTCGGCCCGGCGATCCGAGAGCACCGAAAACTCGATGTCGTCCACCTTGTCGTTGAGCTTGTCCAGGCGCGCATTGAATCCGTCGGCCAGGCAGCGCAGCAGCTCGGCGAAGAGGTCCATGGGATTGTCGAAATCGCCGCCGTCCAACACCTTCTGGCGCAGCATGTTGGTGGAAATCAGCGGCTGGGTACGCAGCGTCAGGAGGCGCGTGCGGTCCAGGTAGAAATGCAGCGCCCCCTTCTCGGTACCGGTGTCGCCGATCTCCATCTTCATGTCGGTCAAGGTGCCGTAGACGCCGTCGGGCGTGGCATGCAGGCCCGGATGGGTGTCGCTGCTGAGCAGGAATTCGGTGATGTATTCGGGGATGCCGCTGTGGTGGGCCAGCCATTGCTGGATCTTCACGTCGGCCGTCTTCACGTGCAGCCAGCTAAAGGCCGGCGCGACCGGATGATCATCGACCACCTCGTTCCAGTTCATCTGCCGGGCACGGCCCTCCTCGAAACGGAAGGAGCAGATGAATCCGGCCGGCTCGTAGAGCAGGTGCAAGGCTTGCGGCGTATCCGGCGGATTGTGCATGAGCGGCCAGTCAGGAAAGAGGGCAATCGAAAACCCCGCATTCTAACGACCGTCTTTGACAGATTTGTGACAGCGCCGTGACGATGCCAGGGCGCGTCCCGGCCGCATCCGGGCCGCCTCAGCCGATCCTCAGCCGATCAATAGTTGAAGTTGCGATTGGCCCAGGCTTCGCGGGCGGCTTCGCAGACCTTGATCTGGGCCTGGTTCATGCCCGATGTGCCGTTGAGCTGGCATTGGTCGGACACCGACTTGGCCTCGTCCATATGCTGGCGGAAATAGGCGTAGTCCTTCTTGCCGGCCAAGGCGTCACAGGCCGACAGCAAAGGAAGGGCGATGCACAGCAAGGCTGGCAGGCGGATGGCGGAGTTCATGCGGTGATTCCCCTGATAAGCGAGCCTGGCAAGAGACCTGGCCCGACGATGTGCAGCAGCCTGTCCCGGCCTCCTGCCCGGCCCCCCGGGGCCATGGCGGCGACGCTGCGCTGCAACGCGCCAAAGTATAGACAGCAAACGGAGATTGCTCAACGGAAATTTTCACAAAATCTCCGCCATATCCGAACATTCAGTACGAACAGAACATCAAGGCCGATCCCCGCGACCGGCCTGGTCCGAACCGGCCTCTTCCTTCCCGCCCACACGCATTGTCAGGATGGAATCAACCCCGACGCTTGAGCAGCGCATGCAGGATGATCGCCCCGAAGGTGGCGGTACCGATGCCACCCAGCGCGAAGCCGCCCAGCTTGAGGGTGAAGTCGCCCGCGCCCAGCACCAGGGTCACGGCCGCCACGATCAGGTTGGTATTGTTGGAGAAATCGACCTTGTTCTCGACCCAGATACGGGCGCCGGACACGGTAATGAGACCGAACACCACGATCGACACACCGCCCAGCACCGCCCCGGGGATGGTCAGGATCACCGCGCCGAACTTGGGCGAGAAGCCCAGCAGGATGGCGATCACCGCCGCCACCACGAACACCAGGGTGGAGTAGATCTTGGTCACGGCCATCACGCCGATGTTCTCGGCATAGGTGGTCACGCCGGTGCCGCCGACGCTACCCGAAAGCATGGTCGCCAGGCCGTCACCGATGAAGGCGCGACCGATGTAGCGGTCCAGGTTCTGGCCGGTCATGGCCGAGACGGCCTTGATGTGACCCAGGTTCTCGGCCACCAGGATGATCGCTACCGGAGCCAGCAAGGCCATCGCGCCGGCCTGGAACACCGGAGTGGCAAAGTGCGGCACGCCGAACCAGGCGGCATTGGCCACGCTGGCAAAGTCGATCGGCTTGCCCAGGCCCAGGCCATTGGCCAGCACTGCATACAGCACATAGGCCAGCAGCAGCCCGACCAAAATCAGCAGGCGCTGCAGCATGCCACGCGTAAACACGGCGACGAAGCCCACGCACAGCACGGTGGCCAGTGCCATCCAGCTGTCGAAATTGCTGCCCGAGACGCCCTTGACCGCGATCGGCGCCAGGTTCAGACCGATCACCGCCACCACCGCACCGGTCACCACCGGCGGCATCAGCGACTCGATCCAGCGGGTACCGACGCCGGCCACGATCAGGCCGATCACCGCATACACCGCACCGCAGGCGATGATGCCGCCGAGCGCCACGCCCAGGTTGGCATTGGCACCGGAACCGGCATAACCGGTCACCGCAATGACCAGGCCGATGAAGGAAAAGCTGGACCCCAGGTAGCTCGGCACGCGGCCGCCCACCAGCAGGAAGAACAGCAGCGTACCGACGCCGGACATCAGGATCGCCAGGTTGGGATCGAAGCCCATGAGCAGCGGCGCCAGCACGGTCGAACCGAACATGGCCACCACGTGCTGCACCCCCATGGCCAGGGTCTGTGGCGCAGGCAGCCGCTCGTCGGCGGCGATCACGGCACCCTGGCCGTCAGTGGTGCTTTGGCGCAGCCGCCATTGGGGGAAATACGAACCCGACATGGAGATCCCTTTCGTTGTAGATTTGTTTTGATTTTTAGGTGGATAGAACGGGAGGTAGTGTATTGAGCGCGGCCTCAAATAACAATTGCTGCGGCGCGTGGACGCAAAATAAATCCGTAAAAGATTTCGGCATCCACATGGCTTGCCGCCAGACGGTGCAAAAAACCTGCGCGCACCATGACGACGCCCCAAAACAGGCCGCCGCAGGCCGCGCGTGAAAGCTTTTCAGCCGACCACAAATTCCATTGAACGCCGGCCTCCGGGGAAAATGTGATAATCGTGCGGCCCGCCGACGCACCACGGCGCCGGCGCTCACCCTCGACTACGCACTGCACAATGGAGAACCACATGATCCTGGAACTGGCGGACATCCGCATCCAACCCGGCAAGCAAGCCGAATTCGACGACGCCATCCAGCGCGGCCTGGCGCAGACCATCAGCAAGGCCACCGGCTATCTCGGCCACAAGGTGCAAAAGGGCGTCGAATCGCCAGAGCGCTACCTGCTCATGGTGTACTGGGCCACCCTGGAAAACCATACCGTGGACTTCCGCGAATCGCCCGCCTTTACCGAATGGCGCGGCATCGTCGGCCCCTTCTTCGCCGGCGCCCCGCAGGTGGAGCATTTCTCGCTGCTGACCGAATCGGTCTAAGCCCGCCCCCCTGATCGTCGGCAGCACCAGCACCACCGCATTGCCACCCTCTGCAGCGCCTCCAACCGGGGCGCTGCGGAACGTTTGCGACTCGTCCCGGACTAACCGGGCAGACCCAAGAGCATCAACCCAGCATCAACCCTGCATCAGGCCGTAACCGGGCACAGCGCCCTCTTCGCGGCATGTGCCGCCATGACACGAGCACCGGGCAAGACCCGGCGCCAGGAACACCAGGATGACCACTTTGCACCGTCCCGCCCCTCCTCCCCGCCCAGCCTCACCTTCAGCCTCACCTTCAGCCTCACCCGCGGCCGCCCCCTCTTCCGCCCATGCATTGCGTACCGGTGCCGGCGCCGTCGCCCTGGGCATGCTGCTGACCCTGTCGGGTTGCAACAATTTCAGCGGCGAGGAGCAGCAGCAGGCCGAAGTGGTCGGCGACTTCTACCGCATCCACCTCAAGCACAACGCCCCCGGCCTGCCCTCGGCCGATGAACTCAAGCAGTTCGAACCGCTGGTCAGCCGCTCCCTCTACAACCTGCTGACCCGGGCCGAAGCGGCCGACGCCCGCTACCAGGCCGCCGCCGGCCCACAGGCGGCCCCCATCGTCGAGGGCGATCTGTTCACCTCGCTCTTCGAGGGCGCCACTTCCTTCGCCGTCCAGTCCTGCGACAGCGAAGCGGATCGCGCCGCCTGCCAGGTGGCCTTCCGCTACCAGCAATCGGGCAGCGACGAATCCTGGAACGACAAGATCCTGCTGGTCCGCGAAAACCGCCAGTGGCGCATCGATGACATCGAATTCATCGGCAACGACCAGTCTTCCCAGCGCGAATACCTCACCGACAACCTCAGCGACGCCATCCAGCAGACCGAATAAGGCGTCGCGGCAACAAACATGGCACCCGCTCCAGAGCGAGCCGGCACGCCTCGCCAGCCCGCTTTGACGCAGCATTTGCAGCGAATTGGCGGCCTTTTGGCGATGTATTTCGGGCCTTCCTGCCGAGCCGGGAGGCGTAAGCTTGCCACCGGGAATGCTTGTCGATCTGCTCACGCAATCGTTCACATTCCACTGATGACAAGGTAATAACGAAATAACAGATCAACAGGCCGTCGGCCGCATGCCCCTCCACCATGCACGCGACCACGGCACAGGGAGAATCAGATTGAAGCGGATCGGTACGACACTCTTCGCCGCCGCCAGCCTCTTGCTGGCAGCGTGCACGGCCAATGAAGACGGCAAAGCCAAGGAATTGGTCACGGAGTTCTACCAGGCCCACGCCTCGGCCAGGCCCTCCGGCGCGCTGACGCTGAAGGAACTGATCACCTTCCGCAGCTTCCTGTCGGTGTCGCTGTTCGACCTGCTCAAGGATGTCTCGGTCGCCCAGGAAGCCCGCACCACCCAGGCGGCCGCGGACCTGGCCGCCGATCCCGATGCCGAGCCGCTGCCGCCCCTGGTACAGGGCGACCTGTTCACCGGCAACCCGAATGGCGCCTCGACCTTCCGAGTGGTTCAGTGCGAAGCCCAGGAACGTGAAGCGACCTGCACCGTGGAACTGATCTTCAGCGATGCCAAGCTGCAATCCCCGGCCAAATGGACCGACCGCCTGAGCCTAACCCGCGACGCCCGCGGCTGGGTGATCGACAACATCCAGTACGCCGGCGGCAACCCGCCCCTGCGCAGCGGCACCCTGCAGGACCTGCTGCGCAAGGTGCTCAAGCGCGATACCCCGGCCTTGCAGTAACGCCGCCATCCTGGCCCTCGGCATCGATCGAGAAACCCTCCGCAATCCCGCCGGCCTGCGCACTGATCACGGCGCGCAGGCCACAAGGCTCTATAATCGCGCGATTCCCATAGAAGCCCGCCGCGATGTCCAATCACACCTTCCTCTGGCACGACTACGAAACCTTTGGCGCCGTGCCGCGCCGTGACCGTCCCGCGCAGTTCGCCGCCGTGCGCACCGATGCCGAACTCAACGAGATCGGCGAACCCCTCATGATCTATTGCAAGCCGGCGCCGGACTACCTGCCCGACCCGGTGTCCTGCCTGATCACCGGCATCACGCCGCAGCACTGCCTGGAACACGGCATCCCCGAACACGCATTCGCCGCGCAGATCGAAGAGGCCCTGGGCGAGCCCGGCACCATCGGCGTGGGCTACAACACCATCCGCTTCGACGACGAAGTCACCCGCTTCATGTTCTGGCGCAACCTGATCGATCCCTATGCCCGCGAATGGGCCAACGGCTGCGGCCGCTGGGACCTGCTGGATGTGGTGCGGCTGACCTATGCCCTGCGCCCCGACGGCATCCAGTGGCCGACCAAGGAAGACGGCAGCGTCAGCTTCAAGCTGGAACATCTCTCCAAGGCCAATGGCCTGCTGCACGAAGCCGCCCACGATGCCCTCTCCGACGTGCGCGCCACCATCGCGCTGGCGCGCCTGATCCGCCAGCACAACCCGCGCCTGTTCGACTTCGCCCTGGCCCTGCACAAGAAGGAAAAGGCCGCCGCCGAAATCGGCCTGCCGGCGGCCAAGCCCTTCCTGCATGTCTCCGGCATGTTCCCGGTGGCGCAGGGCTGCCTGGCGCTGATGTGGCCGCTGGGCATGCACCCCACCAACAAGAACGAAGTGATCGCCTGGGACCTGGGCTACGACCCCGCCGAACTGGCCGGCCTGGACGCGGCCACCGTGCGCACACGCATGTTCACCCGGCGCGATGAGCTGCCGGAGGGCGTAGAGCGCCTGCCGGTCAAGAGCATCCACCTGAACAAGTCGCCCATCGTGGTGGGCAGCCTCAAGACCCTCAGCGCCGAGCGCGCCACCGCCCTGGGCATCGACGTCGACACCGCCCTGCGCCATGCAGAACACGCGGCCGCCCTGCCCGACCTATCGTCACTGTGGCGCCAGGTCTACCAGCGCGAGGGCGAAGAACGACCCGACGTCGACGAAGACCTCTACGGCGGCTTCATCGGCAACGGCGACCGGCGCCAGCTGACGCAGCTGCGCGCCCTGGCACCAGCCGCCCTGGCCGGGGCCAGCATGTCCTTCGACGATATGCGCCTCAACGAAATCCTGTTCCGCTATCGCGCTCGCAACTTCCCCGAGACCCTGCGTCCCGACGAAACCCAGCACTGGGAAGAGCATCGCGCTGCCCGCCTGTTCGAAGGCGCCGGTGGCGCGCGCACCATCGCCCAGTTGTTCGAACAGATCGACCAGTTGCAGGAGCAGGCAGACGACGAGCGCACCCAGGACATCCTGGGTGCGCTCTACGACTACGCCGAAATGATCGCGCCGGCCAACCAGTAAGGGCGCCGCCGGCTGGCCGCTTTATTCTGCGGCGGCCTTGCCCTGCGCCTTGAGCTTCATGATGAAGTCGCGCAGGGCCGGTTGTATCTCTTCGAACAGGGGATGCTTGCGGTTCTTCAGCATCACCTCCGAAAACAGTTTCAGCCCCAGCGCCAGCTGCGCGCTGGTATCGCTGTCGAACTGAGCATTGCCGCGCAGACGCTCGACGATACTGAAGATATCGTCATGATTGCCGGCCTCGAAGCTGATGGGCTCATGCAGCGTCTGTCCTTCCGACGCCGTGGCCAGGTGTTCCAGGGTGATGCGGTAGCGATGTTCCTTCATGTTGCTCTCCTTGCTTGCTTCTTTGGGGCTCAGGCCCGCTCCACCGCCACGGCGGCGCGATCGATGATGTCGATGATGGCATGCAGCTCTTCCTGCTCCAGCTTGCCCTTGGCCAGGCGCGTATGCAGCGCCATGCGGAAGTTCTGGACCGCCCGGCGCAGCTCCGGCGAATCGGCATCCGGCCGTTCCTGGCGGCGCAGTTCGAACTTGTGCAGCACCTGCTGCAGCACTTCTGCGTTTTCCTTCTCTTCCAGATGCGCACGGCCCTCGGCGCTGATGGTGTAGAGCTTCTTGCCGCCCTCTTCGCCCTGTACCGAGGCATGGCCCATTTCTTCCAGCAGCGTCAGGGTCGGGTAGATCACGCCCGGGCTGGGGCTGTAGCCACCGCCCACCAGCTGCTCGATGGCCTTGATCATGTCGTAGCCGTGGCGCGGCTTTTCCTGCAACAGGTGCAGCATCACGATGCGCAATGCGCCCTGCTCGAACATGCGCGCACCGCGACCGCCCCCACCGCCACCCTCGCGGCCACGCGGCCCGTGGTGGCCGCGATGGCCTTCTTCATCGAACAGGCCGCCGCCATGGTGCGGACGGTCGTGGCGCTGGTGCATGGGGCCGTGGCCCGGCTGGCCATGGTGGCCGAATAGATGCTTGAACATGGTGTTTCCTTCTTGTCGGTTTGCTAAAGGCAGCGACTGACGCACGCTGCGTGTCGATCGATATAGCCAAGATATATCTTTATTTTGAATATTTCAAGATATATCTTAATCATATTTTTCATTGCATTTGATCAACACATGAAGCAAAAGGCTTCACCGTCAGGCTGGCGACATTGAACGACCGGAAGAAGTGCTATGTTCTCTGCGGGGCAGCCACTGCCCTGCACACCACGACAACAGGAGACCCCATGACCCCGACCGCCCCCATCGGCCGCTTTCCCATCCCCGAACTCGACGAGCTTCCCGAGGACATCCGCCAGCGCATCCTGACAGTGCAGGAGAAGTCAGGATTCATCCCCAACGTCTGCCTGGTCCTGGCGCACCGCCCGGACGAATTCCGCGCCTTCTTCGCCTATCACGATGCCTTGATGGACAAGCCCGGCAAGCTCACCAAGGCCGAGCGCGAGATGATCGTGGTCGCCACCAGCAATGCCAACCAATGCCAGTACTGCGTGGTGGCGCATGGTGCGATCCTGCGCATCCGCGCCAAGGACCCCTTGCTGGCCGACCAGGTCGCGATCAATTACCGCAAGGCCGACATCAGCCCGCGGCAAACGGCCATGCTGGATTTCGCCATGAAGGTCTCGACCAGCGCCTGGGCCGTCAACGAGGAGGATTTCGCCCAGCTCAGGGAGCAGGGCTGGGGAGAGGAGGAAGCCTGGGACATCGCGGCCATCGCGGCCTTCTTCGGCATGTCCAACCGGCTGGCCAACGTGACCAGCATGCGTCCCAATGAAGAGTTCTATCTGATGGGGCGCGTACCCCTGCAATGATGTCGCGCAGACGGGCTCAGCGCCGTCCCGCATGCCAGCGCGCCACCTGCTCCAGGCAGGCGCGCAGGTCACCCTGCACCAGTTCGGCGGCATGCGCCAGCATGAGGTTGCGCGGCAGGCCGAAGTCCTCGATCTGCATGCCCTCGCGGCAGTAACCGGGCTCACCCTGCGGCACCTGCGCCAGCAGATCCTGCACCGGCGTGTTGTAGCACCACACCTTCTTGCCACGCCCGACCGCGTAGCCGATCTCGAAGACCGTGCCCGAATCCGGCTCATGGCCGCGAAAGTCGCGCACGTTGGCCACCACGGCATCGGCCGACTCGATCAGGGCTACGTTGATTTCGTAGATGCGCCGGGCGATCTCGGACTTGCTCTCGCCCTGCACCTCGTCATCGCCCGGGCACAAGGCCAGCAAGCCCAGCTCGCCGCACCATTGCTTGATGCGCGTCTTGTGCGCGGCATAGTCGCGCGCGAAGACATCGGGACCGGCGAGGTAGATGCGGGGCTGTCGGGTCATGGTTCATCCTGTGGCTGTATCCGGAGCCGGCAGCTTACGCGAACTAGGAAACCTCTGCCATGTTCTCGGCCCGGTCGAAGTCGGCCGCAAAATCGTCCACCTGCACGCTGAGGTCCCCATAGTGGGCGAAGGCATCCAGCACTTCCTTCTCCTGCTGCGAGATCAGTCCGCGCTGCAAGACCAGTGCACTCCAGGCCGGCAGTTCGCGCAGGCTCTGCGGCATCGGCGGCAGCCGCTCTTCCTTGATCTCCGGCTTGAGCCGCTGCTCCAGTTGCTGCACCACCGGCGCCAGTGCAAAGGCCAGTTCACCGCAGGCCAGCGGATCACCTTCGCCGGGCACATAGGTATCGGCCACCAGCCGGTCGCGGCTTGCGCCCGGGGTCTGCATGGCCTTGGCCACCAGCGTGCCGAGCAGGTCCGACGGCTTGCGATAAGGCAGTCCCAGCGGGAAGATCAGCACCCGCAGCAGCAGCGCCACCGGCCGGTTGGGGAAGTTGTGCAAGGTCTCGACGATGGCTTCCTGCGCCCGGTTCAGGGCATCCTGCACCGACCAGTCCACGTAGGCCTGGTCAGCTTCCTGACGACCTTCGTCCTCGAAGCGTTTCAACACCGCCGACACCAGGTACAACTGCGAGAGCACATCCCCCAGCCGCGCCGAGATACGTTCACGGAACTTGAGCGTACCGCCCAGCACGGCCATGCTGACATCGGTGAGCAAGGCGAAGGCCGAGGACAGGTGGACCACGGCGCGGTAGTAGCGGCGTGTGGCATGCGCCGCCTGGGAGGGTGCCGGCAACAGCCAGCCGCCGCTGATGCCACCCACCAGGCTGCGCGCCGCATTGGCCGCCGCGAAGGACAGGTGCGCGAACAGCACGCGGTCGAAGGCCTGCACCGCGCGCTCGCGGTCCTCCTCCGAGGCCGCAGCCAGCTCCTGCAGCACATAGGGATGGCAACGGATCGCCCCCTGGCCGAAGATGATCAGGCAGCGCGTCAGGATATTGGCGCCCTCTACCGTGATGGCGATCGGAATCTGCTGGTACACCCGCGCCAGGAAATTGCCCGGTCCCATGCAGATGCCCTTGCCACCGATGACGTCCATGCCGTCGTTGACCACCATGCGCCCGCGCTCGGTGACGTGGTACTTGGAGATGGCCGAGATCACCGATGGCTTCTCGCCCGCATCCACCGCCAGTGCCGACAGGCGGCGCGTGGCATCCATCATGTAGAGATGCCCGCCCATGCGTGCCAGCGCTTCCTGCACGCCCTCGAACTTGCCGATCTCGATCTTGAACTGGCGCCGCATGGCGGCATAGGCACTGGTACCGCGCACCGCCATCTTGGAAAAACCGACGCTGGACGACGGCAGCGAAATCGCCCGCCCCGCCGCCAGGCATTCCATCAGCATGCGCCAGCCGCGTCCGACCTGGGCCACGCCGCCGATCACCCACTCCATCGGGATGAAGACATCGGTGCCCTCGGTCGGACCATTCTGGAACACCGCATTGAGCGGCCAGTGTCGACGACCGGTGACCACCCCTGGATGGTCGGTGGGGATCAGCGCGCAGGTGATGCCGGGCTCCATCGCATAGCCCAGCAGGCCATGCGGATCGCGCGCCCGGAAGGCCAGGCCCAGCACGGTGGCCACCGGCGCCAGGGTGATGTAGCGCTTGCTCCAGGTGACCCGGAAGCCCAGCGTCTCGCGTCCCTCATACCGACCCTTGCAGACGATGCCGATATCCGGAATGGCCGCCGCATCCGAACCCGCATAGGGGCTGGTGAGTGCGAAGCAGGGAATCTCCTGCCCCCGTGCCAGGCGCGGCAGGTAGTGGTCCTTCTGCGCCTCGGTGCCGTAATGCAGCAGCAATTCGGCCGGCCCCAGCGAATTGGGCACCATCACTGCGATGGCCGCAGCCGAACTGCGCGAGGCCAGCTTCATCACCACCTGCGAATGCATGTAGGCCGAGAACTCCTTGCCGCCGTACTGGCGCGGAATGATCATGCCCAGGAAGCCGCGCTCCTTGATGAACTTCCAGGCCTGCTGCGGCAGGTCCTGGGTCTTCACGCTGGTGTCCCAGTCGCTGACCATGGCGCACAGCTGCTCGACCTCGTGATCGAGGAAAGCCTGCTCCTCCGGTGTCAGGCGCGGCGCCGGCAGCGCGAACAGGCGCTCCCAGTCCGGCTTGCCGGAGAACAGCTCGGCATCCCACCAGGTGGTGCCGGCCTCGATGGCATCGCGTTCGGTGTCGGACATGCGCGGCGCCATCATGGCGAACGTGTCCAGCGCGGGCCGCGTGATCAACGACTGCCGCACCGAGCGGATCGCCACCACCAGGGTCGGCGTAAACAACAGGATCGCCAGCAGCACCCGTATCGGCCAGTCGATGTCGAGCGCGGCGCCGCCCAGGACGATCAGGGCCGCCTCGGCTGCCAGCCAGACCCAGGCGCTGGCACGCGCCATCATCAGCGCCAATGCGCTTGCAATGAAAACAATGAGCCAGATGATCATGTGTCGCCTCCAGTGTTGTTGTGCTTGTTGCGGACGGGGTGCTGCCAGCAGTGCAGCCAGCAGTACAGCGGGCAATGCAGCGTTGCGTGGAGCGATGGGTGCAGCCAGAAATGCCGCTGACGATGCAGCGATCAAGACAGCCAGTGTGGCACCGAATGCCGAGCGCGCCAAGCGGGTGTCCCTGCATCCAGTCATCCGACATCCAGCCTGCCCCTTTTTGCACGATACCTTGCCAGCTCATCGGGCGGAATCGGACGGAACCCTCCCAGGCCCGTCAGACAACGCCCGACAAGCCGGCGCCCCATGTCATCCATTACAATCCGGGCATTGCAGACAGGCCCGCAGAGGAACGAATCATGAAATGGGAAGGCAATCGCGAAAGCGACAACGTGGAAGACCGTCGTGGTGAAGGTGGCGGCGGAGGGAGCGGCTTTGGCTTCGGCGGCCGCTCCATCGGCCTGGGCACCGTGGCCGTGGCACTGGTGGCGTCCTACTTCCTGGGCATCAACCCGCTGACCATGCTCAACCTGCTCTCCGGCGGAGGCGGCCCGGTACCGGTGCAGCAACAGGCGCCGGCGCACAAACCCTCGCCCAACGACCAGATGGCGCGCTTCGTTTCCACCGTCCTGGCCGACACCGAAGACACCTGGGGCCAGATCTTCGCCGCCAACGGCAAGCAGTATGCGCGGCCCAAGCTGGTGCTGTTTTCCGGCAGCACGCCGACCGCCTGCGGCACCGGCCAGACCGCCACCGGTCCCTTCTATTGCCCGGGCGACCAGAAGGTCTACATCGACCTGTCCTTCTATGAACTGATGAAGCAGCGTTTCAAGGTCTCCGGCAACTTCGCCCAGGCCTATGTGATCGCCCATGAAGTCGGCCACCACGTGCAACACCTGATGGGCATCTCCGACAAGGTCGATGCGGCCCGCCGCAATGCCAGCGAAAAGCAGGCCAATGCCATGTCGGTGCGACTGGAACTGCAGGCCGACTGCTTCGCCGGGGTCTGGGCCTTCCACGCCAACCAGGCGCGTCACATCCTGGAAGAAGGGGACATCGAAGACGCCCTGCACGCCGCCTCCGCCATCGGCGACGACGCCCTGCAGCGTCAGGCGCGCGGCGTGGTGGTGCCGGACTCCTTCACCCACGGCACCTCCGCCCAGCGCGTGACCTGGTTCAAGCGCGGCATCAACGAAGGCAAGGTCAGCGCCTGCAATACCTTTGCGGCCAAGGAGCTGTGAACCCATCCTGAGCGCACATTGGGCGCGCCATACCCGACATCGAACGCAACATCGAACACGACAACACAACGAGGAGACTGAATCCATGACCCTGTCCAACTGGTGCATCCTGATCGCCGGCCTGATGCCGGTGTTCACCATCGCGGTGGCCAAGCGCGGTCGCAAGGACTTCGACAACGCCGAACCGCGTGCCTGGCTGGACCAGCAGACCGGAGTGCGTCGCCGCGCCGACTACGCCCACCGCAACCACTTCGAGGCCTTCCCCTTCTTCGCCGCCGCCGTGCTGGTGGCGCAGCAGGCCGGTGCCGCCCAGGGCCAGATCGACATCGCCAGCGTGGTCTTCATCGCCGCCCGCCTGCTCTATACCCTGTTCTACCTGAACGACAAACCCTCGGCCCGCTCGGCGGTCTGGGCGGTCGGCTACCTGAGCGTGATCGCCCTGTTCGTCATCGCCGCCCGCGCCTGACCGGGAGCCCACCATGAGCCACCCCGCCGCCCAGCAACTGGCCCCCATGCGCGAGGCCCTCACCGCCCTGTGCGAGCAACGCGCCAGCATCGCCACCCTGTGCGCCACCTGGCGCGCCCGCGACGACGTGATGCAGGCCCTGCCACCCCGTTACCAGCAGGTTGCCGAAGACCTGCTGGGCCGCCTCGAAGCCGGCAGCCTCTTCACCGAGGAAAGCTGTTCCTTCAGCCAGAAGGACCTCACCGACAGCCTCGCCACCTGGCTGGACAAAGCCGAGCAGACCCTGTCAGCAAACTGACCCGGCCTGACCTGCTCCACCGGAAGAACTAGTTCTTCCGGTGGGCAGCCTGCCCCTACTGCCTCCGTCTTCTCCCTTCCCCCGCCTCTCCGTCGGACCGATGTTGCCGGCCTGCACCGATCGCTAAGCTGGACCCATCGATCAACATCCGCAGGAGGCTCCATGTCCGACCAGCGCAAGGCCTATGGCGTGCTGGGTTCCAGCACGCTCGCGTTTACCGTCTGCTTCACCATCTGGATGATGTTCGGGGTCATCGGCATCCCCATCAAGAATGCCCTGCACCTGAACGAAACCGAATTCGGCCTGCTCACCGCCACGCCGGTGCTGACCGGCTCCCTGATCCGGGTGCCGCTGGGCATCTGGACCGACCGCTACGGCGGGCGCAGCGTGTTCTTCATCCTGATGCTGTGCACGGTGGTCCCGATCTGGCTGATTTCCTACGCCACCGCCTTCTGGCACTTCCTGGTGCTGGGCCTGTTCGTGGGCCTGGCCGGTGGCTCCTTCTCGGTCGGCACGCCCTATGTGGCGCGCTGGTTCAAGAAGGAACGCCAGGGCCTGGCCATGGGCGTGTTCGGCGCCGGCAACTCGGGCGCGGCGGTCAACAAGTTCGTGGCGCCGGTGCTCATCGCCGCCGGTGGCTGGATGCTGGTACCCAAGGTCTATGCCGCCCTGATGCTGGCCGCAGCCCTGCTGTTCTGGCTGGGCTCGTCCACCGACCCGGCGCACCAGGTCAAGTCCGACACCGGCTTCATGGACCAGGTGCGCATGCTCAAGGACCCCAGGGTCTGGCGCTATTGCCAGTACTACTCGGTGGTCTTCGGCGGCTATGTCGGCCTGAGCCTGTGGATGGTCAAGTACTACGTCACCGAATACGGATTCGACATCAAGACCGCCGCCCTGCTGGCGGCCTGCTTCTCGCTGCCGGGCGGCGTGCTGCGCGCCGTGGGCGGCTGGCTCTCCGACAAGTACGGTGCCTACCAGGTCACCTGGTGGGTGATGTGGGTGTGCTGGGTGGCCTTCTTCCTGCTGTCTTATCCACAGACCGATTTCGCCATCCAGACCGTGGGCGGCACAAGGACCTTCCACATCGGCCTGAACCCGGTGCTCTTCACGGCGCTGCTGATGGTGGTCGGCGTGGCCATGGCGGTGGGCAAGGCCTCGGTCTTCAAGTTCATCTCCGACGACTACAGCGGCAACATCGGCGCGGTCTCCGGCATCGTCGGCCTGGCCGGCGGGCTGGGCGGCTTCATCCTGCCGATCCTGTTCGGCGTGGTGCTGGACCTCACCGGCGTACGCAGCTCCTGTTTCATGCTGCTCTACGGCACGGTCTGCATTTCGCTGGTGTGGATGCACTTCCAGTTCCGCCGCGAAGGCCTGCAAGCGCCACGCAAGGCCCTGGCGGCCGACTGATCCCTTCCCATTTCAAGGACACCTCATGAACCACGTACTCACGCGCTGGGAGCCGGAAAACCCGGACTTCTGGCGCAAGCAAGGCGAGCCGGTCGCCAACCGCAATCTCTGGATCTCCATCCCCTGCCTGATGCTGGCCTTCGCAGTCTGGATGCTGTGGAGCGTGGTGGCCGCCAACCTGGACAAGGCCGGCTTTCACTTCAGCAAGGACCAGTTGTTCTTCCTGACGGCCTTGCCCGCTCTCTCGGGTGCCACGCTGCGCATCTTCTATTCCTTCCTGGTGCCGGTGTTCGGCGGGCGTCGCTGGACCGCCATTTCCACCGCCAGCCTGCTGATCCCCGCCATCGGCATGGGCCTGGCCCTGCGCGACCCCGGCACCAGCTACTCCACCCTGCTGGGCCTGGCCTTGCTGTGCGGGCTGGGCGGCGGCAATTTCAGTTCCAGCATGGCCAACATCAGCTTCTTCTTCCCCAAGGCGCGCAAAGGCTACGCCACCGGCATGAATGCCGGCATCGGCAACCTGGGCGTCTCGGTGGTGCAACTGGTCACGCCGCTGGTGATTTCCTCGGCCGTGTTCGCCACCTCCATCGCCGGCCAGGGGGTGCTCTTCCATGATCCCAAGAGCGGCCTGGACAGCAGCTACTGGCTGGCCAATGCCGGCTTCATCTGGGTCCCCTTCATCGTCGCCGCCACCCTGGCAGCCTGGTTCGGCATGAACGACATCGCCTCTGCCCAGGCATCGCTGGCCGACCAGGCGGTGATCTTCAAGCGCAAGCACAACTGGCTGATGTGCTGGTTGTATGTCGGCACCTTCGGCTCCTTCATCGGCTTCTCGGCGGCGTTCGCCATGCTGATCAAGGCCCAGTTCCCGGAGGTGGAAGTCGCCCGCTTCGCCTTCCTCGGCCCGCTGGCCGGTGCCCTGGCGCGGCCGCTGGGCGGCATGATCTCGGACCGCATCGGCGGCGCGCGCGTCACGCTGTGGGTGTTCCTGGCCATGGGGCTGACCATCCTGCTGGGCATCCTGCCGGCCCTGCATACGCACCAGTTCACGCTGTTCCTGGCCTCCTTCATCGGCATGTTCATCCTCACCGGACTGGGCAATGGCTCGACCTTCTGCATGATTCCCATCATCTTCCAGACCGAGCGCGAGCGTGCTGCCGCGGGACAAGGCGAGGCGGCGCTGCAGCAAGCCCGCCTGGATGCGGGCAAGGAATCGGCGGCCGTACTGGGTTTCTCCGGAGCCATCGGCGCCTACGGCGGCTTCTTCATCCCGCAGAGCTTCGGCACCTCGATCAGGATGACCGGCGCGCCGGACATGGCGATGTTCGTCTTCGTCGGCTTCTATGCCAGCTGCATGCTCATCACCTGGTGGTACTACGCCCGCAAGGGCGCGCCCATGCCCTGTTGAAATGGCCCTAGTTCTTTCGAACTAGCCCGTCTCCGCCACCTGGATGGCTGCCCTGACCAAGCCGGTGAATAGGCAGGGACGGGGCGCCTGCCTACACTTTCCAACCATCAAGACTGCCCATATCGAAAACGCAGGTGGGGTATGCACCCACGCAACCGAGGATTCACGATGAGTCATTTTCTGGACCGATTGAAGTTCATGTCGCGGGTGAAGTCCACCTTCGCCGATGGCCATGGCGCCGTGGTCGATGAAGACCGCCAATGGGAAAACGCCTACCGCAGCCGCTGGCAGCACGACAAGGTGGTACGTTCCACGCACGGGGTCAACTGCACCGGGTCCTGCTCCTGGAAGGTCTACGTCAAGAACGGCCTGATCACCTGGGAAACCCAGCAGACCGACTACCCCCGTACCCGTCCCGACCTGCCCAACCACGAGCCGCGCGGCTGCCCGCGTGGCGCCTCCTATAGCTGGTACGTCTACTCCGCCCAGCGGGTGAAGTACCCGATGATCCGCGGCCGTCTCATGCAACTGTGGCAGGAGGCGCGCCGCACCCTGGGCCCGGTCGAGGCCTGGGCCGCCATCACCAGTGACCCCGCCCGTGCAAAAAGCTACAAGTCGGTGCGCGGCCAGGGTGGCTTCGTGCGGGCCGACTGGGATACCGCCAACGAAATCATCGCCGCCGCCAATGCCTACACCATCAAGCAGTACGGCCCGGACCGGGTGATCGGCTTCTCGCCCATCCCGGCCATGTCGATGGTGTCGTACGCGGCCGGCGCCCGTTACCTGAGCCTCATCGGCGGCGTGGCCCTGTCCTTCTACGACTGGTACTGCGACCTGCCGCCCGCCAGCCCGCAGATCTGGGGCGAGCAGACGGACGTGCCGGAATCGGCCGACTGGTACAACGCCACCTACCTGATGGTATGGGGCTCCAACGTGCCGCAGACCCGCACCCCCGACGCCCACTTCTACACCGAGGTGCGCTACAAGGGGACCAAGACCGTGGCGGTGTCCTCGGACTTCGGCGAGATGGTCAAGTTCGGCGACATCTGGCTGGCCCCGCGCCAGGGTACCGACGCCGCGCTGGCCATGGCCATGGGCCATGTGATCCTCAAGGAATTCCACCTGCAGCGCCCCTCACCCTACTTCCGCCACTACGTCCGGCAATACACCGACTTGCCCATGCTGGTACGGCTGGTGGAACGCGACGGCCGCTACCTGCCGGAGCAGCTGCTGCGCGCCTCGCAGATGCCCGGCCAGCTGGAAGAAGCCAACAACGCCGACTGGAAGACCCTGGCCATCGATGCCACCACCGGCCAGATCGTCGCGCCCAACGGTTCCATCGGTTACCGCTGGGGCGAAGGCCAGGTCAACGACGGCGCCAAGCTGGGCCGCTGGAACCTGGAAAGCCGGGACGGTCATTCCGGTCGCGAGATCGAGCCGCTGCTCTCGCTGGTGGACCAGCACGACGAGGTGGTCCCGGTCGCCTTCAACTACTTCGGCGGGGACGATGCCGAGCAATTGCAGACACGCCGCGTGCCGGTGCGCCACGTGCGCCTGGCCAACGGCAGCACCGCACTGGTGGCCACCGTGCACGACCTGATGATGGCCAACTATGGCGTGGACCAGGGGCTGGGCGGCCAGATTGCGCAGTCCTATGACGACGACATTCCCTACACGCCGGCGTGGCAGGAGAAGCACACCGGCGTCAAGCGCGAGCTGGTGATCCAGGTGGCGCGCGAGTTCGCGCAGAACGCCCACGACACCGAGGGCAAGAGCATGGTCATCGTCGGCGCCGCGCTCAATCACTGGTACCACAACGACATGATCTATCGCGGCATCATCAACCTGCTGATGATGTGCGGTTGCGTGGGCAAGTCCGGCGGTGGCTGGGCGCACTACGTGGGACAGGAAAAGCTGCGCCCGCAGTTCGGCTGGGCGCCGCTGGCCTTCGCCACCGACTGGGTGCGCCCGCCCCGGCAGATGAACGGCACCAGCTTCTTCTATGCCCACACCAGCCAGTGGCGTCACGAAAAGCTGGGCCTGGACGAGATCGTCGCCCCCACCGCCGACAAGGACAAGCTGGCCGGCATGAGCATGATCGACATGAACGCACGCTCCGAACGCATGGGCTGGCTGCCCTCGGCCCCGCAGCTGGAAACCAATCCGCTGGACGTGTGCGACGCCGCCCAGGCACTGGGCCAGACCCCGCAGGACTACCTGAAGGCAGCCCTGAAGTCCGGCGCCGTCAACATGAGCTGCGACGACCCCGACAACCCGAAGAACTTCCCGCGCAACATGTTCGTCTGGCGCTCCAACATCCTGGGCAGTTCCGGCAAGGGCCACGAGTATTTCCTGAAATACCTGCTGGGGACCCAGCATGCGCTGTTCGACGACGCCGGGCAGGCCATCCGCCCGGCCGAGGTCAAGTACCGGGAAGAGGCCGCCGAGGGCAAGCTGGACCTGCTGGTGACGCTGGACTTCCGCATGAGCACCACCTGCCTGTATGCCGACATCGTGCTGCCCACCGCCACCTGGTACGAAAAGGATGACCTCAACACCTCGGACATGCATCCCTTCATCCATCCGCTTTCGGAAGCGGTGCAACCGCTGTGGGAGAGCAAGACCGACTGGGAAATCTACAAGGGCATCGCCAGCAAGTTCAGCCAGATCGGTGGCGAATACCTCGGCACCCGCAGCGACATCGTGCTGCAGCCGCTGATGCACGACACCCCGGCCGAACTGGGCCAGCCCTTCGAACCGAAGGACTGGAAGAAGGGCGAATGCGACCTCATCCCCGGCAAGACCGCCCCCAATTTCATGGTGGTGGAACGCAACTACCGCGACATCTACAAGAAGTTCACCTCGGTCGGCCCGCTGCTGGACAAGCTGGGCAACGGCGGCAAGGGCATTAACTGGAACACCGAACATGAGGTGGGCGAACTGGGCGCACTGAACAGGCGCGTCACCGAGCCCGGCATCAGCCAGGGCCGCCCGCGCCTGGACAGCGCCATCGATGCCTGCGAGATGATCCTCTGCTTCGCTCCCGAAACCAACGGCCATGTCTCGGTCAAGGCCTGGGAAGCACTGGGCAAGATCACCGGGCGCGACCACACCCACCTGGCGCGGGACCGCGAGCACGACAAGATCCGTTTCCGCGACGTCCAGGCGCAGCCGCGCAAGATCATCTCGGCCCCGACCTGGTCGGGTCTTGAGTCAGAAGAGGTCAGCTATAACGCCGGCTATACCAATGTGCATGAACTCATTCCCTGGCGCACCCTGAGCGGCCGCCAGCAGTTCTACCAGGACCACCGCTGGATGCTGGATTTCGGTGAAGGCCTGTGCGTCTACAAACCGGCGGTCGATACCAAGACGGTCGCGCCCATGCTCGGGCGGCACCCCAATGGCGAGAAGGAGATCGTGCTCAACTTCCTCACGCCGCACCAGAAGTGGGGCATCCACTCCACCTACTCGGACAACCTGCGCATGCTCACCTTGAGTCGCGGCGGGCCGCATGTCTGGATTTCGGAAGACGACGCCAAGGCCGCAGGACTGGTGGACAACGACTGGGTCGAAGTCTTCAACAGCAACGGCACCCTGACCGCGCGCGTGGTGGTGAGCCAGCGCATCCCGGGCGGCATCTGCCTGATGTACCACGCCCAGGAAAAGATCGTGAACACCCCCGGCGCGCAGCTGAGCGGCAAGCGCGGCGGCATCCACAACTCGGTCACCCGGGCGGTGCTCAAGCCAACCCACATGATCGGCGGCTATGCGCAACTGGCCTATGGCTTCAACTACTACGGCACCGTCGGCAGCAATCGCGACGAGTTCATCATCCTGCGCAAGATGAACAAGATCGACTGGCTCGACGGTGGCCTGCAAGAAAGGACGGCATCATGAGAATTCGCGCACAAGTGGGCATGGTGCTCAACCTGGACAAGTGCATCGGCTGCCACACCTGCTCGGTGACCTGCAAGAACGTCTGGACCAGCCGCGACGGCGTGGAATACGCCTGGTTCAACAATGTCGAGACCAAGCCCGGCATCGGCTATCCGAAGCAATGGGAAAACCAGCAACAGTGGCAAGGCGGCTGGACCCGCACCGCCGCCGGCCAGCTGGAGCCGCGCCAGGGCGGCCGCCTGCGCATCCTGGCCAACCTGTTCGCCAATCCCAACCTGCCGGCCATCGACGACTACTACGAGCCCTTCACCTACGATTACGAACACCTGCAGAAGGCGCCCCTGATGCAGACCCCGCCCACGGCACGGCCGATCTCGGTGCTGACCGGCAAGAAGATGGACAAGATCACCTGGGGGCCTAACTGGGAAGACGATCTCGGCGGAGAATTCAGCGCCCGCAGCCAGGATGCGCTGTTCGAGGGCGTGCAGAAGGAGATGCACAGCAGCTTCGAATCGACCTTCATGATGTACCTGCCGCGCCTGTGCGAACACTGCCTGAACCCGGCCTGCGTGGCGTCCTGCCCGTCAGGCTCGATCTACAAGCGCGAGGATGACGGCATCGTGCTGGTGGACCAGGACAAGTGCCGTGGCTGGCGCATGTGCATCTCTGGTTGCCCGTACAAGAAGATCTACTACAACTGGAGCTCGGGCAAGGCCGAGAAATGCACCTTCTGCTATCCCCGCATCGAGGCCGGCCAGCCCACCGTCTGCTCGGAAACCTGCGTCGGGCGCATCCGCTACCTGGGCGTGCTGCTGTATGACGCCGACCGCATCGAAGCGGCGGCCTCGGTGGCCGACGAGCAGGCGCTCTACCAGGCCCAGCTGGACTGCTTCCTCGACCCGCACGACCCGGCCGTGATCGCCGAGGCGCGCCGCCAGGGCATTGCCGAGAGCTGGCTGGAATCGGCACGCCGCTCGCCGGTGTACAAGATGGCCATGCAATGGAAGATCGCCTTCCCCCTGCATCCGGAATATCGCACCCTGCCCATGGTCTGGTACATCCCGCCGCTG
The DNA here is from genome assembly GCF_002870055.1 of Herbaspirillum sp. BH-1. NCBI lineage: Bacteria > Pseudomonadati > Pseudomonadota > Betaproteobacteria > Burkholderiales > Oxalobacteraceae > Herbaspirillum > Herbaspirillum sp. BH-1. The sequence continues at coordinate 312,703 of NZ_PKOI01000004.1, read as the reverse complement.
TCGCCGATCCAGAAGGCCGCCGAAGCCGGCCACATGGGCATGGACGGCATCATCCCCGACGTGAAATCGCTGCGCATCCCGCTGCGCTATCTCGCCAACCTGCTGACCGCCGGCCAGGAAGCGCCCATCCTCAACGCCCTGCAACGCCTCTTGGCCATGCGCGCCTACAAGCGCGCCCAGACGGTGCACGGCCGGCAGGAAGAAGCGCTGTTGCAGCAGGTCGGCCTGCAGGCGGATGAGGTCGAGGACATGTACCAGACCCTGGCCATCGCCAACTACGAAGACCGTTTCGTGGTGCCGTCCTCGCACAAGGAAATGGTCGAAGACAGCTTCAACGACAAGGGCAGTTGCGGCTTCAGCTTCGGCAATGGTTGTTCCGGTGGCGTCTCCGACGGCAGCCTGTTCGGCAAGAAGCCGCAAGGCAGCGTGATCTTCGTGGACATGCCCAAGTCGCGCAAGAAGTCCCCTGTCACCGAATGAATGGAGCCCCTGTCATGTCTTCCCAAGTCAGTCACGCGGCCGGCAGCGGCGCGATCTATCGCGTCGTCTCGGCGCTGATGAGTTATCCCCAGCCGGAACTGATCGCGGCACTGCCCGAGATCGAACAGGCCCTGCAGGGCGAGGCGGCGCTAGCGGAGGCCTTGCCGGCGCTGCAACCGTTGCTGCACCACCTGCAATCCGTCCCGCTGCTCACCCTGCAGGAAAACTACGTCGATACCTTCGACCGCAGTGCCGCGCTGTCGCTGCACCTGTTCGAACACATCCACGGCGAAAGCCGCGACCGCGGCCAGGCCATGGTCGATCTACTGGAGGAATACCGTAGCCAGGGCCTGGAGCCGGCTACCAGCGAGTTGCCGGACTATATGCCGCTGTTCCTGGAATTCCTGAGCCTGCTGTCGCAGGACAGGGCCGCCCTGCTGCTGGGCGAGGCGATCCATGTGCTGGCCGCCATCGGCCAGCGCCTGCAGCGTCGTGAGAGCCCCTATGCCGCGCCCTTGCTGTTGCTGACCCGGCTCACCGAGGTCGTGCCGCGCGAGCAGGATGATCCACCTGTCCGCGACATGGACGAGGCCATGGAAGTCTTCGGTCCCGGTACCGATGGCGTGGAACCCCTGCTCAAACCTGCGCCGGGCGGCGTGCAGCCGCTGCATTTCCATCCCCGGCAGCATGCCCGCCCCGCCGCACCGTCCACCACCCAGTCCGCCCCCGGGAGACCAGCATGAGCTACCTGCACCAATTCCTCTACGGCATCTACCCCTACATCGCCCTGGCGGTGTTCCTGCTGGGCAGCCTGGTGCGCTTCGAGCGCGAGCAGTACACCTGGAAGAGTGACTCCTCGCAACTGCTGCATGCCGGTCGCCTGCGACTGGGCAATATCCTGTTCCACGTCGGCGTACTGGGACTCTTCTTCGGCCATCTGGTGGGCTTGCTCACACCGGTGGCGGTATGGGATGCCGTGGGCGTGAGCCACGGTTTCAAGCAACTGGTCGCCATGGGTGCCGGTGGCGTGTTCGGCACGCTCTGCCTGCTGGGGCTGGCGATCCTGATCCATCGCCGCCTGACGGACGCGCGCATCGCCGCCGTCACCCGCCGCTCCGACAAGCTCCTGCTGCTGTGGCTGCTGGTCACGCTGTGCCTGGGCCTGTCCACCATCGCCGAGTCGGCCCAGCACCGCGACGGCCACATGATGGTGTTGCTGATGACCTGGGCGCAGCACATCGTCACCTTCCGGGGCGACGCCGCTGGCTTCATCGAAGGCGCGCCGCTGCTATTCAAGGCGCACCTGTTCATGGGGCTGACCCTGTTCGTGATCTTCCCCTTCACGCGGCTGGTGCATGTGTGGAGCGGCTTTGCGTCCATCACCTATCTGAGCCGGGCCTGGCAACTGGTCCGCCCGCGTTGAGCAAGGAGAACCAGGATGCCTGTCATCGTCAATGAATACGAACTGAGCGACGCCGAGATGGCCGAGGAACTGGCCGCCCGCGATGCCGATGACCAGGACCTGCAGTCGGCCATGACCACCCTGGTACTGCGCCGGCTGCTGCTGGAAGAAGCGCAGCGCCTGCAGTTACCGGGCGAGGACGACGACGCGCGTATCGCCCTCCTGCTGCAGCGCCAGGTCAGCGTCCCGCAGGCCGGCGAAGAAGAATGCCGACGCCAGTACCAGGCCACGCCGGAACGTTTCATCATCGGGGCGCTGGCGGAAGTGAACCATATCCTGTTCCAGGTCACCCCGGAGGTCGATCTGGCGGCCCTGCGCCAGCGCGCAGAGTCGGTGCTGGAGCACTTGCTGGCGCAACCGGAGGACTTCGCCACGCAGGCCACCGCGCTCTCCAACTGCCCCTCCGGCGCACAAGGCGGCAGCCTGGGGCAGATCGCCCGGGGCGCCTGCGTGCCGGAATTCGAACGGGCCGTCTTTGCCGCCGCACCACAGGGCATCATCCCGCGCCTGGTGGAGACCCGCTTCGGCCTGCACATCGTCCAGGTGGGCCGCAAGCTGGACGGCACGCGCCTGCCCTTCGAGTCGGTACGCGAGAACATCGCCCAGGCCCTGCAGCGCGCCGCCCATGACCAGGCCCTGCGTCACTACCTGCAGCAACTGGTGGGCGCTGCCCGCATCACTGGCGTGCAACTTCCCGGCATGACATCGCCGCTGCTGCAATAAGGAGCCTGCATGTCCTCGCCCGTCCCCTCGTCCGTCCCACCTCCCGGCCGCCCGGCCCTGCTGGACCGCTTCGGACGACGCATCGACTACCTGCGGCTGTCGGTCACCGACCGCTGCGACCTGCGTTGCAGCTATTGCATGCCCAAGGGCTTTTCCGGTTTCGAGGAGCCGGCCAACTGGCTCAACTTCGACGAGATCACGCGCGTGATCGCCGCCTTCGCCCGACTCGGCGTGGGGCGCATACGGCTCACCGGCGGCGAACCGCTGATGCGCCGCAGGCTGCCCACGCTGGCCGCGCAATTGTCGGCCCTGCCGGGGGTGGAGGAACTGTCGCTGTCCACCAACGCCACGCAGATGCACAAGCACGCAAGGGCGCTACGGGCGGCCGGCGTACAGCGCATCAACGTCAGCCTGGATAGCCTGGATCGCGCCTGCGTGGCACAGATCACCGGGCGCGACAGCCTGCAGAGCGTCATGGCAGGCCTGGCAGCGGCCAGGGAAGCCGGATTTGCGCCCATCAAGGTCAACATGGTGGTACTGCGCGGCGTCAATGAACATGAAGTGCCACGCATGGCGGAGTTCTGTTTCGCGCAGGGTTTCATCCTGCGCCTGATCGAAGCCATGCCCATGGGCGAGACCGGTCGCAACAGCGGCGTCGTCGCGCTTGGTCCGCTGCGCGATGCACTGGTGGCCCGCTTCGACCTGCAGCCCCTGGCCACCGAGCTGGGCGGTGGCCCGGCGCGCTACTGGGGCAGCGCCGACGGCCGCTGCACGCTGGGTTTCATCACACCCATGAGCCAGCACTTCTGCGCCACCTGCAACCGCGTGCGGCTCTCGGTGGACGGCACGCTCTACCTCTGCCTGGGACAGGAAGCGCGCCTGGAATTGCGTCCGCTGCTGCGCGCCGGCATCGATGATGGCGGGCTGGAGGAGGCCATCCGCCTGGCCATCGAACTCAAGCCGGAGCGCCATGAATTCAGTCAGGCACCGCACAAGATCATCCGCTTCATGTCGCAGACCGGCGGCTAGGGCGCCAGGACCGGCAGATCCTGCACGATCTGCACGATCTGCACAAAGATTGACCTGGACCCGGTGTTTTGGTCCCGCCAACGGCCTAGACTGCCGCTTCCCTGGCTAGCCCTGGAACCTTCCATCATGCCCTCTCCCACCCTGGCCCTGCTCCCCAACCCGCTGCCGCCCCACAAGCGCCTGACCTTCCGCATCCTGCTGATGACCCTGGTAGGACTAGGCCTGACGATGACGGCCATCGGCTATACCCTGCTGCTGTCCTGGCAACTGGAGGGCGGCGGCACCGTCATCAACGAGGCCGGCAGCCTGCGCATGCGCTCCTACGAGCTGGGCCTGGCGATGGAAACCGGCCACGAGCGTTCCGACCTCCAGCACCACATCGAACGCTTCAGCCAGATCCTGGCGCTGGTACAGACCGGGCAGGCGGGTGAACCCAGCTTCGTGCCGGCCACCGGTCCCATTCACGAACAGCTGCTGCACGTGCAAGATCAATGGCAGCAGCGCATGCAGGTCCATGCCCGCACCGTGCTGGAAGCGGACGACCCGCTACTGCGCCAGCAGGCGCTGGATCGCTACCTGCAGGACCTGCCCGACTTCGTGGGCGACATCAACCTGCTGGTGGCCTATGTGGAAGCAGACCTCACCGGCAAGACCACCTGGCTGCGGCTGTGCCAGACAGCGCTGATCTTCCTGGCGCTGGCGGCGAGTATCGCGGTGCTGTATCTGCTCTACCTGTGGATCGTCGGCCCGGTGCGGCGCATGCAGGCGGGCATTGCGCGCATGTCGCAAAACGACCTGGACGTGCGGCTGGCGGTGGAGAGTGAAGACGAGTTCGGCCAGCTGGCCCAGGCCTTCAACCAGATGGCCGACCATGTGCAAGGCGTGCACCGCACGCTGGCAGAGCGCGTGGCAGAAAAGACCGCCCGCCTGCGCGAGCAGAACGAAGAAGTCGGCACGCTCTACGAGATCACCGACTTCCTCTCGGGAGCGCATACCATCGAAGCCCTGTGCGATGGTTTCCTCAAACGCATCATGCAGCGCATGCAGGCCGATGGCGGCACGGTACGCATCCTCGACGAGCGCGGCAATCTCTATCTCACGGTGCAGGACGGCATCTCGGACAAGATCATCGATGAGGAACGTTGCATCAAGGTCGATGACTGCCTGTGCGGCGCAGCTACCCGGCAGGGGGTGATCCTGGTACGCGATTTCCGCGAGCTCGATGCACAGCGGCGCTACCGCTGCCAGGAAGAAGGCGCGCTGTCGCTGGGCATCTTCCAGATCCTGGTGCGGGAACAGGCCATCGGCAGTTTCTCCCTGCATTTCCTGCAGGAGCGCAGCATCGACGGCGACGAGCGCCGCCTCCTGGAAACCCTGGGCCGCCACCTCGGCGCGGCCATCGAGAACCAGCGCCTGATCGCCCGCGAAAAGGAATTCGCCATCGCCCACGAACGCAACCTGATGGCCCAGGGACTGCATGACAGCATTGCCCAGGGACTGAACTTCCTCAACCTGCAGGTGCAGATGCTGGAGGATTCGCTGGCGCGCGAGAACCTGGCCGAAATCCACGAGATCGCGCCCATGCTGCGCACCGGCGTGCAGGAAAACTATGAAGACGTGCGCGAACTGCTGCTCAATTTCCGCAGCCGCCTGCAAGACAGCAGCCTCGACTCCGAAATGCGCAAATCGCTCGACAAGCTGCAGCGCCAGACCGGCCTGCAAGGCGCCATCACCATCAGCGGCGACGGTCCGCCGCTGGCGCCGGAACAGCAGTTGCAGGTGCTGTTCATCCTGCAGGAGGCACTGTCGAATATCCGCAAGCATGCCCAGGCCAAGCGGGTGGACATCGCCGTTACCAACGGCCGCGACTTCTGCCTGACGGTGCGCGACGACGGTCACGGCTTCCAGCTCGACAAGGCCAGCGCCAAGGGCGCCGACCATGTGGGTCTGCGCATCATGCAGGAACGCGCCGACCGCCTCGGCGCGCAACTGCAGATCGACAGCCGGCCCGATGAAGGTACCTGCGTCACCATCCGTCTGATGCGCCAGGAACGTCTCGTGGCCTGAAGCCATCCCAGAATCTTTGCAAGGAACCGCCCCACCATGCCCACGCCCATCCGCATCCTGCTCGTCGATGATCACACCCTGTTTCGCAGCGGCGTACGCCTGCTGCTGCAACGCCATCCCGAATTCGAGGTCGTCGGCGAAGCCGTCGATGGTCTGGACGGCGTCAAGCGGGCCCGCCAGCTGCAGCCCGATGTGGTGCTGATGGACCTCAACATGCCCGGCCTGTCGGGTCTGGAAGCGATGCAGCTGATCGTGGAAGACCTGCCCGACACGGCCGTGCTGATGCTCTCCGTCTCGGAAGAGGCCGACGACCTCAGCACCGCCCTGCACAATGGCGCCGCCGGCTACCTGCTCAAGAATATCGAAGCCGAGTCTCTGGTGCAGGCCATCAAGCGCGCCGCAGCCGGCGAACCGGTGATCTCGGAGGCGATGACGGCCAAGCTGGTGATGCAGTTCCGCGCCGCCCACCAGACACCGGCCCCGGTGACGGCCGCCCGCGACAGGCTGACCGCCCGCGAACGCGAGACCATGGCCTGCGTGGCCCGTGGCGAGAGCAACAAGGAAATCGCCCGCACCCTGGACGTGGCCGAGAGCACGGTGAAGATCCATGTCCAGAACATCCTCAAGAAACTGAAGCTTTCCAGCCGGGTACAGATTGCGGTGTATGCTGTGGAACACGGTCTGGACAAAACGCCCTGAGCGGCGTACCTTACCGCTCCCTGTTTCATGTCCCTGTTTCATGTCCCTGTTTCATGCCCCTGTTCTACGCCCCTGGCCGCACGTCCGCTCCGCCCGGGGCTGCGCTCCCGAAAGAAAGCATATGCAAAAGATCACCTTCCCGCTGCAGGGCCATCCCCATGTCGAACTGAACCAGCTGCTCAAGCTCTGCGGCCTGTGCGACAGTGGCGGCGCCGGCAAGCAACTGGTAGCCGAAGGCCACGTGCGGGTCGATGGCAAGCCCGAAAGCCGCAAGACCTGCAAGATCACGGTCGGCCAGAAAGTCAGCCTGGGTGATGTGCAGATCACCGTGATCGCCGAATGAAGAGCGCCACGCAGGTCGGGGAAGTGCTGGACTTCTGGTTCGGCGAAGGCTGGGAGGCCATGCCGGCACATCAGGTGGCCGAACGCCAGAAGAAACTCTGGTGGAGCAAGAACCCGGACATCGACGCCCAGTGCCGCAGCCGCTTCGAGGCACTGGTGCAGCAGGCTGCAGCCAATGCGCTGGATGACTGGACCGAGGATGCGCATTCCATGCTGGCGCTGATCCTGTTGCTGGACCAGATGCCGCGCAATATCTACCGCGACACCCCACAGGCCTTCGCCTTCGATGAACTGGCACGCCAGTGCACGCATCTGGCGCTGGCCATCGGGCTGGACGAGGAACTGCCGCCGCTGGCACGGGTATTTCTCTACCTGCCGCTGGAACATGCGGAAGACCTGGATGACCAGCAATACGTGGTGCAACTGATGACGGCCCTGGCCAAATCCGCCAGCGGCGAGGACAAGGCGGCCTTCGAAGGCTATGCCGACTATGCGTGACGCCATCTTGCGGTGATCGAGCGCTTCGGCCGCTTCCCGCATCGCAACCGCATCCTCGGGCGGGATTCCACCGCCGAGGAAGCGCAATTCCTGACGCAACCCGGCTCATCCTTCTGAAGTTTTCGATAGCGGGCCACTGAAAACGCTTCCCGGTGGAAGCACCCAGGCGTTTTCCCTACACTCGCGGCTTTCTTTTCGGATGGCCGCATGCAAACCCGTTGCGCAGGTTTCTCGATGATGGAAGTGCTGGTGGCCATGCTGGTCATCGGCACCGGCGCGCTGGCCCTGGTGATGCTGCAAATGCATGCCCTGCGCAGCAGCGCCGAGAGCGCCCAGCATGCCAGCGCCACGCTGCTGGCGCATGAGTTGGCCGAACTGCGGGCCGCCACCCTGCCTACTTCCTTCACATCGTCCACCCCGGGCGCGACCGATCCCTACCTGTTTTCCTTCACCGCCGGCCGGGCCCCGCCAGCCCGCGCCGATTGCGACCTCGCCCCCTGTTCCCCTGCCGCCTTCGCCAACGCCGCCATCGCCGACTGGGCCGCGCGGCTGACGCGCGAACTCCCGGAAGCCCGGGCCACGGTCTGCCGCGATGCCCACCCGACGCCGCAGGACCAATGGTCCTGTGAAGAGGCCACCACTGCGCCTGTGGTACTCAAGCTGGGCTGGCGCCGCAGCGCGGTGGCGGCCACTGCCACAGCGGCACGCGCCCCCTTGCTGACGCTGGTGCTGGGGCGCTGACCATGATGACCAGGCAGGTTCGCCGGCAGCGTCATCGGCAAGATGGCCTGACCCTGATCGAACTGATGATCTCCCTGGCCGTGGGCCTGCTGGTGGTGCTGGCAGCCGGTGTGATGTTGCAGCAGGCACGCAGCGTCTACCAGGACATCGACGACCACGGCCGTGTGCAGGAAACCGGCCGGCTGGCGCTGGAACACCTGCAGCAGGCCCTGCAACAGGCCGGCCACCTGCCCTGGGAAGACCTCGCCGACGACGCCATGCCCACCCGCCAAGGACTGCGCGGCCTGGACGACAGCCGCCAGGCCGAGCTGCTGGACCCGGCCACCGGCAGGTTCGGCAGCAGCAGCGGTGACGGCGTCAACCACAGCGACCTGCTGATGCTGGGCTTCTTCGGCGCGCCGCGTGGCAGCCGCAGCGAGGTGGTCAACTGCAGTGGCGCCGAGGCCCCGGTCGGGCCGCTACAAGAATCGGCCCGCAGCTGGGTCATCTACTACATCGCGCCCGGCACCGGTGGTGAGGCGGAATTGCGCTGTCGCTACCAGGGCAAGAACGGCAACTGGACCTCGGACGCCATCGCACGCGGCGTGGAGGCCATGCAACTGCGCTACGCCATCGACAGCGATGACGACGGTGCACCGGACCGCTGGCTGGATGCCTCGGCCATGCCCGCCGATGGCTGGCAACGGGTCGTGCTGGTCCGCATCGCCCTGCTGGTGCGTGGCACCCAGCGTCGACCGGCGGCCGATGATGCGCCGGCGCGCAGCTTCGACCTGTTCCCACCCGGTCGCCATACCGACCCTGGCTGGCGCGTCACCGAAGAGGACGGCGAGCAGCGGCGACGAACCGTCTTCCGCACCACCGTGATGCTGCGCAACCTGAGCGCCGGAGCAATGCGATGAATATCCACTGGCCCCTGATGCGCCTGCAGACCCGGCATCCACACCACCACCAGCGCGGCGCCACGCTGATGATCGCGCTCATGCTGTTGAGCCTGCTCCTGCTGCTGGGTGCGGCCACCACCTCGCTGCTGTTGCTGGACGAACGCGCCGCCCGCAATCACCGCGATCACGCCCAGGCGCGGCTGGCGGCAGAGGCCACGCTGGAAGACGCCTGCGACGACATCGCCCGGGTCCGGCGCATCGATCCCGCCACGTTCGCATCCCCGCTGGAGTGCCGCATCGATGCAGGCGGGCTGGGGCTGTGCCTGGGCCGCCCCGAACGCAGTGGCTGGCTGCCGGCACAACTGGTGGGCGCCCGTGCCACGGCGGCGGCCTATGGCCAGTTCACCGGACGCCGCTTGCCCAACAGCCAGGGCAGCACCTCCCCTCGCTATCTGATCGAACGCCTGCCCGGGACCGCCGGCAGCCCTGCCCCGGGGATGCCGGCAACGGCACCGGCGCCGATCTATCGCCTCAGCGCCGCGGGTTACGGCCGCAACGGTGCCATGGTCGCGCTGCAGGCCGTGGTGCGCCTGTCGGATGGCGAGGCATCTGCAGCATCTGCAGCCACAGGCTGCCGCTGGCTGGCCTGGCGCACCCTCTATCTACCTTCACATGAATGACATGAAACTTCGGACTCGCCACCTCAAAACGCCGTCGTACGGCTTCACCCTGCTGGAAATCATGATCGTGCTCGCCATCGTGGTGATACTGGGTGGCATGGGCTGGAACGGCTATCGCCACATCATCCAGAAGGCAGGCCGCTCCGAAGGGCGTGCCGCCCTGCTGCAGTTGCTGCTGCAAGAGGAGCGCCACTTTTCCCACCAGCACCGTTACCAGGGCTTCACGGCGGGTAGCGGCACGGGCGGTTTCAAGTGGTATTCCGGCGCCACGCCCGAGACCAGCGCCTATGCCCTGTCGGCCCGCGCCTGCGACGGCGAAACGCTGTCCACCTGCGTGCTGCTCAAGGCCAGCCCGGGCGCGGAAGGCGTCAATCGCAACTATGGCGACACCGAGTGCGGTGCCCTCTATCTGGACAGCCGGGGCGGTCGCCGCGCCGATGGCAAGGATTGCTGGTGAGACCCGCGCATCCACATGGGCGTCACCGAGGGTTCACGCTCATCGAACTGATGGTGGTCCTGCTGATCGCCGGGCTGGTATTGGCCGCCGGCGTACCGGCGTTGCAGAACCTGTCCAATGAACAGCAACTGGTGACGGCCGCCAACGAGTTCTTCCACAGCGTCCAGCTGACCCGCTCCGAAGCCCTGCGCCATGGCCGCCGCGCCGAGATGCGACCGGTCGCCGGCGACGACTGGCACAGCGGCTGGGAAATCATGGTCGGCGAGCACGTCGTCTCGCGCCGGCAGGCCCTGGCCAGCACCATCTCGGTGGCCTACACCACGGGCGGCGAACTGGTGGCCTACCAGCCTGGCGGCCAGCCGGTGACGCGGGGCAGCTGGTATTTCAGCCATGACGGGCAGGAGCGGGTGGTAGTGATCAATTTCCTGGGAAGAGTACGCGTCTGCAGCCCCGGGCGGGATGCCCAATGCAGCAAGGCCGGCAATGAGTGAGGCCTGCGCCGGCGCAAGGACGGCTGCACAAAGCCGTGTATATTGACGGGCATCCGGCCCGCCGCACGGCGGCCTCCTCCGTTTGCCCAAGCCATGACGCCTACAGAAGACCCGCTCTACCAGTTCGATATCGAGAATGACCAGCAAGCCATGGCCCTGGCCCTGATCCAGGCCGGCTTCGGCATGCTGGACACCACCCCCAACCCCCGTGTGGGTTGCGTCATCGTCAAGGACCGCCGCGTCATCGGCGCCGGCTTCACCCAGCCGCCTGGCGGCAATCACGCCGAAATCCAGGCCATGGCCGACGCCGCCACACGCGGGGCCGATATACGCGGTGCGACCGTCTACGTCACCCTGGAACCCTGCAGCCACTTCGGCCGCACCCCTCCCTGCGCCGACGCCCTGATCCGTGCCGGCGTGGGCCGCGTGGTGGCCGCCATCGCCGACCCCAACCCGCTGGTGGCCGGCCAGGGCCTGGCACGCCTGCAGGCGGCCGGCATCGAGGTGGCCTGCGGCATGCTGGAAGAAGATGCCCGCGACATCAACATCGGCTTCCTGCACCGCATGCGCACCGGCCGCCCCTGGGTCCGCATGAAGAGCGCTGCCAGCCTGGACGGCAAGACCGCCCTGCACAATGGCGTGAGCCAGTGGATCACCAGCCAGGCCGCCCGCGACGACGGCCACATCTGGCGCGCCCGCGCCTGCGCCATCATGGCCGGCATCGGCACCATCCAGAAGGACGATGCGCAACTGAACGTGCGCGCCATCGACACCCCGCGCCAGCCGCGCCGCATCGTGGTGGACAGCAAGCTGGTCGTCTCGCCCGAGGCACGCGTGATCCAGGGCGGCAACACCTGGGTCTTCACCGCCACCGACGACCGCGAAAAGCGCGCTGCGCTGGAAGCCGAAGGCGCCGAAGTGATCCTGCTGGCCAATGCCGAAGGCAAGGTCGACCTCGACGGCCTGCTGCGCGAACTGGGCCAGCGCCAGATCAACGAACTGCACGTGGAAGCCGGCGCCAAGCTCAACGGCGCCCTGATCCGCGCAGGCTGCGTGGATGAATTGCTGGTCTACCTGGCCCCCGCGCTGATCGGCGAAGGCCGCAACATGTTCGAGCTGCCACCGCTGGAAGACCTGTCGGGCAAGATCGGCATCCGCTTCCATGAGGTCAAGCAGGTCGGGCCGGATTTGCGTATCCTTGCTCGTTTCGAATAATCGACTTCCCACTTTTTCTGCATCAGGACCGCACCATGTTCACAGGTATCGTCGCCGCCGTCGGCACCATCACTTCCGTCACCCCCCTGGCCGCAGGCTCCGATGCCGGTGTGCGCCTCACCATCGATGCTGGCCCGCTACCCATGGGCGACGTCGGCCTGGGCGATTCCATCGCCCTCAACGGCGCCTGCATGACCGTGGTCGAAAAGACCACCACCGGCTTCACCGTGGATGTCTCGCGTGAAAGCCTGCGCCTGACCGCCGGCCTGGACGCCCCCGGCGAAGTCAACCTGGAAAAGGCCCTGACCCTGGCCGAGCGCCTGGGCGGCCACCTGGTTTCCGGCCATGTCGACGGCCTGGGCCAGGTGCACTCCTTCGAACCGGTGGGCGAATCCCGCGAATTGATCGTCGATGCCCCCAAGGCGCTGGGCAAGTACCTGGCCTACAAGGGATCGATCGTGGTCAACGGCGTGTCGCTGACGGTGAACCGGGTCGAGGACCTGACCGATGCCTGCCGTTTCTCGATCAACCTGATCCCGCATACGGTGGAAGTGACCACCCTCAAGCATCTGAAGGCGGGGAGCAAGGTCAATCTGGAGATTGACCTGATTGCGCGGTATGTGGAGCGCATGCTCTCCAGCGGCAAGGCCTGAGTTCCGGCTTCTGTCCGAAGCCTTTATTTCCTGCTGCCCTCCCCGGGCAGCAGCGTCCCAATCAATATCTCCGCCATTTCCTTGAGCCGTTTCTCGTCCTGATAGACGCGCTCCAGCACCACCAGTCCCCGTGTCATGCAGACCACCATGCGGGCCGCTTCACGCGGGGTCATGCTCAACTGGCTGCGGGTGTCCGGCCGAACAAAGCGCTCCAGCAGGACCGCTTCCATGTCATCCAGCAAACCCCGGATCACGGCGCGGATCTGTTCTTCCTTGCCTTCCTCGCTCAGGGCTGTCTTGGTGCTCAGGCAGCCCCGCGAGGGCTTGCCGGTGCGCATCGAGCGGAAGATGTAATGCAGGAACTGGCGCAGGGCCAGGCGCGGGTCTTCCTGCGCCAGCGCCTGGCGCAACTGCGTCAGGTAACTGTCGCGGTAACGTCCGAAGACGTGCAGGAACAAGGTTTCCTTGTCGCCATAGGCGTTGTATAGGGAACCGCGCTGCACGCCGGTGGCCGCCGCCAGGTCCTGCATGGTGGTGGCGGCATAACCCTTCTGCCAGAACACGGCCAGCGCTTCCTCGAATACCTCGTCCTCGTCAAACTGCCTTACGCCTGCCATCCCGGTCTCCTGTTGTTGTCGATACGATGCACACATTAAACCCATTCTTGACGCTCATGTCAATTTTGACTAGAGTGTCAATATTGACGTTAATGTCAAACATCGCACCCGACCACGGTGCCCATCGGTCAACTTGCAATCCACGTTGAATCTACTTGAACAGGCAGGCCATCATGCGTTCACAAAACCCTGTGGGTGACCCCTCCCACGCCACCCACGCCACACATGCCACCCACGCGCCCTCCGCTACCCGCGCCGAGGTCTGGCGCTATATCTTCGCCGGGCTGTCCGCCAGCCTGGTCAGCATCGGGCTGGCCAGGTTCGGCTTTACGCCGCTCATTCCCGAGCTGATCCATCAGCACTGGTTTTCCACCTCCAGCGTGATCTACCTGGGCGCTGCCAATCTGGCCGGCTATCTGATCGGCGCGCTCATCGCCCGTCCCATCGGCGGGCGGATCGGCAACCAGCGCGCGCTGCGGCTGATGATGCTGCTCATCACGCTGACCTTCCTGGCCTGTGCCTTCCCCTTGTCGCTGGCCTGGTACTTCGTCTGGCGCCTGCTCTCGGGTGTGGCCGGCGGGGTGGTGATGGTGCTGGTGGCCGGGACCATCCTGCCGCACGTACCGCCGGCCAGCCGGGGGCGCGCCAGCGGTGCGATCTTCCTCGGGCTGGGACTGGGCATCGCCGCGACCGGTACGCTCATTCCGCTGCTGCTGGGCATGGGGCTGCGCGTCACCTGGATCGGGCTGGCGGTACTGTCGGCCGTGCTGAGCGCGGCGAGCTGGTTTGCCTGGCCGCCGGTACAGGGCCACAAGACTGCAGCTGCTACAGCGCACCCGGCGCCACGACACGTGACCACGGCCAACTGGCGCATCAAGCTGCTGTTCGGGCAATACGCGCTGATGGCGGCCTCGGCGGTGGCACCGATGGTGTTCCTGGTGGATTACATCTCACGCGGGCTGGGCATGGGGACCGAATATGGCGCGCTGTTCTGGGTGCTGTACGGTGTCGGCGCTATCGTCGGTCCGCCGCTGTATGGCTGGGTGGCGGACAAGGCTGGTGCGCAGAATGGCATGGCCCTGTTCAGCGTGGTGCAGGTGGCGATGCTGGTGGGCGTGTACCAGAGCGACAATCATCTGCTGCTGGGCCTGTACACGCTGGTGATCGGGATGTTCGCGCCGGGCATGGTGCCGCTGGCAGTGGCCCGGGTGCATGAGCTGTTGCCGCACCATCCGGTGCAGCAGAATCTGGTGTGGAGCCGCGCCACGGTGTTTTCGGCGGCCCTGATGGCGCTGGCGGCCTATGGCTTCTCGGCGCTCTTCAACCTGGTGCATGGCCAGCATCGCCTGATGTTCCTGGGCGCGGCGGTCATGGTGGTCATCGCGCTGTTGGCCGAGTTCGCCCGGCTGGCCGATCCTGCCGGCACCCGCCAGGCGGCCTAGCCGCCCCCCACGACGCGCCGCTCAGGAAGCAGCGGCGGCGCGTCGTTCCAGCAGCTCGGCAATGCTGCGCTTGACCTTGTCGCTGGCCGCCGGGCCTTCGGCGATGATGTGGGTCTGGGGCGTGATGGGCTTGCCGGTGTTGGCATCCACCATCATGGGGATGGCCTGTTTGCCGGTCTCGATATCGGTCAGGATCACGGCCGGACCTTCCGGGGCGAAATGGGTATTGCCCCATTGCAGCAGGGCCAGCAGCACCGGGCGGAAATCGCGTCCACGCGGGGTCAGGTGATATTCGTAGCGCGGCGGGCGTTCGGAATATTGCACCTTCTCCAGCAAGCCCTGCTCCACCAGCCCGGCCAGGCGGCGGGTCAGGATGTTGGGGGCGATCTCCAGGTGCTTCTGGAATTCATCGAAGCGCGACAGACCATAGAAGGCATCGCGCAGGATCAGGATGCTCCACCACTCACCCACGCGGTCCAGCGAACGGGCGATCGGGCATTGCATGTCATCAAAGCGCTTGCGCTGCATGTGGGGTTCTCCAGCTGTACTCAGGTTTTCAGGTTCTCAGGGTGGCCGCAGCAGGGCATTCCTGCGTGCGACCCGCATTGTGCCGCATTGTGACACGCCGGGCCGCCCTGCCCTCAATGCGCATCTGCCGAGGGCGCCTTGGGCGGTACCACCCTGCGCATCAGCGGCACCATCAGGGTGGCGATGATGAAGCACACCATCACGGCCAGGAAGGCGTCCGAGAAGGTCATCGTCTGCGCCTCGCGATAGGTCAGTTGCCACAATTGCCGCAGGGCGGCGGCCTGCCCTGCCAGCGCGTCGCCCAGTTGCGTGCTCAGGGCATCGCCCACCGCGCCCTGCCACTGCAGCATGGATTCGCTGGCGCCGTTGAGATGCTCGGCCAGGCGCATGAAGTGCAGGTTGGTACGATCGTTGAGGATGGTGGCGCATAGCGCAATGCCAATGGCGCCACCCAGGTTGCGCATCAGGTTGAACAAGCCCGAGGCGAACTTCAGTCGTGCCGGCGCCAGGCCGCCGAGAGTCAGCGTCACTGTAGGCGGCACCGCCAGTTGCTGGGCCACGCCGCGCAGTGCCTGCGGCAGCAGCAGTTGCGCCCAGCCCCAGTCATGCGTGATCGGCAGGAACTGCCACATCGACAGCGCAAACAGACCCAGCCCGAGCATCATGATCCAGCGCAGGTCCATGCGTTTGGTCAGCCAGGCATATAGCGGGATGGACATGATCTGGAACACCCCGGTGGAAAACACCGCCAGCCCGATCTGCAAGGCGCTGAAACCGCGCACCCGGCCCAGGAACAGCGGGGTCAGGTAGATCGTGGCGAAGATGCCGATGCCGGTGACGAAGGAAAAGAAGCAGCCCAGCGCGAAATTGCGATCCTTCAGCGCCCGCAGGTCCACCACCGGTTCGGCGGCCGTCAGGCTGCGCCAGACGAAGAGCACGCCGGCAATGCCCGCCACCCAGGCGGTGGTGGCGATGACCGGGTCGCCCATCCAGTCCCAGCGCGGGCCTTCTTCCAGGGTGTATTCGAGACAGCCGAGAAACAGCGACATCAGGATGATCCCCGGATAGTCGGCCCGCCGCAGCAGCGACCAGTCCGGCAGGTCGATGCGCACCAGGCGCGGCACGGTCAGGGTGATGAAGATACCCGGCAGCAGGTTGATGAAGAACAGCCAGTGCCAGCTGTAGTGATCGGTGATCCAGCCGCCCACGGTGGGGCCCAGCGTGGGCGCCAGCGAGGCGATGGCACCGATGGTGGAGGCGGCGATGACGCGCTGCTTGTTGTCGAAGAAGGCGAAGGCGGTGGTGAAGACGGTAGGGATCATCGACCCGCCCAGGAAACCCTGCATGGCGCGGAACACGATCATGCTCTGGATGTTCCAGGCCAGCCCGCACAGCAGGCTGGTCAGGGTGAAGCCGGCGGCCGAGAAGGCGAACAGCCAGCGCGTGGACATGGTGCGCGTGAGCCAGCCCGAGAGCGGGATGACGATGATCTCGGCGATCAGGTAGCTGGTCTGTACCCAGGTGGTTTCATCATTGCCGGCCGACAGGCCGCCGCCGATGTCGCGCAGCGAGGCCGAGACGATCTGGATATCCAGCAGTGCCACGAACATGCCGATGCACATCACGCCAAAGGCGAAGACCTTGGCGGAAGTCGTCATCTGCGACGGCTGGATCAGTTGCCCCGCCGCTGCCGCGCCGTTGCTCATGATCCCTGGCTCCGGTGGTCGACCCGCGCCACCACCGACAGGCCGGGGCGCAGCGCATCCAGGGCCGCATCAGCCTGGTCGAGGACGATGCGCACCGGTACCCGCTGCACGATCTTGGTGAAGTTGCCGGTGGCGTTTTCCGGCGGCAGCACGCTGAACTGGGCGCCGGTGGCCGGCGCCACGCTGGCCACCCGACCATGGAAGACCCGGCCCGGCACGGCATCGGCCTCAATGGTCGCGGGGTCACCGGGCTGGATGCCGGCCAGTTGGCTTTCCTTGAAATTGGCGTCGACCCACAGGCCGTGGGCCGGCACGATCACCATCAGCTGGCTGGCCGTGGCCGCATAGGCGCCGGCACGGGCGCGGCGGTTGCCGACCACGCCGTCGATGGGCGCACGCAATTCGGTATAGCCCAGGTTGAGGCTGGCTGCTTCACGCTCGGCCATGGCCTGGGCCAGGCCGGCTGCGGCCTGCTGCTGCTGGGTATCGATCACTGCCAGCTGGCGCGTGGCCACGGCCAGTCCGGCCTGGGCCTTTTGACCGTTGGCAGCGGCCTGGCGGTAATCGGCCGCAGCCTTCTGGGCCGCCTGCACCGACACCGCCGCCTTGTCCACCAGCCGCTCGAAGCGGCGGTCATCGTCCTGGCTGCGCACGATCTCGGCCTGGCTGGCGTCCACCGTAGCCTTGGCCTGCGCGATCAGCGCCGCCTGCACGGCACGGGTGGCCTCCAGGTTGGCGAGTTCGGCCTTGCGGGCGGCCACGGCGCCATCGGCGCGGGCCAGCGCGGCGCGGTAGTCGCGGTCATCCAGCCTGGCCAGCAGGTCGCCGGCATGCACCACCTGGTTGTCGCTCACCGCCACGGTAGCGATGTAGCCCGGCACCTTGGCACTGATGACGGTGATGTCGCCGCCGACATAGGCATCGTCCGTGTCTTGCTGGTAACGCCCATGCTGCCACCAGTGCCAGCCATAGAAGGCCAGCGCCAACGCGGCTACGCCGCCCACCGCCAGCCCCAGATGGGCCTTGCCCGTCATCCGTTTGCGCACAGCCGGTGGATTGCTGTCGGGTGAGAGGGGATGGGCCATGGATCAACTCCTTGCAAGGATCGGTGGATGGAAAAAGAAAACGGGGAGTGACACATCAGCAACAGGCGAAAGACGGGAGCGGGATCACCACATCGGGAACAAACCAGTTGCTTTCACAATGAAAGTGACTTTACACTGACAACTATCAATTTGCAAGTAACTCATCGAACCCCACGAAAGGCAAGCGCATGCAATCCCGCCCCCGCTCCCTCCCCCTGAGCCTGCTCGCTCTCCTGGTCGCCACCACGCTGAGCGCCTGCGCCGTCGGTCCCGATTACGCCAGCGGCGATGCCCCGGGCGCGGTGCTGCCGGCCCGCTATGCCCATGCCGGCGCGGCGGCGCAGGCCTCCACCAATCAGCAGGCCTCCAGCGAGGCGCTGCGCCAGTGGTGGTCCGGTTTCCACGACCCGGTGCTGGATCGCATCATCGACTGCGTGCTGGCCCAGAATCTGGATCTGCAGGCCGCCCTGTCCCGCGTCGAGCAGGCCCGTGCGGTGGCACAACTGGCCGATGCCGCCCTGCTGCCCAGCGCTGACGCCAACCTGCAGGTGCAGCAGCAGCGGCAGTCGCTGCGCAGTCCACTGGGCCAGATCGCCAGCAACTTCCCGGGTTACGAGCGCAACCACACGCAATACGACCTGGGCGTCGGCGCCAGTTGGGAAATCGATCTCTTCGGTGGCCTGCATCGCCAGCGCGAAGCCGATCTCGCCAGCGCCGAGGCCGCCGCCGCCGATGGCCTCGGCGTGCGGATATCGCTGGCCGCCGAAGCGGCCGATGCCTATTTCCGGCTGCGTGGGGCGCAAGCGCGGCTCCAGGTGCTGGAACAGCAGATCGCCGCCGAGCGCCAGTTGAGTGAACTGGTGGCGCTGCGGCTGCAGGACGGGTTTTCCAATCGTCGTGAACTGGCCCAGGCGCAGGCCCGGCTGGCCGGCGCGCGCGCCGCGGTCACGCCGGTGCGCGCCGAAATCGAGGTCCAGCGCAATCGGCTCGATGTCCTGATGGGGGCGGCACCCGGCAGCCTGGCGACCCAGTGGACCAGCGATGCGCCGACCATGGCCGCCGCACCGTCCCTGGACGCCCTGCCGGCACCGGCCCAACTGCTGCGCCGGCGTCCCGATGTGATGGCCGCCGAGCGCCGGCTGGCGGCATCGAACGCCCGTATCGGCGTGGCCATGTCGGAGTACTACCCCAAGCTATCCTTATCGGGCTTGCTGGGTTTCGAGAGCCTGTCGCGCTTCGAACTCTCCGAGCGCACCCTGCAGCCCACAGCGGTAGCGGGCCTGCGCTGGCGCCTGTTTGATTTCGGTCGGGTGGATGCGGAAGTGGCGGCGGCCAAAGGCGCCCATGCGGAAGACCTGTCGCGCTTTCGCCAGGCCATGCTGAAGGCCACCGAGGATGTGGAAAACGCGCTGGTCAACGAGAGCGAAGTCGACCAGCGGCGCCTGGCCCTGCAACAGCAGAAGGCGGCCAGCGAGGAAGCCTTGAGAGCGGTCACCGAGGCCTTCGACCATGGTGCCGAGAGTCGCGTGGAAGTGCTGGAACAGACGCGCCAGCTGCTGGCCGCACAGGACCAGCTGATCGTGGCCGAGGCAGACTCGGCACGCGCCAGCGTGGGCCTGTATCGGGCCCTGGGCGGTGGTTGGTAGCGTGACGAGCGGTGGGTCGCAGTCAGTGACAGGGAGCCGTCGGCCTCAGCCGAGCATCTCCCTGATCACCGCCTGGCACACCGGACTGGCCGCATCGGCCAGCGGGAACAGCACCGTGTAGTGATGGGTCTGCGATACCACATGATGGGCCACCACCTGCGACCAGCAGTTGGCCATCACCGCGGCCTGCAGATGGAATTGCACCGTCTCCTGCTCACCGATGATGGTGTGCACGCGGGTACTGGCAGGGCCAGCCTGCAGCACCGGACTCAATGCGTCGGCACGGGCGACATCCAGCGTCAGGGCGCGGTTCAGCGAAGTGGGGATCAGCGGTACCAGATCGAATACGCCACTGATCGCAAACACCGCCTGCACCGCTTGTGCGCCGACCTGTGCCGCCAGTTGCGCCGCCACTAAGGCCGCCAGATGCCCGCCGGCCGAATGCCCCATCAGCGAGATGCGCGCCGGATCGATCTGCAGCTTGTGCGCCATGCCCCTGATCGAGGCCAGGCAGGCATGCACCTCGTCCACCATGTCCTCGATGCGCGCCTGCGGGGCCAGCGAATAGTTGATCACCGCCACGCTGATGCCGGCCTGCACATAGGGCGCGGCGATGAAGCCGATGTCCTGCTTGTCGCCACCCTGCCAGTAGCCACCGTGGATGAACACCAGCAAGGGACGCTCGCCACCATCGGCGCGGTAGAAATCGAAACGCTGCAGCGGCCCGCTGCCATAGGCGATATCGGCCTCGGTCAGCAACGTGCCGGCAATGGCGGCGGTGGCCTGCTGCCATTGCTGCAGGACCTGCGGAAAGTCCGGGAAGGCCGCCTTGAGGTTGTAACCTGCTTCGCAGTCGGCTTCAGGGCAGAGGACGCGACGGGTGGTGGTCAAGGATTGGGGCGCGGGCATTATCTTTTCCTTAAGGCAGTTCGCAAGACCATTCAATGCGCTTAAACGCTGAGATACTGGTCCCACAGTTCGGTCTGCACCGACAGTTGCGCAGAATCGCCCTGCCAGACCACCTTGCCCTTTTCCAGGATGGTGTGCTGGTCGGCAAAGCCGATCAGGCGCTTGATGTACTTGTCGATGACGATGATGGTCAGGCCGTATTCGCGCAGGGCTTTCAGGCAGGACCAGATTTCCTCGCGCACCAGCGGCGCCAGGCCTTCGGTGGCCTCATCCAGGATCAGCAGATGCGGGTTGGTCATCAGCGCGCGACCGATGGCCAGCATCTGCTGCTCGCCGCCCGAGAGCTGGCCGCCCCCGTTGCCGCGACGCTCCTTCAGGCGCGGGAACTGCTGATAGATCTTCTCCAGCGTCCACGGATTGTCGCGTCCGTTGCGATGGGCGGCGAAGGCGGACAGGTTTTCTTCCACGCTCAGGTTCTTGAAGATCTGCCGCCCTTCGGGAACGATGGCGATCCCGCGTCGCGCAATGGCGTCGGCGCTGGCGGCATGGATGGCTTCGCCACGGAAACGCACCTGGCCGCCGGTAGGCCGGTTCAGGCCCAGGATGGTGCGCAGCGTGGTGGTCTTGCCCATGCCATTGCGGCCCAGCAGGGTGACCACTTCGCCCTCGTTGACACGCAGGTCGATCCCGAACAGCACCTGGCTGGCCCCGTAACCGCCGGTGAGGCCTTCCACCTCCAGCAATGCACTCATTGTGTTTCCTCCTCGCCCAGGTAAGCCAGCTTGACCTCGGCATTGGCGCGAATCTCGTCCACGCTGCCGGTGGCCAGCACCGCGCCCTGTACCAGCACCGTGATGCGGTCAGCCAGGGCGAAGACGGCGTCCATGTCATGCTCGACCAGCACGACGGTGAGTTCCTGCTTGAGCGACTGGATCAGGGCGATCATGTCGCCCGATTCCTCATGGCCCATGCCGGCCATGGGTTCATCCATCAACAGCACGCGCGGTCGGCAAGCAATGGCCAGGCCGACATCCAGGCGCCGTCGCGCCGCGTGCGACAACTGCGACGACAGCTGGTGCGCCACCTTCTCCAGCCCGACCCGGCGTGCCACCTCCAGCGCGGCTTCCCGTGCCAGGCGGTCGCTGGCGCTGGCGTGGAAGAAGCCATAGCTGCGATGCTGGCCGCGCTGTACGGCCACCTGCAGGTTTTCCAGCACGCTCAGTTCATCGAAGACGCTGGTGATCTGGAAGGAGCGCACCAGCCCGGCCGCCACCCTGGCCTGCTCGGCATGGCCGTGCATGGCCTGGCCGAACAGGTAGATCTCGCCGGCATCGGCCGCCAGCGCGCCCGAGAGCAGCGACAGCAGCGTGGTCTTGCCGGCACCGTTGGGGCCGATGATGGCGTGCACCTGGCCGGCCGCGATCTCCAGATGGACATCGCGGGTGGCGGCCAGTCCGCCATAGCTCTTCTTCAGGCCCCGGACCGACAGCGCCTGCGCGCCCGATGCGGCGGCGTGCTCATGCGCCATGTTGCTCTCCCTGCTTCAAGGTCTTGCCGATGGTGGCCAGCGAACTCACGCCGCGCGGCGCCACCATCACCACCAGCAACAGGATCAGGCCGACATAGATCTGCCAGTATTCGAAATGGGTGGACAGCACTTCTTCCAGCAGCAGGAAGGCCGCCGCCCCCAGCAGGCCGCCGTAGAAATATCCCACCCCGCCCAGGGCCACCATCACCAGCAGGATGCCGGACTGCGACCAGTGCAAGAGCTTGGGGCTGGCGAACAGGTTGCTCATCCCGATCAGGCTGCCGGCGATGCCGGCGATGACGGCCGCAATCACGAAGGCGGCCAGCTTGTAGCGCATGGCCGGGTAGCCGATGGCCTGGGCGCGCCGCTCGTTCTGACGGATTGCATTGAGGGCCAGGCCGAAGCGCGAGGCCAGCAGGCGCCCCAGCAACAGGTAGGACAGCGCCAGCCAGGCCAGCACCACCCAGTAGAAACCATTGTCGCCACTGATATCCAGACCCAGGCCCAGCACCGGGCGGGCATTGACCTGCAGGCCGTCATCGCCGCCGTAGAAGCGCAGGCCGACGAAGAAGTAGTAGAACAGTTGCGCCAGCGCCATGGTGATCATGATGAAATAGACCGCCCGTGTACGCAGCGCGATGGCACCGATGCCCAGGCCCACCAGCGCCGTCACCAGCGCCGCCAGCAACCAGATCAGCCAGGCGCTGGTGACGCCATGGAAACTGGCAATGGCGGTCACGTAGGCGCCCAGGCCGAAGAACACCGCATGGCCGAAGCTGACCATGCCGCCATAGCCGAGGATGAAGTTCAGGCTGGCCGCCACCATCGAAAAGATCAGGATGCGCGTGACCACGCCGATGTAGTACTCCATCCCGGTGGCCTGCGCCAGTATCGGCAGCAGCACTGCCAGGACCAGCAGCAGGGGAACGAACAGACGTTGCATGAGACTCCTCAGGTACGTGCCGGGAACAGACCGCTGGGGCGCCAGAACAGCACCGCGATCATCACCAGGTAGATCATCATCGAGCCCAGCGCCGGACCCACCGAAGCGGCGGCGTCGGCGCTCAGGAACAGCGCGAACAGGGACGGCAGCAGGCCACGCCCCAGGGTATCGACCACGCCCACGATGAGCGCGCCGACGGCCGCGCCCGGCACCGAGCCGATGCCGCCGATGACCACTACCACGAAGGCCAGGATCAGCACATCGTCACCCATGCCGGCCTGCACCGCCACCAACGGTCCCAGCATGATGCCGGCCAGTGCCGCCAGCAACAGGCCGAAGCTGAACACCAGCCGGAACAGCAGGCGGATGTTGATGCCCATGGCCGTGACCATCTCCAGGTTGTTGGCCCCGGCGCGCACCCACATGCCGATGCGGGTACGGTTGATCAGGAAGTACAGGCCGATGGCCACCACCACACCCACCGCCATCACCAGCAGGCGATAGCTGGAGTAAGGCAGGCCCAGCAGATTGACCGGTCCGGCGAAGGCGGCCGGCATGTTCAGCGGCAGCGGTTGCGGCCCCCAGATCATGCGCACGCCATCGTTGAAGATCAGGATGAAGGCGAAGGTGGCCAGCACGTGCACCATGTGGTCCTTCTTGTAGAGCCGGCGAAACACCAGCCACTCCAGCAGGAAGCCCAGCGCGGCCGTGACCGGCAGGGCCACCAGCAGGCCCAGCCAGAACGATCCGCTGGCGCCGGCCACCACCGCCGCCACGTAGGCGCCGATCATGAAGAAGCTGCCGTGCGCCAGGTTCACGAAGTTCATCACACCGAAGATCAGCGTCAATCCCGAAGCGATCAGGAACAGCATGACGCCGAACTGCAGGCTGTTGAGCACCTGCTCGAAGATCAGATTACCCAAGATGATCCGCCCTTATTGCATCTTGCATTCGCCGACGTAGGCGTCGACGTGGTCGGTCAACAGCGTCTGCGTCATGTTGTTGACGTACTTGCCGTCGGCGCCCTTGGTCACCACCCGCGCATACTGGTTCTGGATCGGGAAGTGGTTGGCCGCGAACTTGAAGCCACCGCGCACCGACTTGAAATTGGCAGCCTTCATGGCGGCGATCAGGGCCTCACGGTTGTCCACCTTGCCGCCGACGGCCTTGACGGCGCTGTCGATGAGCATGGCCGCGTCATAGGCCTGGGAGGCATACATCGAGGGCTGGCGACCGTATTCCTTGACGTAGGCGGAGACGAAGGCGCGGTTCTGCTCATTGGGCAGGTCGGCCGACCACTGGCCGGTATTGGCCACGCCGGCGATCAGGTCGCCGTTGGACAGCATCTGCTGGTCGGCGTCATAGGCCGGCATCACGCGCACGATCTTGGGGTCCATGCCGGCGGCGGCATATTGCTTGACGAAGTTCACGCCCATGCCGCCCGGCAGGAAGAAGTACACCGCGTCGATGTTGGCTGCGCGCAGCTGGGCGATCTCGGTGGCGAAATCAAGCTGGCCCAGCTTGGGGAACAGCTCCACCGCCGGTTCCTTCTTCAGGAAGCGCTTGAAGCCGGCCGAGGCGTCCTTGCCCGCCGGGTAGTTGGGGGCGATGATGGCCACGCGCTGATAACCCTTGTCGGCCATCAGCTTGCCGGCGGCTTCGTGGGTCGCATCGTTCTGGTAGCTGGCGCTGAAGAAATAGGGATTACAGCCGGCACCGGCCAGCTGGGCCGGACCGGCATTGGCGCTGACCACCACGGTCTTGCTGGCAAAGGCGGCCGGCGCCACCGCCAGCAGGATGTTGGAATAGACGAAGCCGCTCAGGATGTCGACCTTCTCGCGCTTGATCAGGCGGTCTGCGCCCTGCTTGGCGGCATCCGGGCTGAACTGGTCATCCACCACGATGACTTCGGCGCGCACGCCACCGAGCTTGTTGCCCAGGGTCTTTAGGGCCAGCATGAAGCCTTCGCGCTCGTCCACGCCGGGTGCGCTGGCCGGGCCGCTCAGGGTGGTCAGGAAGCCGATCTTCACTACGTCGGCCGCCTGGGCCGACAGGCTCGCGCCTGCGGCCATTGCCATCATTACTGCACCTGCCACTTTAGTCAGTCGGTTCATGCCTGGATTCCCCTCTAGGTTCTTGATGGTTTGAAATCGTCGTGATGCTGCAATGCTGTGGAGACGGCACGCCCTGCGTCGTTGAAAGCCAGGTTCAACACATGCGCTGGCCTGCCATCCCTAGGTCCGCAGGTCCGCCTTCGAGAGAAAGGAGTCCGCGAAAAAGGCTGTCTCGGGCAGGCCGCAGGCGGCCGTGAAATCGCGCCGCGCTGACTCTACCACGACCGGTGCGCCACAGGCATAGACCTGATATTGCTGCATCGCAGGAACATCCTGCATCACGGCCTGGTGGACGAAGCCGGTGCGCCCCTGCCAGCCGGAAGCGGAATCCGCCTCCGACAGCACCGGCACATACTCGAACCAGGGCAGCGTCGCCGCCCAGTCGCGGCACAGCGCATCGAGGTAGAGATCGGCGGTGCGACGGCCACCCCAGTACAGGCGCATGGGCCGGGTATTGCCGACGGCGATCGCCTCTTCCACCAATGCCTTGACCGGAGCAAATCCTGTGCCACTGGCCAGCAGGATCACCGGCTGCGCGCCTTCACGCAGATAGAAGCTGCCGGTCGGCCCTTCCAGCGTGAGCGCCTGGCCCGGCTGCATGCCGCCGAAGACGCGATCGGTGAACACGCCACCGGGCAGGTGACGCACATGCAGCTCCAGCAAATCGCTGCCGGCACCGGCATGGGTGGCCATGGAGTAGCTGCGGCGCTGACCATCTTCCAGCAGCAGGTCGATGTATTGTCCGGCACGCCAGGACAGGGGCGCGGCGCAACGCAGGCGCAGGATCGCCACGTCCGGCGCAGCGCGCTCCATACTCTCCACGCTGGCCTGCACCAACTGCGGTGCGGCGTCCTGCGCAGCTGCCGCGCCTTCTCCGGTCTGCGCGGCATCGCCGACGCCGACCTCCACCCGCCCCGCCACCACCCGCACCGGGAAGCTGCGCACGGCCTCGGTCACCGGCGCACAACGCGGTGCACCGCTACGGATATCGAACAGGCCCTGGTGCAGCGGACATTCGACGCAGCCATCCTCGACATAGCCATCGGAGAGCTTGGCATTGCCGTGGGTGCACAAGTCCTTGAGTGCAAAGATTTCCTCGCCGAGGCGGAACACCGCCACCGCCTGGCTGCCCGCGCGAGCCGCAGCCACTTCGCCCTCGGCGAAATCATCGGCATGGCCGACATCGAACCACTCGCTCATACCGACCTCAGATGGGAGTGGCCAACAGCGTCGCCACGCGCAGCGTGTCGTAGATCACGCGGCGACGGGCATAGCGCCAGCCGGCGTCGGTCTTGACCACGCGGTCTTCATAACGACCGGCCTGGTAGACGAAGGATTCGCCGTTCTGCAGGGTCTGTACCACCACGTAGCTGGACTGGGCATCGACCGAGCCGTCGGCGTTCTGGGTGAACACCAGTCCGGACGTCATGTGACGATAGGTGTGCGCCTCGTAGATGTTGGCATGGCGCAGCGAGAGCACACGGTCATGCAGCATCTTCTTGCTGTCGCAGTAGATGATGCCGATGGGCAGGCCGGCATCGGCGTTTTCACGCGGGATGATCTCGTAGAGGCAGTCATCGGTGAAGAATTCGGGCCACTCTTCCAGGCGGTCGTTGTCGAGGGCGTGGACGTAACGCTCCTGCAATTGGTGCAGGGCGAACCACAATGTCATCTGTTCCATGTTTTCCATCTGCTGTGCCTCGCTCATGCCTTTTCGATGGACGGGAAGCCCATCAGTTTCTGGTAGCCCATCCAGAACTTGCGGATCAGGCTTTCGGTGATCAGGGTGTCTTCCTGGTCCGGGTTGTCGCGCGCCATGTCGATCACCGAGCAGTGATCCGGGTCACGCGCCGTGCCACGCTGCACCAGTTCGGTAGCCTCGGTGTCTTCCATCGAGATGTAGCCGGCCGGCCCCACCAGGTTGGCCTGCTTGATGCGCAGGGCGCGCAGTTCCGGAGTGTCGTCCTCGTAACCGAAGAAGTGGAAGATCAGCTCGAAGTTGTTGGGTCCCTTGGGCAGCAGTTGACGCGCCACCAGGGTGTTGTGGATCTGTTGCACCACCAGCTGCGGGAAGATGGGCTGGATGTGGTTGGTGGTCAGTTCCTCGTATTCCTTGATCTGGCCCAGCACCGACGGGTCCTGCAGCGAGAAGCCCTCGTCGAAGGAACGGATCTCCTGTTGCTTGTAGGCATCGGCGGTCTCCACCTCGTTCTTGGTGGCAGTGATGATGCTGTGCAGGCCATGATGCTTGTCGGCCAGCGAGCGCGCCTTCATGCCCACGCGGAAGATATTGAAGGTGGTGTGGAACAGGTGTAGCAGACTGGCGTGGTACGGGTCCTTGACGTTTTCCAGGTAGAGCTTCCAGTTGGACTTGGAATACTGGCGGGTGCAGCCCAGGTAGACGATGGGCTTGTGGAAGATGCGGTCGATCCAGGGCCGCATCTCGGCGCCGATGTAGTCCGGCAGCGATTCCACGGTCTGGCTGAAGGTGGCGAAGACCAGGCCCTTGTAGCTGTCCACGCGCAACTGGCGCAGGCCATGGCACTTGGGATCGAAGTCCTTGGCCATGCCGGCCGCACCCTTCTGGCCGCGACGGAACGGCACGCCCAGCAGGTTGCCACGCGAATCGAAGCTCCACTGGTGATAAGCACAGCTGTGGGAACTGGCATTGCCACGCGGGGTGCGGCAGACCACGGCGCCCCGGTGCGAACACTTGTTGACCCAGGCGGCCAGGCTGCCGTCTTCGGTACGGGTCACCACCACCGGGGTATCGCCGACGAACGTGCTCGTGAAGTCGCCATTGTTGGGAATCTCCGCTTCCAGGGCCAGGAAGCTCCAGGTCTCGCCGCGATAGATGCGCTCCTGCTCCAGGTCGTAGACCTCCTTGGAGCTGAATACCTTGTAGGGGGTACGGGCGCCGTCGGCGCGGGGAAACTGCACCAGCGGTGCATAGCCTTGCTGATCAGGCTGGGTGGATGTGTTCATGCGGCGTGTCCTCATCGTTAGACACCAGGTCTGGCCCGGTATAGGACGCATCTTAGGTAGTGCCTGCCGGCCCGGATATCCACCATTTGCAATCTTTCCGGCCTGGCTTATCCGTTTTTTGCACGGCAAGGACGTTATACCCAAAAGGTATGCAGCATGCCCGAAACGGTCTTGGACACCCGGCGCGCTTTTTTCCTATGATGCGGCAAGTCATCGCTTGCCAGCACTCATCACCACTTACCCGGATTTCATCTTGAGCTCATCCTTGCCCGCCACCTCCATCGAGACCGTCGAGGTCCTGCTGCTGGACGTTCCCACCATCCGCCCGCATCGCCTGTCGATGACCACCATGCATCGCCAGACCCTGGTCCTGGTGCGCATCACCGGCAACGACGGCGTCGCCGGCTGGGGCGAAGCCACCACCATCGGTGGACTGGCCTATGGCGAAGAAAGTCCGGAAAGCATCAAGGTCAACATCGAGACCTACATGACGCCACTGCTGCTCGGCGCCGATGCCAACCAGGTCGCCGCACGCATGCACCTGCTGGACGAGCACGTGCAGGGCAACCGCTTCGCCAAGTGCGCCATCGAGACCGCGCTGTGCGATGCGCTGGCGCGCCGCCTGGGCGTGCCCTTGTCCACCCTCTTCGGCGGCCGCGTACGCGAGACCCTGCCCATCGCCTGGACCCTGGCCAGCGGCGACACCACCCGCGATATCGAGGAAGCCGAGAAGATGCTGGCCCAGCGCCGTCACAACATCTTCAAGCTCAAGATCGGCGCCCGCACCGTGCAGCAGGATTGCGCCCACGTAGCGGCGATCAAGCGCGCCATCGGCGAGCGCGGCAGCGTGCGGGTCGACGTCAACCAGGCCTGGACCGAGACCGATGCCATGCTGGGCATGCAGTTGCTGGCCGATGCCGGCGTCGATCTGGTGGAACAGCCCATTGCCGCCAGTAACCACGACGGACTGTGCCGCCTGCGCCAGAAGAACCGCATCGCCATCATGGCCGATGAAAGCCTGCACGGACCGCAGGACGCCTACCAGCTGGCACGCGTGGGCGCGGCCGACGTGTTTGCCGTGAAGATCAACCAGTCCGGCGGCCTGGCCGGCGCCCAGCAGGTCGCCGCCATCGCCGGTGCGGCACAGGTCGATCTGTATGGCGGCACCATGCTGGAAGGTGCCATCGGCACCATGGCCTCGGCCCAGCTGTTCGCCACCTTCGGTGCCCTGGCCTGGGGCACCGAACTGTTCGGCCCGCTGCTGCTGACCGAAGAAATCCTCGCCACGCCGCTGCGCTATCGCGACTTCGCCCTCGAATTGCCCACCGGCCCTGGCCTGGGCATCGAACTCGACCAGGATCGCGTCAACGCACTGCGCCGCGACCGCAAGACCCCGCTGGTCTCGCTGGCCTGACATTCACCGGCCAGCGACACCAGAGCAAGCCAACCACATCCAACCAGAGACAGGAGAGACAACGTGGACAAGAAAGCCATCGACGCGGTATTGCAGAAAATCGAGAGCACCGAGCTCGCGGAAGGGAACCAGCGTGTCAAGACCATCGTCAACCGCATCGTGCGCGACATGTTTTACACGATTGAAGACCTGGATGTGCAGCCGGAAGAATTTTGGGCTGCCGTGGATTATCTGACCTCGGCCGGCAAGTCCGGCGAATATGGCCTGATCGCCGCCGGCCTGGGCTTCGAGCACTTTCTCGACCTGCGCATGGACGAAGCCGAAGCGCGTCGTGGCGTGCAGGGCGGCACCCCGCGCACCATCGAAGGTCCGTTGTACGTCTCGGGCGCGCCCGAACAGAAGGGCTTTGCGCGCATGGACAAGGACGAGCAACCGGGCGACACCCTCTTCATGCAAGGCCAGGTCTGCGACGAGCACGGCAAGCCGCTGGCCAATGCGCTGGTGGAAGTCTGGCACGCCAACCACCTGGGCCGTTATTCCTTCTTCGATCCGGACCAGACCCCGTTCAACCTGCGCTGCTCCATCCGCACCGACGAGCAGGGCCGTTATCGCTTCCGCAGCCGCGTACCGGTCGGCTACAGCGTGCCCCCGGGCGGCGCCACCGACCGCCTGCTCAACAAGCTGGGGCGCCACGGCAGCCGTCCTGCGCACATCCACTTCTTCGTCACCGTGCCGGGCTACCGCAAGCTGACCACGCAGATCAACATCGCCGGCGATCCGTACCTGTGGGATGACTTCGCCTTCGCCACCCGCGAGGGCCTGGTGCCGGAGATGACGCATGTGACCGACCCGGCCGAACTGCGCAAGCACGAAGTCGATGCGCCCTTCTATGCCATCGAGTTCAACTTCAGCCTGCTGCCGGAACAGGGCGATCTGCCCAAGGCCGACATCAACCGTCCGCGCCTGGCCGCCTGAGCAGGCAGCGCGTCATGATGGGACGGGCCATGCCTTGTGCATGGCCCGTTGTCTTTCGCGCGAAGCTCAGGAGTATTCCTCTGCATGCATCTGCGCGATGCCTGATGCCGTGGCGCGCAATTTCTCCAGCAGCACGGAGCGGTCGTTGGCCCGGAAATTCATGATCACCGGCGAATGCACACCCTTGTTGGACAAGGCCCGATAGACCACGTCCGACCGGTGCAGCCCCTGCACCGAACGCGGCACCAGGGTCACGCCGACTCCGGCCGCGACCAGGCCGATGGCGGTCTGCATTTCGTTGGCTTCCTTGACGATGGTGGGCCGCAGACCGCGACTGGAAAAGATTTCCAGCACCTGGTCCGCATAGCTGGGACGCGGACGCGCCGGATAGAGGATGAAGCGCTCCTCGGCCAGTTGCGCCAGCGTCACCTTGTTGCGCGCCAGCAGCGCGTGACCCAGCGGAAACACCGCCACCAGCGGCTCTTCCACGATGGTCTCGCAGACGATGTCGGGATCGGTGATGGGCAGCCGGCCGAAGCCGACGTCGATGCGGCCGGACTTGAGTGCCTCGATCTGTTCCATGGTGACGATCTCGGAAAAGCCGATCTCGATATCCGGCAGTTCGGTCCGGAAACGCTTGATCATTTCCGGCAGCAGACCATACAGCGCCGACGGCACGAAGCCGATGTTGAACCAGTGCTGCTGTCCCTTGGCGATGAGACGGGTACCTTCCTCGATCTGCTCCAGCCGGGCCAATACCTGCAGGGTCTGCTCGTAGAAGAACTTGCCGGCCATGGTCAGGGCGATGGGACGCGAGGCACGGTCGATCAGTTCGGCCCCCAGCAAGTCTTCCAGCTGGCGGATCTGCCGGCTCAGGGGCGGCTGGGCGATGTGCAGCAATTCGGCCGCACGGCTGAAGCTGAGGGTGCTGGCGACGGCGTTGAAATACTTGAGATGGCGAAGTTCCACTATACCTCCGGGGCATACCATGATGCTGATTTGATATTGTACGTTCTCCGGCCCTGGGCATAGAATCCAAGGCCAGCGGCCGCAGAGCCGAGCGCACGACGCGTACATGCGTGCCATGCGCACCGCCAACAGCGAGGCCAGCGCCCACGCCAGCGCAGGCCCGACCAGAAGACCGTAGAGGAGACCGACATGAACCGCAGCACCCTGCCCCATCTTTGCCCCTGCCCGCCTTCCTGGCGGGCATGAAACTTGCAACCTCATTGCATTGACCGCGAGCCTCGCTGACTGAAGGGAAAGCAGACAGCGCGCCTCCCGGTCCTGCAATCCATGAAGGTGCGGCGCACTTCCGGCCACCGGCCGGTGCGCCCGTGCTGCATCACCACCCGGTACCAACGTCTCCTCCGCAACCGGCACTGCGCGGGCGGGACCGTTAAGAGGTTAACATGCTCAACACTGTCCATGCGCTCAGTCTGGAGCCGCTGTATCGTCGCCGCGTATTCCAGTCCACCCGCAAGGTCGACTGCCACGCCCAGGTCGCCAACGAACTGTCGGAACACGATCTGTTCTGGAAGGGTGACGACGTCGACACCGTGCTCTTCAAGGCCGCCATCCAGCAGTTGCAGATCTTCATGCTGAAGTACGGCGCCGAGGTCATCGTGCGGCCACGCCTGTTCAATGGCTTCGCCCTGGTTCACATGACGCTCTCCGGCACGGCCGAGATCGAATCGGACGGCCAGAAAGTGTGCATTCCGCAGGGCAAGACCGCGCTGATCGCACCAAAACGGAATCTGCGCCTGTGGTGGCAGGCGGGTTCCGAGCAACTGATCCTGAAGGTACCGCTGGCGCTGTTCGAGGAACTGAGCGCGATGGGCCAGCCCGGGCCATCCAATATGCCCTCCCTGTTCCTGCTGCCGCAGCAGGCTGCGCCGCATTGGGACCTGCTGATCCAGTCGCTGCTGCGCGTACTGGCCCTGCCCGGCCAGAGCGAGGGGCATGGCGAGTGGATTCGCCATTTCGAACGCAGTGCCGCGCAATTCCTGCTGTCGCAACTGACCAGCACGGTGCAGCCGGTGCTGGGCGTTTCCGGCAGCGCGCAGGTCGCGGCCAGCGAATCCGGCGACAGCCTGGTAGGCGCCGGCAAGCTGCAGCGGTTGGACATGCTGGAGCGTTACATCCGCACCCGCCTGTGCGCCCCGCTGGCGCTGGCCGACCTGGCCAGTGCCGCCGGCGTGAGCGTACGCGCGCTCAATGCGCTGTGTCACCAGCAATATGGCGTGGCGCCGATGGACCTGCTGCGCAACATCCGCCTGGACGCGGTACGCGAACGCCTGTTGACCCATCCCGGCGCCAACATCACCGACACCGCCTTCGAATTCGGCTTTGGTCACCTCGGACGTTTCTCTGCGTACTATCGGGAGCGGTTTGGGGAACTGCCCAAGCAGACGCGGGGCGGGATGCGTTAGAGAAGCCCTAGCCCGATCCAGACGGCTTCTATTCGATTAAACCTTGATCATCAGAAAGGTTTAATCATGCGCTCCGTCATCTTCACCGGTAGTCAGCGTCACGTGCTCCAGGCCGTTGCGTACCTCGTTGGCATTGGCCAGCCACTGCCAGAGGATGTCCTTCTCTTCGATACCCGGTCGATCAGCGACCACGGCAGGAAACGGCATGCCCTTTCTCACATAGGCCTGCCGATCCCAGCGATTGAAGGACGCATGCAAGGGATGTGTATCTGGTAGATAAGGACGCCATATGCCTGTGCGCGGGCAAGGTGAATGGCTTCTGTAGTAGCGCTCCGTTTTCGGGATATCGCTATAGCGCGCTGCGCGGCGGGCCACACGGGGATCGTCCTTGATTGGCGCCGGTGGCAATTGGTCGATGGCCTCGCCTAGATAATGGAAGCGGATGCGCCCATCTTCATCTTGCAGGCCGGTCCGGCTGCGATCGAAGAGCTCCCCCTTCAGATAGCGCATCGGTAGCTGCTGCGCATCCCACGCACGATGACGCTCGCTCACCGGATGCATCAGGCGGGCGATCCAGTAGCCCGTTTCGGGGGCGGCCGTGCTTTCATACTGCGGCACTATCTGGCGTTGCGGTTGCTCGGGGAGTTGCCGGCCCGGTTCGATATGGGCACGGCCGGTAAGCAGCCAGGCTGGGTTCGGTTCGGGTGGAGGTGGTGCGGCGGGTCGGGGAAGAATTGGCTTGGCCGCGTCGAGCAGGGTGTTGCGGTCGCCGTTCCACATGGGGAGCTTGGCGGGGGGAAGTGGAAGAATCTTGTCCAGGTTGGGGAAGCGGAGGTCGGGATTGCGTTGCAATGCATCGGAAAGAAGAGAATACCGTTCTCTACGAGAATTATCTTTGCCGCCACCTACTAAGGGCTTGCCGTTACCAAATGCGCTCGATAGAGAAATGGCAGACATGGTGTTACCCAATCGAACTCCCTCCTGAAGGATATGTAATGCTAATTGGTTATCCTCATTCAGTTCCGGATTCTCGCCTCTAATAGTTGCGCCAAGGTTGAATGCGGAATCCCCGCTACCTTGCCGAAAACCACATTCCAGCAATTTAAGCGCGATCTTCCGATTCGCCCAAAATGCAGGCGGGCTATCGTAGAGGGCCTCCATTTTCTTCCCAAGAAAAGCCATTGCACTCGGGCTCCCCATCTCAACAGCCAATTCCCAGAACGCGTAGGCCCGACTGACATCCTGCTTCACCCCTATACCGTGCATATGATAGATTCCCATCAAATCAAACGCGGCGGGGATTCCGAGCTTCATGGCGCTCTCCACTATCAACACCGCGTGTTCAGTATCTCTTGCCACACCTTCTCCGTGTGCAAAGGCGTTGGCGAGATTGAGCAGCGCTTTCCAGTGGTTTTTCTCGGCCGCCTGTTGCCAAAGCTGTACGGCCTTGACGTAGTCTCTTTGGTTTGGCCATAAGGTATGACTCGTCAGGGCGAGCCCTTCCTGAAACCATTGTTCCGCTTGTTCGTCGATTTTCGGAACGACATCACTTTCATACTTGCAGACAAAATCTTTGCGGTGAGGATCAAATGCCTTAAGTGGCATGTTTCGTGATGGATTTTTCATGGCACAGGAGAGTTGAGCGAGAATGACGAAATGAAGGATTAGTAGTTTTGAAAAAGCTTTCATTGGGTAGCTATGCCAGTCGGAACTTACTTTTTCGTTCATCGTTAAAGGGGAAGATGAAACCAGTAGGTGGCTCACCTTTCTCTCGCTTGTCAGCGTTGGCGGCGAGCAAGTCTCGCCAATCGTTGAAAGTATTGGCAATTTCCACATTACTTCCCCCACCCCCATCCTGCGTCCCACCCGTATGCCTCCCCCACACATGCTTCCTGATCTGCGCACTCATCGCAGGATCATCGCAAGCCACATTGATCTCCGCATCCACCGCCATCGAGCGCAGATTCAGGTTGGCGCTGCCCACCGTAAACATGGAGTCGTCGATCACCATCAATTTGCTGTGGATATAGATTTCACGATAGCGCTCGCCCAGCCTGGCTGACTCACCGTCCTTCAAGGGCGTTCGTGAGCGCCACGCATGGTCGTAGGTCCACAAGGTGCCGATGAGCGTGCGCATGCCCAATGTCTTCAGTTGCTCGCTGACGTTCTCCTTGCTGGTACCGGTCGATGCAGAGCTTTGGGCCAGGGTCGAGGGCTCGGCCGGTTTGAGCATGGGGTTCGGCACTTCACCCTTGGCGCGCTTCTCGCTGGCATAGCGCTCCCAGTCACGCTGCTTCTGGAGTTCGTCTTCGATCAGCTTGTCCTGATTGGGCATGGACTCTCCATGGCCCAGGGCGCGTACCGTGTCGTAGGTGCGTGGCACCATCTGCGCCAGTTCCGGGGCCGGAATCACCGCCATCACATGCAGTACCGGTACGTCGTCCAGGCTCAGGCCGGCGCGCTGGCATCCCTGGACGAAGTTGTTGCGGTTTTCCTTGAGTTCCTGTGCCCACTCGGTGTACTGGAAATACTGGTTTTCCACATACAGGTAACTGCGCGCAAAGCTGCTGGCCTGGCGATACAGGCGCTTGATGGTCTTGTCGCCTTCTTCCGGCTGGGTGCGTACGATCTGGGCATTGACCGTGGCCTGGCCTCTCAGGGGTTCCCACAGGCCAGGAGGCGGGCGATGCACGTCGTGCTCACGCTTGAGCGGGGAACCTCGTCCCTTGGCGCGGTTCCAGGCATCGGTGAAGTTCTTGCTGATGCCCACCAGCGCTTCGCCCTGGATGCGGCAAGCATAGTCCTGATAGGGCTTGAGGCCAGGTTGGCCATCCTTGGTGCCGCCTTCCCATGACTCGCCGCGACGTGGATCGTGGAACAGATGTTCTTCGGTATCCCAGTAGTCGGTCACCGAGTTCAGGCCCATCACATACCCGACTGCATGCACACCGCCTTCGTGTTCGTAATCAATGAGAATGGTCTTCTGGTGATCCGTGGCGACCACGGCCATGCCGACGGTCTCCAGCAGGCCGCGCTTGCCGGGCTCCTCGGACAGGCTGCCGAGCACCGCGCTGACGTCGCCATCGCGAGTGCGCAGACTCAGATTCTCGATCAGACCCTGTTCGGCTTCGTGGTACCACTGGGCATTGAAGGCTTCGCGCATGCCCTGGGGATCGTCGGCCGACGGGGGCAACTTTTCTTGCCTGCCCATGCGGTACAGGTTGCTCACGTTGGGTTCATAGGGGCCGGGCTGCCGGAACCCCGGCATGTTCCTGGCCAGCGAGCTGCCGATGAAGCCGTACCACGACAACAGCCGCACCTGCACCGGCTTGCCGCCGTTGTAGCGGCCTGCGGCAACATTGCGCAGTAGAGTGCCCCAGCTCTCGCCACGTGGCCATTGACCTCCTTCACGCTCCAGCTCCATGGCCGGGTCGAAGCCCCAGCAGATGATCTCCACACTGGCGCGGGCTTGCTTGATGTCGTTGAGGATGCTGCGAAATCCTTCCTCGCCGCAGTAGAGCATGGTCAGCTTGTTGCAGCGGTGGATGCGGCTGTGCCGGTCGTGCTCGCTTTCGAGCAGCCATTGCACGCTGCCCCAACTGATGGGCGAGGCTTCACTGAGGGGGACGCGGGATTTGCGGTGGGTGGTGGGCATGATGCGCCTGGATGAATAAGGGGTGGATCAAAAAGGCGGGCTGGATCAGCCTTCCCTGAACTCTCGGTTGCGCTGGCGGTCTTGTACGTCCTCGTCAGCGGCGCGATAACCACGCGCGGCCAGGCTGTCGTCCTCCGAATCCAGCGCGGCCTTGACCGGCAATTCGAACTCATGGCCGTTGCTCAACTTGACGACGTAATCGGTGGTACCTGGCGCGTGATCCTTGACGACCAGCTGTCCATGTCCGTCGGTCATGCCGTCGGCCACTTTGGCGCCGTCCTTGTAGAGCGCATACGGTTCGTGCGCGAAGATCCGACCCGGCATCGAGTGCGAACGCAGCAGGAAGGCCAGGCTTTGCTTGTGCTTGAGTTCATCCAACTTGACCGGCTCCGGCAAGCTCACCTGAGGGCCGTTGGCAGGGCCATCCAGGTTGTACTGCGCTGCATGCGCCTGCCAATTGCCGCTGGTGCCTTGTTCGATGCCGCCCGCATTGAAGCGCATGTAACTGCCCCCGCCATTGATGAGGACTTCTTCCTTGGCGGTGATGCTGATGCGATTGGCGGTGTGGGTGATGTTCAGTTTCGCCAGGATGTTGATGCTGTCCCTGAGCGCGGTGATGTCGATATCGGCGGCGGCGGCCACCAGTTTCATGCCGGCTTTGCAGGCGAACAGGCGTACCGCTTCCCTGGCGCTGGCCAACAGGCTCTTGCCGGCGCTGATGCTGGCATGGGCGCCGCTGGTCAAGGCCGTGTGCTGGTGGCTGAGCAGATGCGTCGAACCGGCACTGCTGCTCTGGATGCCGGCGGGGCTGGAGAGGGTGAGATGGGGTTGCTGGAATTCGGGGAAGCCGTTTTCGTCGCCAATGACGCGGCCCTTGACGGCATCATTCTGCTGATGCAGTGCCGCCACCACCTGGCGCTGGTCACCGTCCTGCTGCGCCCCGGACTGCAGCGCGGTCTGAGACAAGCTGTCATGCAGATCGGCGCCCTGCTCCATGCGCGCCACCGTCTCGGTCATGTCGGTGATATGGCCCTCGGCGCCAGGCCGGGCTTCGGTCGTAAGCAGCAGGCCGCGCTGCGCACGCACCGCACCGTGACCGTCGGTACGCAGTTCAAAGCCTTGTCCCCGGCCATCCTTGCGACCGGCGTGGTCATCGATACGGGTAATGTGACCCAGGCTGAGTTGGCTGGACTGATGATCGCTTTTGAGCTGGACCTGGATCTGCTTCCAGGTATCGTCCAGGACCAGATGATTGCTTCTCCCCAAGGCACGGTTGCCGCCCTCGGGGGTGAGCTCGCGACTGCGCAGGCCGGTCAGTGCTCGCTGCTGCGGCAGGTCCCAGGGCGGCATGTTGGCCTCGTTATGGACACAGGCCGTGATCAGGGGATGATCAGGATTGCCATCCAGCCACTGCACCACCACCTCGGAA
The DNA here is from genome assembly GCF_002870055.1 of Herbaspirillum sp. BH-1. Taxonomy (NCBI): domain Bacteria; kingdom Pseudomonadati; phylum Pseudomonadota; class Betaproteobacteria; order Burkholderiales; family Oxalobacteraceae; genus Herbaspirillum; species Herbaspirillum sp. BH-1. Next base: position 274,877 of record NZ_PKOI01000004.1, on the reverse strand, counting down.
TCCACCCGTGGATGAGTGGTCAGCCCACTCCGGGAGCCAGCCCAGTTGGTCGCCACGCGCACCCAGCAACTGCTGGTCTGCTCCCGATCCCAATGGAAGCGCACCTCGATGCGGCCGTAGCGGTCCACGTTGAGGCTGCCCTTGCCCTTAGGCCCGACCACAGTGGCCGTCTGCAAGGTAGCAATCCGGGTATCGACACTGTCGAAACCAGGGCCGGGGCGCCAGGGGATGTCCAGTGGCTGGCAGACGAAGCGGTTGCTGTAATGCGCCTCCATATCGGCGCCTTGCAGATAGTTGTTGCAGGCCTCGTGATGGACTTCCAGGATCAGGAATTGTCCATCCTCCTTGCCGTGGCGAAAATGCTCGCGCAGGCGGAACGACCTGCCGGGTGCCACGTGACGGTTGTTCCCGCTGGCCTCGAACTGCAGGGCGCGGGCCTCGAGTTCCTCCATCCGCAACCGCACCAGCCGCTCCGCATCGGTCAGGTTGCGAAAACCATAGTGGCCCAGGTAGCGATGCTCCTCCACGCGGGCGGTGGCCCCCTGCTGGACGATCGTGCGGATTTCCGTCTCACGCGGATAGGCTGCTTGAAATCAAATCCGGTGACCACCGAACGGGCCGGTACCGACTGCCTGGTCGCGCGCCACTGCGCGATGGCGTCTTCGTCCTGCGCCCCGCCCTTGCTGTGGAAGCGGATTTCCGCACCGTCCTCGTCGAGAGGGCGGGCGCCGCAGGTGTCGTCACTGACGACCAGGGTGTGGCCATCCTCGGCATGCTCGTACCAGTAGGCGTATCCCTCGGCCGCCCAACGCCGCGACAGATAGTTGTGGTCGCTCTCGTCCCACTGCGTGCACATGGTGTATTGCGGCTGCTTGCGTACGACCGACCAGCGCCAGTGTGGCAGCCCACTGTAGGCCTTGAGGATCGCGTGGGTCTGCTGCTCTATCGTCTGCTGATGAAAGAGACGGCTGTTGCGGCGTAGCCGTGCGTAGTGCAGCCAGGGAACCAGAATGGCCTCATAGAAGGCGATCGCGCCGTCGGTCTTGACGAAGGCAAAGCGCGAGACGTAACCGGTAAAGGAGCGCAACCGGCCATCGGCCAGCACCAGCGACACGCAGAGCAGCTTACCCTGCATGCTTTCCAGTGCAATGGTGGCGTCGTCGCTGAGCAATTCCAGCGTGAAGCAGAAGTCTCTCGACATCGATTCGTGACCACTGAAACGGTGGATCATCAGCGGGGCCGAGGGGGCGTCGTCGTGAGGAAAGGAAAGACGCAACAGACGATGGTGGTGGTGCCGCTGATGCAGCATTTTTAGAATATTCATGGCAGCAAGGGAAGGATGAGCCGGACCAGGGAGGCAGTATCGGCTCAGCGCGCGCTCTTGCTCTTGCACCTTGTTGAACTAGTTGGCTGCTTCCGAAAATTTTCGACGCAGTTTTTCGCTGCACCAAACTGATTCGGTCATTCATCAAAATGGGGCAACTCAATTCGCACCGATAGCTTCGCTATCAGGCTCCGGGGAAATCCACGGTTCGCCTACCTAGAACTCATTTCATCAATAGGCGCGAGTGCGAGCGAGTCCCGTTTGGGATGAAGTGCAAGGCGCTAATTTGGGTCAAGACTGGGCGTCTTGACCCAAATTCGTAACGCAGCAATTCGCCCAAACGGGCCGCTCCCTCCGGGTTCTGCCCAGAAAGGGCGCTGGCCGCGTTGCGCTCCTTGCGTGTGGCACCACCACACGACGCGTCGCGCGCCTTGCCAGCGCCCTTTCTGGGCAGAACGCATCTCGCGACTATTGATGAAATGAGTTCTACGTAAAAAGTGGATAGTCGCGCGCCCGCAAGATGCAAGCGCCGGATATTTTTCATCGTTCCGATTCCCTATGATCGCCGCAGCAAGCGATGAGGTCGTGCGTCCACGCGCACGGCGTCACGGCAGGTCGGCCTGCGCGCTTGCCACCTCCACATCCGGTCCACTCAATTCAATCAACATGGGGAAGAGCATGAAAAAACTGGTCGCAGGCGCCATGGCGCTCACGGCAATGACTTGTGCACAGCAGGCGCTGGCGCAAAGCCAGGTCAGCATCTACGGCATCATCGATACCGGCGTGGTCTATACCACCCACGCCAACGCCGCCGGCAACTCGGTCCTGAAGATGCCGTCGCTGACGGCCTCGTTCCCGTCACGCCTGGGCTTCAAGGGTAGCGAAGACCTCGGTGGCGGACTGCAGGCCATGTTCGTGCTGGAGTCCGGCTTCGCCGTCGATACCGGTGCCATGGGCCAGGGCAATCGCCTGTTCGGTCGCCAGTCCTACGTCGGCCTGAAGAATGGCTGGGGCAGCCTGATGCTGGGTCGGCAGGTCAACATGACCTACCTGGTCACGGCCAAGTCGGATGTGATGGGTCCCAACATCTTTTCCATCAGCAGCATCGATTCGTACATCCCCAACGCCCGCAGCGACAATGCCATCGGCTACCTGGGCAGCTTCAACGGTCTGACCGTCGGCGCCACCTACAGCTTCGGCCGCGATACCTCCAGCGCCGGCGGTGCCAGCGCCACCAACTGTGCCGGCGAAGTGGCCGGCAATGCCAAGGCCTGTCGCCAGATCACCGGTATGCTGGCCTATGACGGCAGCAGCTACGGCATCTCCAGCTCCTACGACATCCTGTACGGCAACACCGGAGCCGCCAATGGCCTCACCAGCAGCAACAATCACGATCAACGCGTCACCCTGAATGGCTACGTGATGCTGGGCCAGAGCAAGATCGGCGGCGGCGTGATCGACCGCAAGACCCGCGCGGCCACCGCCAATACCGATTCGGACCTGTACTACCTGGGCTTCTCCACGCCGCTGTCGGTCGCGCTGGTGCTGGACGCGCAGGTGGCACGACTCAAGGTCAAGGGCACATCCAACAACTCCACACTGTCGGTGGCGCGCCTGACCTACAACCTCTCCAAGCGCACTGCGCTGTACAGCTCGGTGGGATACATGAAGAACGGCGGCAGCGCCGCGATCCCGCTAGACGTGGGCGGGACGGTCGGGGTCGGCATGAACCAGTTCGGCGTGATGACGGGTGTACGTCATACCTTCTGAGCTTGATCCCTCAGGTCTCGGCATCGACCACGGCGATCCATTGCAGGATGGCCTGCATTGCATCCGGATCGCCGTCGGCCAATGCCGTCTGTAGTATCTGGCTGCGTTCAGCCAGATGCTCACGGCCCATGGCCAGCAGACCACCCTGCAGGCGATGCAGGATGCGTGCGGCGCGTTCGCCATCGCCGCACTGCAGGACCTGCTGCAACTTGTCCCGCTCCTGCGGCCAGCTGTGCCGGAAGGCATCCAGCAGTACCTTTTGCAGCGGGTCGCCCTGGTCCTGTACCGGCGCTGCCGGGCGGCCGAAACGGGATAGCAGTTCCTGCATCTGCTGCAGCGACCCTGGTTTGTAGAGCAGGGCATCGAACAGTCCGCTGGGCAAGTGCGCCAGGCTGTCCGGGCCGGCGGCGGTGGTGGCGATGATGCATGCCTGCGCATGTTCCTGACGCACGCGTCGGGCCAGCGCGACGCCGTCCAACCCCGGCATGTCCAGATCGGTGATGAGCAGGTCGGCGCGCTGCGCCTGCCATTGCGCCAGGGCGTCCAGGCCATCGCGTGCCAGCCGCAGGCGTTGACAACCCAACGCCTGCAGCTGTTGCTGGATCAGGGTCAGGTTCACGTAGTCATCCTCCACCACCAGCACGTCCAGCATGTCCGGTGCGGCGGGCAGCTGCACGGCCTGCGGCTGGCATCGCCATGGCGGTACGATCGTCCCATCCTGCTGGCTCAGGGCCATCCGCCAGGCATGGCGGTCGAAGGCACTGACCTGGCGCCAGTGCGTCACGCTGCTGCTGTGGCGAACCACATCGGCGCGGATCAGCACGGCCGTCTTCGATGCACTCGCAGGCGCAGCCACGAAGGCTTCTACGCTATCCGGCGCCACCAGATGAATGGTGGTCAGGCCCGCCGACTCCGGCTCGACCGGCTCGCCCCCCCAATGTTTGAGGTATGCGCGCAGCATGGCTGCGGTGCTCGCCTCACCGGCATGCAACGCCACCTGGCGTCCACGCAGGGGGGCGGCATGCAGCGAATCCGCCTGCGGCAGGGTCTGCAGCACAATCTCGGCGCCGAACACGCTGCCCTTCCCCGGCTCGCTGGTGAGGGTGATATCGCCACCCATCAACTCGGCCAGGCGCCGGCACAGCGACAGACCGAGTCCGGTACCGCCGAAGCGCTGGCTGATACTGTCGTCGGCCTGTTGCAGGGACTTGAAGATGCGCTGGCGCGCCCCGGACGAAACACCGATGCCGGTATCGGCCACCTCGAAACGCACCACGCTCACCCCCTCGGCACTGCGCAGCAGGCGTGTGGACAACGTGATGCTGCCGCTGCTGGTGAACTTGACCGCATTGCCAACCAGGTTCTGCAGGATCTGCATCAGCCGACGTGGATCGCCGCGCAGCGGACGTTCCAGCGCGACATCCGGCAGACAGCGGAACTGCAGTCCCTTGTCCAGCGCCAGCGGCGCGAACAGCTGGGCGCATTCTTCGAGCAGCTCGTTGACCTGCAACTGCTCGGAAGCCAGCGTGATGCTCTGCGACTCGATCTTGGTGATGTCGAGAATGTCGTTGACCAGGCTCATGAGCATGTCGAAAGCATGCCGGATCAGCTCGATACGCTGGCGCTGCGGCGCCGACAGGTCTTCTCGCGTCAGCAACTCCAGGTGACCGATGGCCCCGTGCAAGGGGGTGCGGATTTCGTGGCTGACCTGGGCCAGGAACATGGACTTGGCCTGGTTGGCACGGTCCGCCATGCTCCTGGCGTCGCGCATCAGGGCTTCATGCGCCTTCTGCATGTTGAGGTCGATCATGCCCAGCAGTAGCACATCCTGACCCGAAAAGCGGGTGCGCGACCACACTGCCCCCAGGTGGCTCACGCCGCCGTCGCGCAAAGGCAGTTCGGCTTCGATCATGGCCTGGCGCAGATCGTCACCCACCCGCACCGCCGTGAGGATCTGGGCGTAGAAGCCGGCGCTGGGCAGTGCAGATTGCTCCAGCATCTGTGCCGCCACTGCGTTACGCAGCACCACCTCGCCGGAGCCCGGCGCATAGACGGCGATACCCACCGGCAGGGTGTCAATGATGGTCTGGCTGAACTGGCGACTTTCCACCATTGCCAGTGCCTTCTTCTGTAGCGGGCCGATCACGCAACGGTCGAAGTACAAGGTGGCTGCCCACACGAAAAGCAAGGAGAACAGCCCCCAGAACGCGCCGGTGATGAAGTTGCCCTGAAGGCCGGCCAGCACATCGCGCCAGGTGAAGGTATAGACCACCACCCAATCCGGCCCCTCGATGGTCTGGGCGATGAAGAAGCTGCCATCGTCATGGAAATGGCCGACGTGATCATGCGGATCCATCTCGCGTCGCACATGCTCCTGGATGTGCTGCATCAGGCCCGGATCGACCTGGCTGTCGGGCTGGCTCAACAGCTGGACGCTACCCTGTCCTTCGAAGACGAACAGTCCAGGGGTATCTTCGTTCTTCATGAAGAACTGGCGGAACTGGCTGGCCGGGACCGAGAAGACGGCCGTGGCCTCATCGCCCTTGTCCAGCTGGATACGCACGGCCAGCCTGGTCACCGCATTACGCACCAGCGGCGCGCTCAAGGCCGGACTCATCCATAGCACGCGCTGTCCGGTGCTGCCCTGGGCGCGGGCGGCACGCTCTCGTTCGGCGGCGAAGGCGGCGTTGACCGGTGCCCCCAGGGCGCTGATGTAGCGCGCGATACCCTGTTGCCTCACCAGAGCGAGCTCAGCCCCCTCCAGCGGTGGCGAGACCGCCAGGAAACCGGCATCGGCCGTATAAATGAAACCGTCCAGCGTCACCCCCGGCTCGGCAGGATTGAACATCGGTAGGGCCGACGCCTGACGCAAGAGGAGCAGCAGGCTGGCCAAGCGCAGACGGTCGGCGGCCGTATCGCTGCGGACCAGGAGCGAGAACGGTACCACCGTCAAGTTTTCCGGACTGCGGGTGATCTGCCCGCCACCGACGTTGCCGGTATAACCCTCCAGCGTCAGCAATTCCCTCTTGTAAAGATGTTGCAGGCGTGCGTACATTTCGGCGAACTGGACCACACGCGCTGTCAACCGGTCGACCTCGGACTTGATCTGCTCGCGCTTGCTGGTGAAGGTGCCGATCTGGCGTTCACGGAACTGGGAAAAGGCGCTGTATCCAAGGAACAGGATGGCGCAAACGATGGCCGCCGACAACAGGCAGGCGCAGCAGTAGAGCAGGCGCCGATAGTAGCGCTCGGAAAGGGCGAGGAGCTGGCGTGGCATGGGTTCCGGTGGTGCGCTGGATCAGTCGCCCAGGCTCTGGAAGACGCGACTCAGTTCGACGTCATTGCTCACTCCCAGCTTCTTCATCGCCGCCACCTTCTGGTTGCTGATGGTCTTGGGGCTGCGGTGAAGTCGTTCGGCGATTGCGGTGATGGACATGCCCTGGCAGATCATGCGCGCCACCACCAGCTCGCGCTCGGACAACTGGCCCAGGCCGCTTTGGCGCGGGTTGACGCTGAACAGGCTGCCCAGCAGGGCCGACGACAGGGACTGCGGCAGGTAGACCTGCCCGCCCTGCACGCTGTAGATGGCCTGTGGCAGGTTGACGAAATCACTGCGATTCTTGCCAATGAACCCGGCAGCGCCCAGTTCCAGGGCGCTGGAGATGATCTGCGGCTGGGCGTGGGCGCTGAGGAAAATCACCTTCATTGCCGGATGGTGGCGGCGCAGCCGCTTGAGCAGGTCCAGGCCGTCAGCGTGCGGGTCGTCGTCGAAAGCGTAGTCGCACAGCAGTACATCGACCGGTGTCTGCGCCAGCGCTGCCATGAGCTGGGCGATGCTCTCGGCGGAAAAATGCAGTGCGATGTCCGTGCAGGGCGCCAGGATCGCCTCTATCCCGCGCAGAACCACCGGAAAATCATCGGCAATGCCGACCCGTATCGTTACCCCTCTAGTCGTCACGGCAACACCCCCTTTCCGAAACTGGCTTCATCGTCGATGCTTGTGTGGCGTGACCGCCTACCGGCCTCCTGACGTGATTCAACCTGGCAAAAAAATCCGGCAGCGCCATCGGCCTGGCAAAGTAATATCCCTGGAAGCGTCTCACCCCGATGCGGCGCAGGCCCTGCCACTGCGCCAGGGTCTCGACACCTTCGGCGGTGACGGAGGCACCGAATACCGCGGCCAGTGCCACGATCTTTTCGATCAGGCGACTGTACATGGAATTTCCGTGCATGGCAGCAACAAATGAACGGTCGAGCTTGAGGCAACTGATGCGGCCACAGGCCAGTTGGTGCAGGCGAGCGTCGCCGACGCCGAAATCATCGAGCGCTATGGCGATATCGGCATGTTCGCACTGGGCGAACAGGCGACGGCAATGCACCGGCCCGAGATCGCCGCCGCGTTCGGGCATCTCGATCATCAAGCGTAGCTGCCCCTCCTGCAAGTCTTGCAACAGGGCCTGACATTGCGCCACCAGGGTATCGTCGTGCAATTGCTGGCCACATGCGTTGAAGGAGAGAAAGAAGGGTTGCAACAGACGCACCTGCGCCCGCTTCCAGGCGATGCTCAGTTGTCTGAGCATCTGCCGCGTGGCCGCCGCCAACAGTCCCTCCTCCTCCAGCCTGAGCAAAAAACTGCCCGGCGGCAGCATCCCGGCTTGCGGATGCTGCCATCGCATCAGGATCTCGGCACCCAGCCATTGGCCATCGGTACCGACGATGGCTTGCAGGAAGGGAAGGAACTGCCGTCGACGCAGCGCCTGCAACAGCTGCGCGCGCGTCATCGCGGGCATCCTGTCACTCCTGGTGCTGTGATAAGTGAGGCCAAGCATAAGAACTCCGTTCAGGGGTGGGAGGGCGGTGTCAGCGCAACTTCGTGTTCGCTGAGGCGGCCGTCGTCATTGATGGTCTGGTACCGCAGGTACGGTGCTTGCCAGGCGGCGGGCATCCCGGTCCGGGCAGTTCCATCCTGCTGCAGCACATAGCGCTGCTGGCCATAGGGTGGGACCATCTGGTCGGGCGCCAGGCGCGGCGAGAACCCTTGTGCGCCATCGCCAAGCTGCAAGGCGGCGAAGGAGACGAAGTAGGGGCTGTCGTTGCGACATACCAGCACCCATGCGCCTTCTTCCCCGGGGTCCCGCGCCAGATGGAAGTGCAGTGCGTGGTGCCACTGCGGACCGGGGGCAGGCAGGCCTGGTGGGCGGTAAAACAGCTTGATCTGCGTGTTGATCCCCAGCAGTAGTCGTGATGCATCCTGCTGCGGGGCCTTGGCCGACAACAGCGCTATCTCATAGAGATTGAGCCAGAACACCGACTCGCGCCCGGCCGGCAGGGGATCGCCGGTGTACAACACCCGCACCTGGCTGACGGCGTGCGGCTGCAGTCGTTGTACCGCCGGCATGACGAACATCGAAGACAGCACCGTGTCCGGCGCCTGGCTGCCTTCCCCCTGATCGACCCAGCTCTGCATCATCACCGGGTAATCGTTGGTATTGGCCAGGCGCAGGCTGATCTCGCCAACGCCCTGGCTGAAGATCAGACGCGTGCGTTCCGGCATGATCCCGGCCTCTCCGACGCTGCACACTGTCAGGCTCAGCCACAGGAAGGCACAGCGCCACATGAACCACTGCCTCATTGCGTAGCTCCACTTGCTGCGGGCGGGCCGGCGTCGGCGGGGAGGAAGGCTTCCCGCCGGGGCGCGGCGATGCAAGCGGCATCCAGGCGCAGGAGGGCTGCCTTGAGGTCCTGGCCGTGCAAGTCGTAGCGGACCGCACAGCGCTCCTGCTGGCCATCCCCCCAGCGTACCAGCAGGTTGCCGCGCAACGGGGCGATGCGCAGATAGGCCTGGCTACCCTGCCCCACCATGCCCACCAGCTCGCCCTGCGGATCCAGCACATCGGCGCCCATGGGCAGGGGCTGACCATCGTCGCGCCGCAGCCGGATCAACAGGGCATGGCCGGAGCGGGTCCGGAAGTTCAGCTTCAGGGTGGCGCCGGCATAGGGGATCACGGTGCGCTGGCTCTCAAGGATCTCGCTCTTGCTGCTCATCCCGGCGTCCGCCAGTTCCACGACGTTGCGCTGGTAGGGTGACAAGGACGGCAGCAGCGCAAAGCCGTTGCTGTCGATCACCGCACCTTGACCATTGAAGAGCCGGGCTCCCTCGGCCCCCTTGGCTTCGACCAGGGCAAAGGTATCTCCCAGATAGGGGCCAAAGGTAATGCCGCCACCATGCAAGGCCAGCGCGCCACGGGCATTGGCTGCAGCCTGCCAGTAGTCATGGCCACGGGCCAGGTTGAGATTGAGGTTGACCTTCGGCAGGCGCATGCCGACATTGCCATTGAGACTGTCCTGTCCTCCGCCCGGTGCGTGGCTGGCACCCAGGCTGTAGCTGATGTGGCGCTCGCCAGGCACCATGGCGGAGAGCTGCGACTGGTACAGATCCTGTCCAGCCGCCTTGACCACCGAGCTGCTCAGGACCGGCCGATCAGCGCCGGCTTGCCCCAATGGAATGGAAAGCGACAGCATGACCGAGGAACCTGGTCGACCCGCTTGCGGCAGGCGAGGGTCCAGGCCCGACTGTACGCTGGAGGCGGCACTGACCTGCTGCCGCTGGAATGCCAGATTGATGCTCATGCCATTGCTCCACATGGTTGAATAACCGAACTGCAACTGGGTGATGCGGCTGCGGTTGTGATAGAAGGTCTGGGTCAGCCCGGAGAGGTAGAGTGACCCCACGCTGCCCAGTTGCTGACTGAGCGAGACGTCGAACCGCGAATGCTGCTGATAGCTGCTGGAATTGGCCAGCGCCCACTGGTTGCCGCGCCCGGCATGGCGTTCGCTGAGCACATCGGCCAGCTCACGGTAGCCGGCCGTCGAATAGCGATAGCTGGCAATGGAAAAATTGGTGCCGGTGGCCTCGAAGGCGTGCGAATACGACAGGCCCAGCATCCAGCCAGCGCGCGCCCCACGCCCGGTATCTGCGTAAGAATGATTCAGCGCCAGTCCGACCGACCCTGCCGGCCCTGCCAAGGTAGTTCCGATCAGCACCGAACGGTAAGCCCGGGCCAGTCGCATCCCGACGTTGCCGGTCAAGGCATTGCTCAGACCACGTTGATAAAGCGCGTCCATGAACAGCGCCGGCGTGTCGGTATCACGCGTGCGCCCGGCGGTCAGGCTGTAGCGCGAGCGCCCCCGGCGCATCGATTCCGGCAGCGCGGAGAATGGCACGCTGAAGCTGGAACGCGTGCCGTCAGCCTCGATCACGGTGACGTCGAGGTCGCCGTTGTAACTGGTCGGATACAGATCGTCAATGACAAAGCTGCCTGGCGCCACCGTGGTGCGATAGATCTCGCGCCCCTTCTGGCTGACGATGACCTGGGCGTTGCTGCGGGCACTGCCGCGAATGACCGGCGCGTAGCCGCGCTGCGAGTCAGGCAGCATGCGGTCATCCGAACTGAGTTCCAGGCCCTGGTAGGCCAGACCGGAGAGCAGCTTTCCGGAAGTGAAGCTCTGGCCCACCGTCAGTTCGCTGGTCCAGCCTGGCAAGGCGCGCCTGGCGTAGGTACGTACCGGATTCCAGGCCAGCCCGGCATGGTTGTCATAGCCCAGACTGCCCTGCTGGCGCAGGCGCCACAGACCGAGATTGACGCCACTGTCGGTAAAGCCGTAGGTCGCGCTATGGCTGACCTGTGCCGTGCGAACGTAGTACTGGCTGATGCTGTAGTTGACGAAGCCGATACTTTCGCCGGCGTCGTAGTGTTCGGGGTCGACATAGCCCCGCGCCACGTGCTTGAGCTGTGCCTGTGGCAAGGTGAGGTTCAGGCGCAGATTGGCCAGATCGAACACCGCGTTTGCGCCTGGCGCAAGTTCTTCGATGCGCGCACACTCGCGCTGCCCCAGTTGCGCCAGCAGATCTGGACGCAGGTTCAACATGGCAGCATCCTGCGCCTTGAAGCAGGCTGCGACGCCCTGCCCTTCGAACAAGTCGAAACGCAGCGACCGCCGGTGACTGAAACTGCCATTGACGAACACATCCACGCTGTAGGTGCCGGGCTCCACATTCCCTACCCGGTTGAAGCGCGACAGGCTACCCTTGTTGACAGGGGAGGCCATCTCCAGCGCCTCCAGGAAGCGATAGCTCTGCTCCGGTTGCCCGGCCACCGGCGGGGCCATGACCAACAGACTGGCGCCCAACGACAGCGCTGTCCAGCCGGCTCCCGCCCGTAGCGTTGATCTGCATGGTTTCACTACCGGTCTCGTCAGTGCAGTGGGTAGTCGCGCACGACTTCCGCCCCGAAATCATTGACGATGCGCAGTTGCATGCGCAGGTCCGAGCGTTCCACCGGCACACGTGTCAGCGGCCAGCGCAACTGCTGGAACGGACTGATCACCGTGGCCCGCGCCAGCGCTTGTTGCTGCTCTCCCTGCAGCAGCGTCGCCTGCTGCACCACGACGTGGTAGGCACTGGAATTATCGACAACGACGGTGGCAGCACTGCCCGTACTATCGATGGAAAATGCCAGGCCATCCGGCGCCCGCGCGGCATCGGCCTCGCTGGCCAGTGCCGCCGGTCGGTAAAACAGTTTCATGCGGCTGCGTACGGTGAGCACCAGCTGGTTTTCCCCGACGGAATCAGCCTTCAGGGCCGGAACCTGGAGAAAATTGAGGAAGAACAGGGACTCCCGATCCTGTGGCAACGCTGCACCCACATACGACAATCGCACCATCTGGCCCCCATGCGGCTCTACCCGAAACACCGGCGGAATCACCAGGAACGGCGAGGACAAGGCATGGGCATCGCCGCTGCGACCATCGTCGAGCCACACCTGGACCAGATTGGGGTGATCGTCCGGATTACTGAAACGCAGCGCCTGTTCGCTGGCATCGGCCGGATAGATGATGCGCGTACCAAGCATGGTCACGCTGGCCTGGGCGCTTGCGATGAATACCAACACCATGATGAGCCCTGCGAGCAAGCTTGCTTTTTTCATGTTCAAAACGGAAAGGCACCGCGGCGGCAATCCAGCGGCGGCGAAGGTGAAGCGACAAAGCTGGCGCCGGCGCGCATTCAATCTGCGAGACGCGTGGATTGAATGTGCACCGGGCCTGAAGGTAGCGAAGGAGATGATCAACAAGCGGCGACGCTGCAAGGCAGCCGCCCCGGAGGGCGGCCCGGCCCGCAGGTCAGAGGTAGTCCAGCGCGTACTGCACCGAGCCGATGACCGAACCGGCTCCCGCCGAGCCAGCCTCTGAGATGTAGCGCACGGAGAAGGTATGCGACGCACTGGTGGCGCCCGTGGCGATCTCCAGGCCATCAACCGAGACGGCACTTCCGCCGACCAGCTTGATGGCTTCTCCGCCCATGCCCGCACGCAATTGCAGCGCCACGTTCTTGGCACTGCCGAGGTTGGGGATGTTGTTACCACCGGTGGCGGAACTGGCCAGGAACTGGGTCTTGATCTTCAGTGAATCCGAAGCCGATGCCGTACAACCGCTCACGCTGACCACGAAGGGAGTCTCACCGGCGGCGCTGCCAGCGGCCACCAGATCGCCCGCGGCGACCGTGGGCAGCAGCACCACCGGATTGGTGGCGCCATCGACCATCACCTGGCAGGTCTGCTTGCTGACCTGGCCACGGAAGCTGATGGTATTGCCGGCCGCCAGCACCAGGGATGGCGAGACCAACATCAGGATTGCAAGATACTTTTTCATGTTTACCCCCAAAAGGATTCGGCCGACAGAAAGAAAATGCAGACGCCGACCGAAGCGCCCTGCACCGATCGCATCTTAGGCAAGAGCGGGCATCCGGAGGATCGGCGCACGCCCATCGACGGGCTGGCGAAGTCTGATTGCGGCATGGGCGAAATCCCATATGTAGTGCTAGGCATCGGCCCATGCGCATTGCGGGTCAGGCCCATTCACCGGCGCAGCGCGGGGAGCGATGATGGCTGGTGTCTCCTTCCCCTCCCTTTCCCGCCCCATCGCTCATGTCCCTCTTTCCTCACTATCCCCATCGCGCGCGCACGATGCTGCTTTTGCTGATGACGCTTTCTCTGTGGCTGCTGCTGGCACCGACGGCAGAAGCCATCTGCAAGCGCAACAACCGCGCCGCCTATCCGTTCGCGCCGCTCAGTGACGGCGGCTCTGCCCAGTTCTGGTTCGGCCGCATCAATCTGGCCAGTACGGCGATCCAGCCACCAGGCAGCATACTGGGCAGCGCGGTGGCCAGCGCCGCTGAAGCCGCCGGCATCAACGGCGATACGCTGCTCTGGACCTGCGACCTGGCCGATGCCGACCAGATCTATGAAGTCTTTTCCACCAACGGTGATGACAGGGTCGGTGGCTATGCCGAAATAGGTATCAAGGATGGCCTCCATGGTTTCTATCGCACATGGTTTCCCGGGGTTGCGATCCGCCTCACGCATCTGCGCTCGGGCAAGATCCTTTCCCGCTATTACCAGTCCAGCAAGCTCGATACCTATGATGTCGACCAGGCCACCAGGAAGATCCTGATCCGCGCCCGTCACCTCAGTCCGATCAAGGCCGAGGTGGCGAGGGTATCGGACCTGACACCGGGCACCGGAACCAGCAACTGGTGCAGTGGCGCACCGGACAACACGCGCTGGGCCGCCGTCGCGTATGAGTGCACCCAGCCCAATGGCTACCTGATGCTGCGCGGCCCCGGCTATAACCGTGCCAGCGGCGACATGGATGATGATGGTGAAGACCATGCCTATCGCTACCTGTTCTTTGGCGCGGCCAATGGCATTGCATTCGGCATGCGCATGGGCGCAACACTGAGCGTGCTGCCCTCTTGCGTGGTCCAGAATGTGACACCGGAAGTGGTGTTCCCGCCGATCTCGGAAACCGAGCTCAATCTGGGGCAGACGCGCCAGGTGGAATTCACGCTCTCATTCCGCTGCGACGAGGGCATCGGCAGCAAGCCGCCTTTCGCCGCCGGCACCGATGACAACCAGACCGCCTTCGGCCTCCAGGTTTCACCGGGGGCGCTGGCGGCTGCCCGCTTGCTGGGCTATGTGAATCAGAGTCAGGGAGTACGCTATCTGCTTTCGGACAACTACGGCACCGACCCGTCGCTGGCCACGGGAGTGGGGATAGGCCTGAGCGATGCAGGCAACCAACAGGAGATGCAGTTCCTGAGTTCATCGGTGACCGGCCAGTGGCTGTCGCAGTCCTTCCCGTCCGGCCGCAATGCCGGCTGGTATCGGCTGAGGGCAACCGAGGAACGATGTCCTCCCAGCCCGTCGTCGCCCGCTGCAGCCGTCGAACAATTTACGATCAACAAGCGCCTGACGGCGACCCTGCTAAAGCTGCCGGGACAGACCGTCACACCGGGAAGAGTGTTCTCGACCGCCTATGTCATCGTGAAGGTGCAGTGAAGGTCTCGGTCCTAAGCGGCCTTCAGTCGCCCGGGCTGGCCATCATCGATGGGAAAATGCAGCAGTGCCGCGACGATTCCCACCACGAAGGTAGCCATCCACAGCAAGGAATACGATCCGCTCAGTTCCAGCATCCAGCCCCCCAGCCAGGCGCCGAGGAAGGAACCGATCTGGTGGCTCAGGAAGCACACGCCGAACAAGCTGCCCATGTGGGTCGGACCGAACAGGCGTGCCACCAGCGCCGTGGTCAGCGGGACCGTGCCCAACCAGGTCAGCCCCATGACCGCGGCAAACAGGGTCACCGACAGACTGCTCTTGGGGGCGATGAAGAACAATCCGATCGCGGTGCTGCGCACCAGGTACAGCCAGCCCAGCACCTGCTGCGGACGATAGCGACCGCCCAGCCAGCCGCAGGTCCAGCTGCCGGCCATGTTGAACAGGCCGATCAGCGCCAGCGCCGTCGCCGCCAGGCCGGTGGGCATGTGGCACAGTTCCAGATAGCCCGGCAGGTGGGTGGCGATGAAGGCCAGCTGGAATCCACAGGCGAAGAATCCCAGGGTCAGCAACTGGAAGCCACGGTGCCGCAGTGACTGCACCATCACCCGCCGCAAACCGCCCTCCTGGCGCGGCATGACCGGCGTACGGATCGCTGGGGAGCGCAACACCAGCCCCAGCGGCGCCACCATCAGGACCAGCGCGGCCAGCACCAGCAGCGCCAGGCTGATCCCCGAGGCAGCGCGCAAAGCCTGCACCAGTGGCAACATCAGCACCTGGCCCAGCGAGCCACCGGCACTGACCAGCCCCATGGCGCTGCTGCGCCGTTCCGGCGGTACGCTGCGTCCCACCGCCGGTAGCACCACGCCGAAGCTGGTGCAACTGATACCCACGCCGATGAAGACCCCCATGCCCAAGACCAGCAAGGCGCCGTTGGGGGCGAGTGCCGTCAACGCCAGGCCGATGGCATAGCAGACCGCGCCGAATGCCACCACGGGCGCTGGGCCATGACGATCGGTCATGGCCCCGGCCAGCGGCTGCGCCGCTCCCCATACCAGGTTGTGCAGGGCGATGGCAAAGGCGACCAAGGTCACCGGCAGGCCATGATCGTAGGACAAGGGACTGATGAACAGGCCGAAGGTCTGGCGCGATCCGAGCGCCATGCTCATGATGGCGGCACCAGCCAGCACGGCCCAGAGACGTTTGTGGTTCACAGAAGCATGGCTCATGGCAAGAGGCGATCCTGGATAGATGAATGATGCAATTTGACTCTGAAAAGAGAGCGCATTCAAATGACTTCGGCACCGCCACCCATTCCAAAATGGAATGCGAAATGATGGACACCGGATGCCCACGAGGATGTGCGACTATGCTTCAATAGCGCATCCGACCTGCTCCCCTTGCCGACCGCCATGACACTCCCTCTCGCCAAGCTGCCGCCGCTGGACCTGATCCGTGGCTTTGTCGCCGTGGGTCGCCGCATGAGCTTCACGCTGGCGGCACAAGACCTGTTCCTGACCCAGTCGGCGGTGAGCCGTCAGGTCCATCTGCTGGAAGAATTCATGGGAACCGCCCTGCTGCACCGCCACCACCGCGCAATCTCCTTCACGACCGCCGGTGAGCGGCTGTTCCGCAGCTGTGATGCGATGCTGCTGCAACTGCAGGACAGCATCGGCGAACTGCGCGCCGCCCAGGCAAGCCGTCCGGTGACCATCACCGCCAGCATCGGCATGACCGGGCTATGGCTGTTGCCGCGCCTGTCGCGACTGCAGCAGCAGGTGCCGGGGATAGACGTACGGGTGGCGGCCAGTGACAGCGTGATCGACCTGCGCCACGAAGGCATCGATCTGGCCCTGCGCTACACCACGCGTGCCCAGACACCGCCGGAAGCGATCCGCCTGTTCGGGGAATCGGTGGCACCGGTGGCGCATCCCCTGCTGCTCAAGCAAGGCAAGCTGCCGGCCGATACCACCCTGATCG
Source organism: Herbaspirillum sp. BH-1 (assembly GCF_002870055.1). Lineage (NCBI taxonomy): Bacteria > Pseudomonadati > Pseudomonadota > Betaproteobacteria > Burkholderiales > Oxalobacteraceae > Herbaspirillum > Herbaspirillum sp. BH-1. The sequence continues at coordinate 258,413 of NZ_PKOI01000004.1, read as the reverse complement.
AATTCGAACAAGCCAACCCACGCCTGCGCTGGAAGGATTGGCTGGACCATGGCGAATGGAAGAAGAAGCACCGCATGCTGCGCTTCAACCAGTACGACATGGTGATCCAGGCGGCACTGGCCGGACAGGGCGTGGCGCTGGGCCGCATCGAACTGATCGGACCGCAACTGGCCAGCGGCCAGCTGGTGCTGCTGGGCGAAGCACGGGCGCAGGACGAGGATGGCTACGCCTACTGGATGATCCAGGCCACCCCTGCAGCCCGCCGCGAAGTACAGCAGGTCGCCGCCTGGATACGCAACGAGGCCGGGACCAGCCTCACGGGCTGAAGCTGGCTGGTTCCCTGCAGGCGGCCAATGCGTCGTCCAGCCGGTCGTTGCCCCAGAACATCTCCTTGCCGACGAAGAAGGTAGGCGCGCCGAAGATGCCTCGCGCACGGGCCAGCACGGTCTGCTCGCGCAGGCGGGCGCGATTGTCTGCGGACTGCGCATCCTCCAGGAGGGAGGCTACGGGCAGGTCCATCGCCGTCAAGACTTCAGCGACCGTCCCGGCGCTGTCGATGTCGCGGTCCTCGGCGAAGTTCAGATGCATCATCAGACGGCAAAAGCCACCCACCCAGTGCGTCCCGGATCCCGCCAGGGCGACCAGCGTGGGCAGCACGGCCGGGCGCGGAAAGCGGCTGGGACGCCGCCACGGCAGGCCATACTTGCGACACTGGCGGGCCATGTCCTGCCAGGTGTACTCCCCCTTCTCCTTCTGCAACACGAAGGGAGACGTGCTCCAGCCCAGTTCGCGAAACACCGGCCCCAGCAGGAAGGGCCGCCACCGTACGGATACACCGGCCAGTTGCGCCGCCTGCTCGATGCGCAGCGTGCTCAGGTAACTGTAGTTGCTGCCGAAGTCGAACCAGTATTCGATCACGGGATGCGGTGCGCTCATGCATGCACCACCAGACAGCGGATTTCCAGGCTCTGACGCAAGGGGGCCCCGGGCCGGATGTCGGGCAGGTCGAAAGCGGTATGCGGGGTGAAGCGTGCCACGCCGCCGGTGCGCGAATCGAACTGCTTGAACACCAGCGCATGATGACGATCCATCTGCGGAAAATAACACCAGCGATGCGCGGGGTTGTGGCGCATCAGATAGATTTCTCCGGTGCGACGGGGATAGCGCACCTCGCCCCGCACCAGGTCCTCGCGTGCCACGCTGCGCGCGTCGACCACGGCCAACGGCGTGTCCTCGATCACGCCGCGCAGGCTGCGCCAGATGTTGATGAGGGAAAAGTGCCGGGCAAAGGGAATCAGGTCCGAATCATGCAAGACCATGGACAGGCGCCTGCGCCCCGATACCTCGGTGTAATCGTTGTGGATACGACCGTTGGCTGCCGGCGTGGCACCACGGGCGGCGCGCCCGAAATCCAGCGTCGCGCGTGCAGGATCGCGCTCGCGCACCAGGTGATCGAAGACATAGGCATGGGTGCCACCGGTCACCTCCAATGCCAGCTCCACCGCCTCGGCATAACAGATCGCCTCGATCTCGTCGGCATCGCCCGGATTGCGCAAGGCCGTGGGGGCGTCACGCAATTCGAACCCGTTGGTATCGATATCCAGGTCGCGCCAGGCGCCGGCATCGGCGATGAAGGTGTCGTGCACGGTGTAGTCGGCACTCTCCCAGGGAACACCAGGGGGTGGCGTATAGGCATAGCTGACCGGGTCACGGGCATGACTGGCGAGATAGCTCAGGCGCGCCCGCACGCCGCGCCTGACATCAGCGTGACTCATGTCGGCGGGCAAGTGGGAAGTCGTCGTTTCCATACTGGCTCCTGATTCAAGAATGGCTGTTGGTAACGCCATTGAAGCAGTGCAGCAAAACCTGTTCAAACGACTAATTTGATCTTACGCATGCGCGATGGGAATGCGAAACGGCATGATGGCCAGGGTCGCACGCCTTTGCGACCGGCATCATCCGTCGCCGCATATGCATATGACGAATCATTTCTTGGCGCCCTGCCCGCCGTCGCGCTACGGTCTCGGTGTGGTATCGCCTTCCTGCATCCCCGTTCAACGATAAGAGAGAGACAACATGGCAGACAATCCGCAATGGAAATTCGAGACCGTATCGGTACACGGTGGCTACGACCCTGATCCGACCACGCGTGCCGTGGCCGTGCCGATCTACCAGACGGTGGCCTTCGCCTTCGATGATACCCAGCATGGCGCCGACCTGTTCGACCTCAAGGTCCAGGGCAATATCTATTCGCGCATCATGAACCCCACCCAGGACGTGCTGGAAAAGCGCCTGGCGGCACTGGAAGGTGGTATCGCCGCGCTGGCACTGGCCTCCGGCCAGGCGGCCGTGACCTATGCGATCCAGACCATCGCCGAGGCGGGCGACAACATCGTCTCGGCCTCCACGCTCTACGGTGGCACCTACAACCTGTTCGCCCATACCCTGCCGCAGTTCGGCATCACCACGCGCTTTGCCGATCCACGCCAGCCAGCCTCGTTCGAACCACTGATCGATGACCGCACCAAGGCCATCTTCATCGAATCCATCGGCAATCCGCTGGGCAACATCACCGACATCGCGGCCGTGGCCGCCATCGCGCATCGGCATGGCGTCCCGCTGATCGTGGATAACACGGTGGCCACGCCCTACCTGCTGCGTCCCTTCGAACACGGCGCCGACATCGTGGTGCACTCCCTGACCAAATACCTCGGCGGCCACGGCACCACGCTGGGCGGTGCCATCGTGGATTCCGGCAAGTTCCCCTGGGCGCAGCACAAGGAACGCTTCAAACGGCTCAACGAGCCCGATGTCAGCTATCACGGCGTGGTCTATACCGAAGCACTGGGCGAGGCCGCCTACATCGGTCGCGCACGCGTGGTGCCGCTGCGCAATACCGGAGCGGCGCTGTCGCCGTTCAATGCCTTCCAGATCCTGCAAGGCATCGAGACCCTGGCCCTGCGCCTGGACCGCATCACCGCCAACACCCTGGCGGTGGCGCAATACCTGAAACGCCACCCCAAGGTGCGCTGGGTCAACTATGCCGGGCTGGAAGGCCATCCCGATCATCAACTGGCGCAGAAATACTTCAAGGGTCGCGCCTCGGGCGTGCTGACCTTCGGCGTGGCCAACGGGCGCGAAGGTGGCGCACGCTTCCAGGATGCGCTGCAGCTCTTCACGCGGCTGGTCAACATCGGCGACGCCAAATCGCTGGCCACGCATCCGGCGTCCACCACGCACCGCCAGCTGTCGCCGGAGGAACTGGACAAGGCCGGCGTAACCGTGGATACGGTGCGCCTGTCCATCGGTATCGAGCATATCGATGACCTGCTGGCCGATCTGGAACAGGCTTTGCAGTCGGCCTGACACCGGGCATTCATCTCCACGAAAAAAAAGTGGCTCCGCAATGCGGAGCCACTGTCACGTTGCGACGGGAAAATCAGGCGGCCTGCTTTTGCTGCTTTTGCTGCTTTTGCTGTTTCTCCAGTTTCTGGCGCACGCGTTCTGCCACCAGTTCGCGCGTGCGCGGGATCAGTTCGCGACCGTAGTCGAGGGCATCTTCCAGCGGGTCGAAGCCGCGGATCAGGAAGGTCGTCACGCCCAGGTCGTAGTAATCCAGCAGCGCCTCGGCCACCTGCTCGGGCGTACCGACCAGGGCCGTGGAGTTGTAGCGGGCACCGGTTTCGCGGGCGATGGCGGTCCACAGGCGACGATCGACCCGGTCCCCCTTTTCTGCGGCGGCCAGCAGGCGGCGTGCGCCCACGCTTTCCTGGGGCCCGGTCTGGGCCGGATGACGGCTGCCATTGCCGGAGCGCAGGCGGCGTGTCTCGGCCAGGATACGTTCGGCACGCTCCCAGGCAGCGTCTTCAGTGGCCGCCAGGATGGGACGGAAGGAAACCGAGAAACTGATCTCCCTCCCATGCCGAGCCGCTTCGGTTCGCACACGCCCGGTCAGCTCGCGCACCTGGTCCAGTGACTCACCCCACAAGGCATAGATGTCGGCATGCCGACCCGCGACCGGAATGGCGGCCTCGGAGGCGCCACCGAAGAAGATCGGGATATGCGGCTGCTGCACCGGCTTGACCTCGGAAAAGGCTTGCTCGACGCGATAGAACTCGCCGTGATGATCGAAGGGCTCGCCGGCAGTCCAAACCTTGCGCAGGACTTCCAGGTATTCATCGGTACGGGCATAACGCCGGTCGTGATCGAGGAAGTCACCGTCACGTCGCTGCTCGACGTCGGAACCGCCGGAGATGATGTGCACCCCCAGCCGCCCACCGCTGAACTGGTCCAGCGTGGCCAACTGGCGGGCCGCCAGCGTGGGCGCCACGAACCCGGGCCGGTGTGCCAGCATCAGTTTGATGTGTCGCGTGGCGGCGGCCACCTGGGCGATGGTGAGAATGGCGTCCGGCCCGTTGGAGTGATACGGCACCAGCACCCGGTCGAAGCCGGCTTCCTCGTGCGCCCGCGCAAAGCGCAGCAGGTAATCGGTATCGATGGCTGGTCCGACGGCGGGATGGATCTCCGAATTCTTGTTGGTGGTGACCATGCCGATGAAGTTGACGCTCATGCTTCTCTCCTTGAAATGAATCAGACCTTGACGATGTAATCGCTCACCTGCACCTTCTGCGGCAGGATCTTGCGTGCGGCCAACCAATCGGCCGCTCCCTGGAAGGTGGCGATGAACTTCGCGTCATCGGCGCCATGGAATTCCCAGCGCCGCGCCAGCTTGATGAGCGAATCGCGTACCGCATCCGAATAACCGGCATCCTTCTGCACCAGGATCTCGGCCTCGCGCGGATTCCTGCTGATCCACTCGCCCTCGGCGCGATAGGCGGCATTGACGGCGCGCACGATGTCGGCGTTTTCCTGGGCGAACTTGCGATGGGTGACGTAGGAGTTGAAGTCGATCAGGAAATCCAGATCGCGGCCTTCGAAGAAGACGTCATGCGCCTTGTATTCGACCCGCGCAATGTCCACACCCGGGCTCCACATCGACCAGGCATCGACCTTGCCCTGGGAAAAGGCCGGACCGGCATCCGGCGGATTGAGATAGACGAACTGCACCTTGTCGCGGGCGATGCCGTGCTTTTCCAGCGCCGCCACCAGCAGGAACTCGCCCAGGCCAGAGCGGTTCACTGCCACGGTCTTGCCGACCAGGTCGCTGACCTTGGTGATGCCCGAACCATCCTTGGCGATGATGGCGGTGCTGCGTGGCTCGACCACGGCAAACTGGGTGAATACCAGCGGCGAGCCGGCGATCATGGCCGCCAGCGCCGGCGTGGTGCTGCCGCCGAAACCAAAGTCGGCGCTACCGCCGGTGACCGCCTGCAGCGAAGGCGCGTGATTGGGGAAAGGTCCCACCCATTGCACCTTGATGCCATCGCGAGCCAGGGTCTTTTCGAATTCGCCACGGGTGCGGGCGATGCCGGGCAGACCGCCCTTGCCCCAGGCCAGGCGCACGGTATCGGTATTGCGAGAGGAACCGGCGGCCAGCGCCACGGTGGGTGCACCGACGGCACCCAGGGCGGCGGCGCCTGCGGCGGCCTGCAACAGCAGACGACGATGGCGACGATGGAGATGGGCGGACTTGGCGTCTTGGGTCATGAGCATTCAGTGATGGTGAAGGGAAATCAGATCGGCATTGAATCTGGATTAATGCAGGGCATCAGCGCTTGCCACGCCCAGCTCGGCCAGCAATTGCGTGCGCAGGGCCTCGGCCGCCGGGTGGGCGCGATGGTGGGCGGCTTCGGGCGCGACGCGGTGATCGCTGGCAATGGCACCATCGCGCATGACCAGGATGCGGTCGGCCAGGACGATGGCTTCATCGACATCGTGCGTGACCAGCAGCACGCCGGGTCGATGGCGCGCCAGCAGTTGGCGCACCAGGGCATGCATGCGGATGCGGGTCAGGGCGTCCAGGGCGGCAAAAGGTTCATCCAGCAGCAGCAGACGAGGCTCCCGCACCAGGGCGCGTGCCAGCGCCACGCGCTGGGCCTGGCCGCCGGAGAGATTGCGGGGCCAATCCTCACTGCGGCCACCCAGGCCGACTTCTTCCAGCGCAGCCTGTGCGAGCGGCTTGCCGCTCTTGTCATCGAGCCCCAGGGAAACGTTGCGCCACAAGGGGTCCCACGGGATCAGGCGCGGTTCCTGGAACACTACGGCCGGTTGCGCCGGACCGTCGATGCGGCCGCCATCGATGGCGTCCAGCCCCGCCAGGGCGCGCAGCAGGGTGGTCTTGCCGCAACCGCTCTCACCCAGCAGGGCCACGAACTCGCCGCGATGGATGCGCAGGTTCAATCCCTGGATGACGGTGCGCTGGCCGTAGCGGCGCTTGAGACCGGCGACCTGCACGGCAATCTCATCGATGCCGGCCGGATGCATGGGTTGGGTGGTGGTGCTCATCATTTCCCCTTGGCGGCGTAGTTGGGATGCCAGGCCAGCAGACGGCGCTCCAGCAGGCGGGCAATGGCATCCGAGACCACGCCGATGCCGGCATAGATGACGATGGTCAGCACGATCACGTCGGTCTGCAGGAATTCCCGCGCATCCATGGCCAGTGAGCCGATGCCGGTATTGGCGGCAATGGTTTCGGCGATCACCAGTGCCAGCCAGGCCACTGCCAGCGCATAGCGCACCCCGGCCAGGATCGAGGGCAAGGCACCGGGCAGCACGATGCGACGGATCAGGGTCCAGTTGGAGAGCCCGGTCACGCGGCCCAGTTCGAGCAGCTTGGGATCGACCTGGCGGATGCCCAGCACGGTATTGATATAGATCGGGAACAGCACGCCCAGCGACACCAGGAACACCTTGCCGCCCTCGCCCACACCGAACCACACGATCACCAGCGGCAACGCCGCCAGGAAGGGGACGGCGCGCACCATCTGCACGCTACGGTCGAACAGGGCTTCGGCCAGCCGCGAGAAGCCGACGAGGGTGCCCAGCACGAAGCCGAGGCTACCACCGATGACGAAGCCGGCGGCAGCGCGCAGAAGACTGGCGCCGAGGTCGGAGAGCAGGCGGCCCTGACCGATCAGGTTCCAGGCGGTCTGCAATACCTTGCTGGGCGCCGGCAGCACTTGCGGCGAGAGCACACCGGCACGGGCGAAGGCTTCCCAGAGCAGTATCAGGAGCAGCGGTGCGGCCCAGGAGAGCAGGAACAGGCTGCGGTTGCCGAGTTCTTGCAAGGGACGCAGTCGCCTCGATCGACGCACGGGGGAGGACTCGGCGGCTGCCGGCAGGGGGAAATGATTCACCGCTTCGGACATGGGGATTTCCTTCTCTGACGTTTCAGGATGCGCAACCACAGTGGCGCAGGAAGGAAATGCTAATCAGCTTCGCGGTGAGCGAATACGAATGATTTTATGCTTGGATAGTTGGTAAACGGATTTGGACTTCGTCGCGCAGTTTCAGCGGAGCTCGTCTTCGCCCACCCCCGGCACGCCACGCCGGATCACTTTGCTGTAGTCGTCCCCCGGGCCGCTTTGCAAAGCCCGTCCGGTGATGCGGCCGGCCTCGCGCAGTTGCTCGAAGCGGTAGCCGGGCGTCATTACCCCGTGGTCGTACACGTACCGGGCGAAATAACCGGAGAGCAGCAGGCGATAGTCCAGCGGCAACGTGGGAGAAAGACGGCGCGCCAACTCGAAGACGATGGTGGTGCAGTTGCTGGTGAGGGTATTGTAGAAGCGCGGTGTGGCGCGCACCTGCGCGGCGCGTTCCAGGTATCCGAGGAAGACCTTGCGCAACTGGTCGGGGCGCAGTTGCAGGCGATACAGGTAGACGTCTTCGCCACGGGCGTTGGTGCGGGTACGGACGATGTCGCGCTCGTCGGCGGCGACGATCACGGTCTCGAACTTGCGGAAGAAGCCACCCAGGGCCGAGAAGGATTCGCCGCGTTCGCGCCGGATCTCCAGCGAAAATACCAGGCGCCGGCCATCGGTAAACCCGAAGGAAACCAGGGTGTGCGCAATCGCCGGCCCCATCCAGTAGGACAGCAGCAGGTCGGCCGAGACCAGTTGCGACAGATCGTAGTCACGCGACTCCCAGCGCACGTCGTAATCGGTCTCGCTGCGCCATTCGAAGTTGCGTACATTGTCCAGTCTGACGCGATCACCCGTGACCTGCGAGACCAGCATGCAGGCCACATCGTCGGCCCAGACCCGATCATGGGAAGCACGGATGCCACGCCACCAGCACAGCAACACCACCAGTGCCAGCACGAAGGCCAGCGGCCCCCAGGCCGATGCGCCCCCTGCCCCGGCCAATGCTCCCAGGCTTGCCAGGGTGGCCAGCGCAGGCAGACTCCATGCCGTCATCACCAGCAGACGCGCCCAGCGTGGCCCAGGGCACTGGTACCAGAGCGCAAACCCACCCCAGGCCGCCAGCCCCAGCACCAGGCAGGCCAGCAAGATCAGCAATACGATAAAAAGAAGGCTCATTGACGTCACGCACGCTTGTTATTGGTCTGGCGTCGGGGTCCCTCCCCCTCGCTCCCGGGCATTGTAGCCGTCCCGCGCGCATATGTTTATGCGGATATATTCGTGGCTGCCGCCGGGGTGGCCGGCACAGAATCGTCGGGTTTCCCATCATCAGGAATGCCTGCATGGAGCGCGACCGGTCGGTCTTACTTGCGTACGGCCTGAGCCTGTTCACGTGCCACGAGTCGTTCCCCTCCCCGGAGCCCCCCATGAGCCAGCCCCCCAGGCAATTGCATCTGAACGTCAATATCCTGCATTCCGGCTTCATCCCGTCGGCGTGGCGCCTGCCGCACGCCGATCCGCTGGCCTTCATCGATGCCGCGCATTACGTCAAGGTGGCGCGCATCGCCGAGGCGGCCAAATTCGATGCGGTGTTCCTGGCCGACAATGCGGCCATCATCGAGCAGATCGATTTCCGTCCCGTCACGGCGCTGGAGCCTACGATGCTGCTGGCCACGGTGGCGGCCGCGACCACCCATATCGGCGTCATCGGTACGGCCTCCACCAGCTATAACGAGCCGTACAACATCGCACGCCGCTTCGCGACGCTGGACCATGTCAGTGGCGGCCGTGCCGGCTGGAACATCGTCACCACCGCCGATGTCGCATCGGCCCGCAATTTCGGGCTGGACAAGGTTCCCGACCATGCAGCGCGTTACGCGCGTGCAGACGAATTCACCCAGGTGGTGAAGTCGCTATGGAACAGCTGGGAAGACGAGGCGCTGGTGGCCGACAAGGTCAGCGGTCGTTTCATCGATGATAGCCGGGTGCATCCCATCGCCCATCGCGGCAGCCACTTCCAGGTGCACGGCCCGCTGAACCTGCCGCGCACGCCGCAAGGCCAGCCGGTACTGGTACAGGCCGGCGGATCGGGAGATGGCCAGGAGCTGGCCGCACGTCACGCGGAGGCGGTCTTCTCGGCGGCCCATACCGTGGAAGAATCGCTGGCCTACAGCCGCGCCATCAATACCCGCGCCGCACAACTCGGACGCGGCCCCCATGCGGTCAAGATCCTGCCGGGGCTGGCCACCATCATCGGCGCCACCGAAGCCGAGGCACTGCGCCGACGCGACGAACTGATCGATAACATTCCCTGGAGCTATAGCCAGAAGCGCCTGGCCGGCATCCTCGGGGTGCCGGTGGATAGCCTGGACCCGGATCGCCCCCTGCCGGACAAGCTGGCCCTGCCCGGTGGCGGCAATGGCAACCACACCTTCTTCCATGCCACGCTGTCGCTGGTGAAGGGGCGGCCACACACGGTGCGCGATGTCATCCGTGCCCTGTGCGGTGGCGGCGGTCACCGGGTACTGGTCGGCACGCCCGAGCAGATTGCCGATGACATCGAACGGTGGTTCAAGGCCGGCGCCGCCGATGGTTTCAACCTGATGCCCGATGCCCTGCCGGATGGCCTGCAGCACTTCGTCGATGGCGTGGTGCCGCTGCTGCAACAACGCGGTCTGTTCCGTCGCGACTACGAGGGCAAGACCCTGCGTTCCCATTTCGGACTCGTACATCCTGCCAGCACCGGTGGCCAGGCCAGGGCGGCCTAAGCCTCCGGATCAAGCACAATAGACCAAAGGCTCGCCCCCGGAACGACCGGGAGCGGGCCTTTTGCTTGATGGTAGCGGGGTGGCAACGGGCCGGACAATACGTCGATCAGTTCTTGCCCAATTTGAGGTTCTTGTCGTCCTGGTCCTTGCTGCTGAAATAATCCGGCAGGGTGAAGCCGTCATAGAAGCGGTCGCTGCGGATGGCCTTCTGGAAATAGTCGGAACGGTAGGCCTGGGCGATATCGCGGGCATAGGTCTCGTCCTGACGGGTCTTCTTGACGGCCACCACGTTGATGTAGGGCGGCTTCATGTCTTCCAGGATGAAGGCCTCGGACAGCTTGAGTTTGGCGAAGATGGCGAAGTTGCCCTGGACGGCGGCGAAATCGGCGTCATCCAGCGCGCGTGGACCCTGGGCATTCTCCAGCAGTACCAGTTTCAGGCCGACCTTGTTTTCCACCACGTCCAGTTCGGTGACGTCGACCGGCTTGTTCTCGCGGATGCGGATCCAGCCCAGCCTTTGCAGTATCCACAGGGCACGCTGCAGATTGACCGGATCATTGGGCACGGCGACGGTGAAGCCCTTCTTCAGGTTGTTCAGGTCCTTGTGCTTGCGCGAATACAGGCCCATGGGGGGCGTCGGCACCTGCACGATGCCCACCAGGTCGGTCTTGTTGCGCTCATTGTAGGAAGCCAGAAATACCGAGTGCTGCATCACGTTGGCATCGATGTCGCCCTTGAAGACGGCACTGTTGGCTTCCAGCCCCGTGGAAAATTCGTAGTAACGGATCTTGTAACCCTTTTTCTGCAGCTCGGGTTGCACGCCCAGCTTGAATTCGTCGATGTAGGGGCCGGGGACGAAGCCGATCTTCAGTTCGCGTTCGGGCGTGGCAGGGGGCGCGGCGTGGGCGCCGGCAATCACGGCAGCGCCGATGAGCAGCAGGCCGGCAAGTTGCTTGAGCATGATGGACTTCCTTCAGTGGATCGCTGAAATACCCGCCGCCAACTTGCATCACATTGGCGTGGAAATGTGGCGGGTGGCGTATACGGATGATTTCCTTGGGAGGTGAAACCGACCAAGGATTATGTGGCCGCGAACCGGTCCGAATGAACGAAGGAAAACGGATAAGAATATACAGAGCCAGTGTCCTGGCCGGAACCCATGTCGTCACCAGTTGCGAGATGTGTTCAAGGGCCCGTGTACCTGCAGCGGCTTGCTGGTACGGATCGCAGCGATCATGTTACGTACCGCCGGTGCACGTTCATGGCGCCGGAAGATGGCCGCCACCTCGGAAACGATAGCGCTGCCCGCCAGCGGCCGATAGCAGACATTGGGCAGCTGCACCACCGTGGTGAGCACGCCCGGCACCACCGCCACGCCCGCACCGACCGATACCTCGGCCAGTACGGCCAGCAGTCCGCCAGGACGACTCATGCTGCGCGGCTCGAAACCGCCGCGGCGCCAGACCTCGCGACTGCCCAGCTCCTGCTCGGGCAGGATGAAGGATTCTCCGGCCAGGGCCCGTGAACGCACGGCAGCGCCCGGGCTTGCCAGTGCGTGATCAGCGGGCAGGGCCAGGCAGAAGCGGTCGCGCAGCAGGACTTGCGACTGCAGGGTGCCGCCCAGGGGCACCGGCATGCGCAGGAAGGCGATGTCGACCTTGCCCTCCTCCAGCGCGTCGGAAAGTTGCGCCATCGGCCACTCGCGGGCATGTACCGTGGCTTGCGGCCACTGACGGCGGAAAGCGCTGATCTGCTGCTGCAGGATGCCGCCGAATACCGCCGATCCCACATAGCCGATTTCGACCCGGCCCAGCTCGCCGCGCCCGGCACGGCGACCCACGTCGATGGCCTGGTCGAAGCGTGCCAGTACCGCGCGTGCCTGCTCGACGAAATCACGACCGGCCGAGGTCAGCGATACGGAGCGCTTGGTGCGGGCGAACAACTGGACCTGCAGTTGGCGTTCCAGCTCCTGGATCTGCACCGACAGCGTGGGTGGCGCAATGCCCAGCAGTTCGGCAGCACGGGCGAAGTGCAGTTCTTCGGCGACGGTCAGGAAGTAACGCAGGTGTCGTAGGTCCACGGGCTTGCTCCGGTATGAGGGATGGCGGCGATGTCTTGAATTAGTTTAAAACTAATTAAGTCGCGGTTGATGATTATTGAAGTGAATTATAGAGACTGGTTCAATGAACCCTCTCCCCTCTCGCATTTCAGAAAAGGAATTCCATGATCATCAAGACCCGACTTCTCGCCCTGGCCCTCTCCAGCCTGTTGGCGGCCAATGTAGCGGCTGCCGCCACCCTGCCGACCCAGCCGGTGCTGACGCTGGCCGCTGCGCAACAGGTGCTGCAGGCTGCCCAGGCCAAGGCGCAGGCGGAAAACTGGCCCTGCGTGATCTCGGTGGTGGATGCCGCCGGTCTGCCCGTGGCGCTGGTGCGCATGGACAACGCGGCCGTACCGGCCGGGGTCGAGATCGCGCCGGGCAAGGCGCGTACTGCAGCACTCTTTCGCCGTCCCAGCGGCGCGCTGGAAGATGCGATCAACGGCAACCGCCCGGCGGCCGCCACGGCACGCGGCTTTGTCCTGATGCGCGGCGGCCTGCCGTTGGTGGCCGACGGTCAGGTGGTGGGGGCCATCGGCGTGTCGGCCGACACCCCACAGCATGATGAAGACATCGCCAAGGCCGGCGTGGCGGCGTTGAAGTAAGGCCCTCTCACCCTCTCGCCCGCGCCGCCATGCGTTCGCCCTTCTCCTCCACCGCTGGCCGCATCCTGCTGACCGGTTCGCTGGGATGTGCCATGACGGTGCTGGACACCAACGTGGTCGGGATCATCCTGCCCACGGTGGCGCGTGAGCTGCAGGCGTCCTTCAGCGAGGTGGAATGGGTGGTCAGCAGCTATGTGCTGTGCTTTGCCGCGCTGCTGCTGCCGGCCGGTGCCCTGGCGGACCGCTATGGCCGCAAGCGCGTGCTGCGGGGCGGGCTGGCGCTGTTCGCGCTGGCCTCGCTGCTTTGTGCGTTGGCTCCCACGGCACAGGCCCTGTATGCGGCCCGCGCGCTGCAGGGGGTGGGTGCAGCCTTTTTGCTGGCGCCTTCGCTGGCGGTGATTGGCCATGCCTTCCATGACGAGAGCGAGCGCGCTCGCGCCTGGGCGGTGTGGGGCGTCATCATGGGCCTGACCATGGTGCTGGCACCGCTGATCGGAGCCGTCATCAATACCCTGCTGGGCTGGCGCTGGGCGTTCGGGATCAACCTGCCGGCCTGCCTGTTGCTGGGCATGGCGGTGGGACGGCAGGTACCGGAGTCTCGCAATCCGCTGCCGCGCCCACTGGATCCGCTGGGCATCCTGTCTTTCTCCAGCGCGGTCTTCCTCCTGACCTGGGCCCTGATCACGGGTCCGGAACAGGGGTGGACCAGCGTTGTTTGCGTCGCCCGCGGTCTGGGCGGCGCATTTTTATTCCTGCTCTTCATCGCCTGGGAGCGCCGCTGCGCGCATCCGATGCTGGAGCTGTCGCTGTTCCGCCATGCCGGTTTCGTGGCGGCAGTGGCAGCCATGTTCGCCTATGCGGCCTCGGCCCAGGTGATGGCGTCGCTGCTGCCGCTGTTCCTGCAAAATGCACGCGGCCTGAACGCGCTGCAGACCGGACTGGGCATGCTGCCCTTCGCGCTGGCGATGCTGCTGTTGCCGCAGCTGGGGCGACGACTGGGTCATTACCTGTCCTCGGCGCAGGTGCTGGCGCTGGGACTGGGCGTGACGGCGCTGGGCAACCTGCTGATGATGTGGGCGGCCGGGTCGGGATCGCAGATGCTGGTGATCCTCGGCATGGCAGTGCTGGGAAGCGGCGGTGGCCTGCTCAATGGCGAGACGCAAAAGGCCATCATGGGCAATGTGCCACGCGAGCGTGCGGGCATGGCCTCCGGCATCAGTACCACCTCGCGTTTCACGGGTGTGCTGGCCGGCTTTGCGGGCCTGGGGGCGGTACTGGCCGAGGCGGCGCGTGGCCGCATGCTGAGCGGGATGTCGGCTCTGGCGGGCATCGAGGAGGCGCCTGACCGGGCCGCCCAGTTCGTCGCGCGGGCGATGGCCGGCGACATGGTGCAGGCAGCGCAGGGCTATGGCGAACGGCAGGCGGCGGTGCTGGCCTTGGCGCGAGGTGCCTATGCCCGGGGTTTTGCGCATGCCTTTGCTGCGGCCGCACTTCTGGCGCTGATGGCAGCGGCCATCGTACTGTGGTCGATCAGGAAGGCGACTGTGACAGCAATCGTGCCGCCAGACGCGGCAACACCGACTCGGCATCCTCCTGCAGCTTGAAGGCCAGCAGTTCGTCGGCACGGGTACGACCGCGATTGATGGCCGCAACCGGCTTGCCTGCGGCGGCCGCCATGCGCGCAAAGCGAAAACCCGACAACACCATCAGCGAAGAACCCACTACCAGCATGGCATCGCAGTCACGGGCGAGTGCTTCGGCCTGGGCGCTGCGCGCAGCCGGCACGCCATCGCCGAAGAACACCACGTCCGGTTGCAGCATGCCGCCACAGGCAGCACAGGCGGGGACGTGGAAGGCGGCGTCGGCATCGGGCTCCAGCTGGGCATCGCCATCGGGCAAGACTTCTGCCTGCAGCTGGGCAAAGGCGGGGTTGCTGCGTTCCAGCTGCGCCTGGATTTCGGCACGACCATAGGAAGTGCCACAGGCCAGACAGCGCACCGCATGGATGCTGCCGTGCAGTTCCAGCACATCGCGGCTGCCGGCCTGCTGATGCAGGCCATCGACGTTCTGGGTCAGGATTGCGCCCAGGTGGCCGGCTGCCTGCAATTGCGCCAGTGCCTGGTGGGCCGCATTGGGCAGGGCCTGGGCCAGGCGTGGCCAGCCGAGCATGCTGCGTGCCCAGTAGCGCTTGCGGGCGGCTTCCGACTGGCGGAATTCGCTGCCCTGGATGGGCAGGCGGCCACGTCGCACGCCTGCGTCATCGCGATAATCGGGAATGCCGGAGGCAGTGCTGATACCGGCGCCGGTCAGTACCAATACCTTGCGGTGGGACAGCAGCCACTGCGCCAGCGCCGACAAGGGGTCGGCATGGGGAGCGACGGTAGCAGTGACGGTAGCAGTGACGGTGGCCCCCCCGTCCCCGGGCAGGCTCAGACTCTGGCTCATGGAAAACTCGCTGGACAATGACAAGCGGCAGCGTACGCGAAATCGGTCCGGCGCGTCGGCCGCCTGGGTATTTCAAATTTCCGATCAGGCCCGACGTGGCACCTCATGGGGCGGCACCGCCTGCGCCAGCTCACCCAGGGCGCTCAGCAGCGCCGGTCGGCCGAACAGATAGCCCTGCCCTTCCTGGCAACCCTCCTGCTCAAGGATGGCGCGCTGGGCTTCGGTTTCCACACCTTCGGCCAGCACCGCCACATTCAGGCTATGGCCCAGCGCCAGGATGGCACGCACGAAGGCCTTGGCCTGCTGGCTGGTTTCCAGCTCGCTGATGAAACTGCGGTCCAGCTTGATCTTGTCGAAGGGGAAGGAACGCAGCGTCTCCAGCGAGGAATAACCGCTGCCGAAATCGTCCATGGCGATGGTCACGCCCATGGCCTTGAGCTGCTGCAGCAGGTAGAGGGCGCGTTCGCGATCGGCGATGATGGCAGTTTCGGTAACCTCCAGTTCCAGCCGCTGCGGCGGCAGGCCGGTGGCGGCCAGCACCGAACGTACCTTTTCCACCAGGCCGGCATTGGACAATTGCAGGGCCGACAGGTTGACGGCGATGCGTGGCTGCAGATTCCATTGCGCCGCCTCGCGACAGGCGTGCTCCAGCACCCAGTCGCCAATGGCGCCGATGGCGCCGCACTCTTCGGCCACCGGGATGAAGACGGCCGGCGGGATCAGTCCCTGTACCGGATGCTGCCAGCGCAGGAGGACTTCGTAGCCGGTGATCTCGTCGCAGCTGACGGCGCGCTGTATCTGGTAGTTCAGGAAGAACTCCCCGCGTTCCAGGGCAGTCCAGATATCGCGTGCCATGGCGCGACGGGCGCGCGAGGCCTCGTCCATGTTGGCTTCGTAGAAGCAGATCTTTTCGTCCATGCTCTTCTTGGCGCGATACATGGCGAGGTCGGCGTTGTTGAGCAGCTGTGCGCGGTCGGCGGCATCCCCTGGAAACATCGCCACCCCCAGGCTGGCGCCGGGGATGATGTCGGTCTGCGCTAGGTGCAGCATGGTGGTCAGGGCGCGCTGCAGACGGCTGATGAAGTCGGCCAGATGGCGCTGCTGACGGAAGACCTTGAAGGCGACGAATTCGTCACCGCCGAAGCGCGCCACGGTCTCGCCCTCGCCCACGGTGTTCTTGAGACGCTTCCCCAATTCGGAGAGCAGTTGGTCGCCCACGCCATGACCGAAGGCATCGTTGATTTCCTTGAAACCATCCAGGTCGATGCTGACCACGGCCACCTGTTGCTCGCCGGCATGCAGGGTGAACATGGCTTCGTCCAGGCGTTCCAGGAAATGGACACGGTTGGGCAGGCCGGTCATGGCATCGTGCCGGGCCATGAAGAGGATTTTTTCGTTGGTTTCCAGTTGCTCGGTGCGATCGCGGGTGATCTTGGCGAACCCCAGCAGGCGTCCATTTTCCTGGTAGATCGGATCGATCACCACGTGCGCCCAGAAACGTGAACCATCCTTGCGCACGCGCCAGCCCTCGTCCTCGAACTTGCCCTCGCGCAGGGCCAGGGCCAGGTTGGAGGCGGGCAGGCCAGCGAGACGATCCGGCTCCTCATAGAAGACCGAATAATGCTGGCCGATGATTTCGTCGGCGGTATAGCCCTTGAAGCGCTGGGCGCCAGCATTCCAGCTGGCGACCACACCATCCGGACGCAGCATGTAGATGGCGTAGTCCTTGATCCGCTGCACCAGCAGCCGATAGGCGTTTTCCGAACCGAATTCGATCAAGTCATTCTGCTGGCTCATCGCCCTTGCCCCCACTCCCCGATTTGCATGCCGTCCTGCCGGATCACCCTCATGGGCCGCAGGCGGCGCGCTGTTCAAGCCGTCATTGTACGCCGGCCCATTACCAGCACCGTGGCGCTGGCGCTACGCATGCTGGCGGGGATCAAGACGGAAGGTCGAGACCAGGCTGGCCAGAGCGGCCGCCTGCTCCATCATCGAATTGGCGGCGGCAGCGGCCTCCTCGACCAGCGCCGAGTTCTGCTGCGTGGCCTCATCCATGTGGGTGATGGCCAGGTTGACCTGGGTGATGCCGTGACTCTGTTCCTGGCTGGCATGCGATATCTCGGCAACCACATCGGTCACCCGCCTCACGCTGGTGACGACGTTTTCCATCGTGACGCCCGCCTGCTGGACCAGGTTGCTGCCCTGGCCGATCTGGCCCACCGAGTCATTGATGAGTTCGGTGATTTCCTTGGCAGCGGTGGCGCTGCGTTGCGCCAGGTTGCGCACCTCGGACGCCACGACCGCGAAGCCGCGGCCCTGTTCGCCGGCCCGGGCCGCTTCCACTGCCGCGTTCAAGGCCAGGATATTGGTCTGGAACGCGATGCCGTCGATGACGCTGATGATGTCGACGATCTTGCGCGAAGAGGCATTGATGCCTTCCATGGTGCTCACCACCTGGCCCACTGCGGCACCACCCTGGCTGGCCACTTCCGAGGCCGAGACCGCAAGCTGGCTTGCCTGCCTGGCGTTGTCGGCGTTCTGTCTTACGGTGGACATCAGTTCTTCCATGGCGGAGGCCGTCTGCTCCAGGGCACCGGCTTGTTGCTCCGTGCGCGAGGACAGGTCCAGATTACCGGTGGCAATCTCGGTGGAAGCCTGTTCGATGGTCTGAGTGCCTTCACGCACCTTGCCGACAATGGCGACCAGGCTGTCTCGCATCTTCTTGATGGCCAGCAGCAGACTGGCGGTGTCACCGGGCCGGGTCAGCACTTCGGAGGTGAGGTCACCGGCAGCGATCTGCTGGGCGATGTCGGCCGCATAGGCGGGTTCACCGCCAAGTTGCCTGAGCAGGCTGCGGGTGATCAGTACGGCCACGATGATCGAGATGAACGTCACCAGCAAGGTGAGCGCGGCGACCACCATGGAGCCGTGGGTCGCCAAGTCCAGCGTGGAGTGATGCGCCTTGTTGTTTTCGGCATCCACTTCCCCGATGACCTGGTTGATGTCTTGCACGATCTGACGTCGCAGGGGACTGCACTCGTTGACCAGGAAGTCGCGGAACTCCTCGCTCTTCCCGCTTTCCCGATAGAGGCGCGGGCGCTTGAGTTCCTCGGCCATCTGCAGTAGCCCGGTGCGCACCTTGTCGAAGCCCTTGTTGCCGGCCATTTCCGGTTCGAGTTCGGCCAGGGCCTTGAGATAGATATTCTTCTGTTCATCGACGATGGCCAGTTCCTTGGCGGCATCGGCGTCGCTACGGAATACATAGGCATTGCGCGCCGCAAGGCCGGTCTGGTCCAGCGCCTCGCGCGCGAGATAGAGCGGCACCAGGCGCCGGGTCTGGACGGCGTCGGCCGCCTTGATGGAAGCGGTCAGCGACTGGATGCTGGTCAGGGCGACTGCCGCCAGGATGACGGTCAAGGTCAGCAGCATGGCGAACGCCAGCGATAGCTTGGTGCCGATTTTCATATTCTTGAACACACTCATTGTTCCCCCTCGGATGTGATTGTTGGACATCGACCAATCCGGAGTGAATCAATCCATGCAGTGATTCACTATAGACAAAGGTAGGGTCGGGGGATCTAGGGCATTTCCCGATACGGATGAACTGCAGGGCGACAGGCAACAAAAAGGCGCCAGTGTTGCCACTGGCGCCTCTGTACTTTCCTCTATCCTCTACTCTATCCGGTCTCGATGTCGACTGGCCCGGATACCCCTTCAGTTTGCTGTACCTGTTTTTTTCACCTTCTTCTGTGCCCTGCGCAGCAGACCTTCAGAGCTTTTCGGTCTCCCCGCTCTTGGGCTGCCACTTCATGAGCCGCTTCTCGATCACGCCCACGGCCAGGTCCAGCACCAGCGCGAAGACGGTCAGCACGACGATGCCGGCAAAGACGGTGTTGATGTCGAAGGTCCCTTCGGCCTGCAGGATCAGGTAACCGACGCCGCGTGCCGAACCCAGGTACTCACCCACCACCGCGCCGACGAAGGCCAGGCCGATGGAGGTGTGCAGGCTGGAGAACACCCACGAGGTGGCCGAGGGCAGGTAGACCGTACGCAGCAGCTGGCGCGCGTTGGCGCCCAGCATGCGGGCATTGGCCAACACCACCGGGCTGACTTCCTTGACGCCCTGGTAGACGTTGAAGAAGACGATGAAGAACACCAGCGTGACCGCCAGGGCCACCTTGGACCAGATGCCCAGGCCGAACCACATGGCGAAGATCGGGGCCAGGATCACGCGGGGCATGGAATTGGCGGCCTTCACGTAGGGATCGAGAATGGCCGAGGCGGTCGGCGACAGCGCCAGCCACAGGCCGATGCCCAGGCCGAAGACGGTGCCGATGACGAAGGCCAGCACGGTCTCGGTCAGCGTGATGAGCAGGTGCGAATAGATCTCGGCGGGGAACGTGAGCGTGAAGAAGGTGGTGTCGCCTATACCCACTTCCAGCGAGCCGCTGCCCACCGTGAACCACTCCCAGATGCGCTGCGCCACCTTCAGTGGTTCGCCGAAGAAGAAGGCGGTCTGCGGATTGCGGGTGGCCACATGCCACACCAGCAGGACGATGGCCAATACCATCAGTTGCCAGAAGCGGATGTTCTTGTGATTCGGTTTCAGTAATTTCCACATGGTGCTGATTCTCTTCCCTGATCTTTTTCCGGTACGGCTTACGCTGCGCGCTTCTGTTGTTGATAGCCCTTGAGCACTTCGTCGCGCAGCACGTCCCAGATCTGCTGGTGCAGTTCGACGAAGCGGGGATGCATGCGGATTTCGGCGACATCGCGCGGGCGCGGCAGGTCGATCCTGAATTCGCCGATCGGGTGGGTGCCAGGGCCCGCGGCCAGCACGATCACGCGATCGGACATGGCGATGGCTTCATCGAGGTCGTGGGTGATGAAGAGCACGGCCTTCTTCTTGGCGTTCCACAGGTCCAGCACTTCGTTTTCCATCAGCTGGCGGGTCTGGATATCGAGGGCCGAGAAGGGTTCATCCATGAGGATGATGTCGGGGTCCAGGATCAGGGTCTGCGCCAGGGCCACGCGCTTGCGCATGCCGCCGGAGAGCTGGTGCGGGTAACGGTCGCCGAAGCCTTGCAGACCCACGCGGGCCAGCCATTGCTCGCCCAGTTCGGCAGCGGCCTTCTCGTCCTGGCCGCGATACTGCAGGCCGGCGATCACGTTCTGCAGCGCACTGCGCCAGGGCATCAGCGCCTCGGCCTGGAACATGTATCCGGCGCGGCGATTGATGCCGGTGAGCTCTTCGCCGAATACCTTGACGCTGCCCGAGGAGGGTTGCAGCAGGCCGGCACCGACGTTGAGCAGGGTGGACTTGCCACAGCCGGTGGGGCCGACCACGGAGACGAATTCGCCCGGTGCGATGGACAGGTCGGTATTGGCCACGGCGGTGTAGCGCTGGGAACGATCGTCCTTGGAGACGAAGGTGCAGGTGATGTTGTCGAACTGGAGGGCTGGCGTCATGGCGTCTGGGCTTCAGGGATTCAGGACTTCACTGCATTACGGGCCGGCACGGCCGCGCTGGATGATACACAGGCAAGCGCCCCGCTCAGATGCGCAAATGCCCGTTGCCGGGCATTTGCTGTGCATTCGCATCGGGTGGGAGCACCTGCATGCTGGTCTTGCTGGTCTTGCTGGTCTTGCTTGCCTTGCTTCTTACTTGTACTTGGCGTTGGCCTTCTGCACGAAGGAATTGGTGAAGGTCTTGGAGAGGTCGATCTGTTTGTCGGCCAGCGAGGGCTCGAAGGCCTTGAGCGTGCGCAGGGCGGTATCGGGGCCACCTGGCGGGAAGTATCCATCCGGCGAAATGGCCTGGCGCACCTTCATGAAGGCATCGATGTAGAGCGAACGGTCGCCCAGCAGGTAGCTCTCCGGCACGGCCTTGATGATGTCCGAGGGGCCGGCCTTCTGGATCCACTTCAGCGCGCGCACCATGGCGTTGGTCAGGGCTTGCGTGGTGTTGGGATACTTCTGGACGAAGGCCGCCGGGGCGTACAGGGTGGCGGCCGGCATCGGGCCACCGAAGACGTCGTTGGTGTCCTTCAGGGTGCGGGTGTCGGCGATGGTCTTGATCTCGTTGTGCTGTTCCAGCATGGAGATCACCGGGTCCAGGTTGGCGATGGCATCGATCTGACCGGAGCGGATGGCCGAGATCGCACCGGCGGAGGCACCCACGCCGATGAAGGAGACGTCGGTCGGCTTCAGGCCGGCCTTGGCCAGCACATAGCTGGCCATGATGCTGGTGGATGAACCGGGTGCGGTCACGCCGATCTTCTTGCCCTTGAGGTCGGCCACGCTCTTGTAGTTGGGCATGGTCTTGTTGTTGGCGGCCAGCACGATCTGCGGCGCACGACCCTGCAGCACGAAGGCGACGATGGCCTGGCCCTTGGCCTGCATGTTGATGGTGTGCTCGTAGGCGCCCGAGACCACGTCGGCGCTGCCGCCCACCATCGCCTGCAAGGCCTTGGCACCGCCGGCGAAGTCGGAAATCTCGACCTGCAGGCCTTCATCCTTGAAATAACCGAGCTGTTCGGCCACCGTCAGCGGGAGGTAGTAGAACAGGTTCTTGCCACCGACGGCGATGGACACCTTGGGCTTTTCCAGTGCCTGCGCACCGGCACTGCCGTTGAAGGAAAAGTAGCCGGCCAGGAACAGGCCCGCGGCGATCAGCAATTGCTTCCAGCTCAATTTCATTATGTCTCCTCCGTGTGTGGATGGGGGTGCTGCGTTTTTGCTGCTTTATTGTCTGCAGCCTGTGCAGTGTTGGTCCGCAATCCCGTGCAGATTGCGCTACCGTCGCGTGCCGCTCAGACCACGCCGTGGTCGCGCAGCATCTTGATGTGGGCCTCATCATACCCCAGCGATTGCAGGATTTCATCGCTATGGGCGCCCAGCTCGGGACCGAGCCACTTGGTCTGGCCGGGTGTCTCGGACATCTTGGGCGTGATGCCGGGCAGCTTGACCGGCGTGCCGTCGGCAAACTGGTGCTGCTCGAACATGTCACGCGCCAGGAACTGGGCGTCGCTCATCATGTCCTTGACCGAGTAGATCTTGCCGACCGGGACATCGGCCGCCTGCAGCGTGGTCAGGGCATTGTCGATGCTCTGCGTGCTGCACCACTGCTGGATGGCGGCGTCGATCTCGGCGGTACGCGGGACGCGACCGTCGTTGCGTGCCAGACCGGGGTCGCTGGCCATGTCGTCGCGACCGATGGCAGTCATCAGGCGCTTGAAGATGGCGTCGCCATTGCCGGCGATGACGATGTTCATGCCGTCGCCCGTGGTGTAGGTGTTGGAGGGCACGATGCCGGGCAGCGCGCCACCGGTGCGCTCGCGCACCACGCCGGCAAAGTCGAACTCGGGGACCATCGATTCCATCATGTTGAAGACGGCCTCATACAACGCCACATCCACCATCTGCCCCTGGCCGGCGACGCTGTCGTCACCCTGCTTGCCGTTCCAGC
Source organism: Herbaspirillum sp. BH-1 (assembly GCF_002870055.1). NCBI lineage: Bacteria > Pseudomonadati > Pseudomonadota > Betaproteobacteria > Burkholderiales > Oxalobacteraceae > Herbaspirillum > Herbaspirillum sp. BH-1. The sequence continues at coordinate 235,770 of NZ_PKOI01000004.1, read as the reverse complement.
GGCCGCCTGTGACGTCGCGGTGGCGCAGCGCCATCATGGCGCCGATGACGCCGTGCAGGGCAGCGATGGAGTCGCCGATGGAGATGCCGATGCGCACCGGTGGACGATCCGGGTGGCCGGAGACGTAGCGGATACCGCCCATCGATTCGCCGATGGCGCCGAAGCCCGGCAGGTCGCGCAAGGGGCCGGTCTGGCCGTAGCCGGACAGGCGCACCATGATGGTGGCAGGGTTGATCTGCCTGAGGTCTTCATAGCCGAGCTTCCACTTTTCCAGCACGCCGGGACGGTAGTTCTCGATGATGACGTCGGCCTCCAGGGCGAGCTTGCGGGCGATTTCCTGGGCCCGCTCGTCCTTCATGTTGAGGGTGATGCTCTTCTTGTTGCGGGCCTGGACCGACCACCACAGCGAGGTGCCATCCTTGAGCACGCGCCATTGGCGCAGCGGGTCACCATTGCCGGGGGCTTCGACCTTGATCACGTCGGCGCCGAATTCGGCCAGCATGCGCGAGCAGAACGGGCCTGCAATCAGCGTCCCCAGTTCCAGTACCTTGATGCCGGCCAGCGGGCCGGGCTTGGATGTGCCAGTGCTCATCGTACTTGCACCGGATGGCTGACGCGCTGCGGCGCGGCCGATCCGGTGATCTCCTCCTGATCGTGATGCCGGACCTGGCTCTTGTCGGGTAGTGGCCAGTGTCCTGAAATGCGTGGGTTGGTGTGCAGTCCGGCGCGCAGGGTTGCTGCGCTGTCGCCTGCGGCAGCCTCCGGGGGTAGCGGGCGGCTGGCAGTCGTCATTCTATTGCAGCATGGACTGGATGTCGCGCATTTTGACCTTCATCGTCGACCTCATGCCTGCAAGTTTTTCATCTGAAAACCTGCCCGGCCTCACGTCGTGCGGCGGTCCAGCATGGCGCGGGCGATGGTGCCGGCATCCACGTATTCCAGCTCGCCGCCGACCGGGACGCCCCGTGCCAGGCGGCTGACCTTGAGGCCACGGGCCTTGAGGGTCTCGCTGATGTAGTGGGCGGTGGCTTCGCCTTCGTTGGTGAAGTTGGTGGCCAGCACCACTTCGGTGACCACGCCATCAGTGGCGCGGGTGATCAGCTTTTCGAGATGGATGTCACGCGGGCCGATGCCGTCCAGCGGCGAGAGGCGCCCCATGAGGACGAAATACAGGCCCTTGAAGGTCAGCGTCTGCTCGATCATGACCTGGTCGGAGGGCGACTCCACCACGCAGAGCTGGGTATGGTCGCGCTGGCTGTCCTGGCAGGTCTCGCAGATGACCTGCTCGGTGAAGGTGTTGCACAGCGCGCAATGACGGATGGTATCGAGCGCCTGCGCCAGCGATTTGCTGAGCTCGGCAGCGGCGTCGCGATCGTGCTGCAGCAGGTGGTAGGCCATGCGCTGCGCGGTCTTGGGCCCGATGCCGGGGAGCCGGCGCAGCGATTCGGTGAGGACGGTGAGACTGGAGGGCGTTTTCAATTGCGGTCTACGGAATAGCGGAAGGCTTCCAGCGCCTCGGCGGTCATCGAGGGGACGAATTCGATGATGTCGTATTCGGCCACGCCCCCGATAAAGAAGGGATCGGATTCCATGATGGCTTCGATCTCGGCGCGATCGGCGCAGTCGGCAATGATGATGCCGCCGGTGCGCGGGACCTTGCGGCCCGACATCAGGAACACGCCGTCGGCATATTGCTGGTTGAGGAATTTCTTGTGCGCGGTCAGCAGGGAGTCGATGTCGCCTGCCGGCTTGGTGTACGTGATCGAGACGATGAACATGGTGCATCCCCTAAACAATCGTGCATTCCGTCAACATCATGGATGTCTTGCTTTACCGCAGTGATCGTGGCGGCCCGGCATGCATGCGCGGGCCGCACCGACCTCAGAACGGCATCTTGAAGCCCGGGGGCATCGGCATGCCGGCCGTGACGCCGGACATCTTTTCCTGGGCGGTGGCTTCAGCCTTGCGCACGGCGTCATTGAAGGCTGCGGCGACCAGGTCTTCCAGCATGTCCTTGTCGTCAGCCAGCAGCGACGGATCGATGGAGACGCGCTTGACGTCGTTCTTACAGGTCATCACGACCTTCACCAGGCCGGCACCGGACTGGCCTTCCACCTCGATATTGGCCAGTTGTTCCTGGGCCTTCTTCATGTTGTCCTGCATGGCCTGTGCTTGCTTCATCAGACCTGCGAGTTGACCTTTCATCATGCTCATGCTCCTTGTTTCAATTTCACGGGATTCTATCGCGTTTGCGGAAGCGCCCGGCAATCCGGTCGACCCTTCCGTTCCTGCTTCACAACGCCTGGATCGACCCCGGCACGATGGTGGCGCCGAATTCGCGCATCATGGTCATCACGAAGGGGTCGCTGGTCATCTTCTGTTCGGCCTTGCGCTGGCGCTCGGCGCGCTCGGCTTCGGCCACTGCGTTGGCCGTGTCGGCGACGGCGCCGAGTTCGGTCTCCACGCGGATTTCCTTGCCGAAGCGTTCTGACAGGGCGGCCACCAGTTTTTCCACGCTGCCCGAGGAACGCAGGGTATCGAGGGGAATGCGCAGGTGGAAGCAGACATTGCCGCCATTGAGCGCTTCGCAGCGCACCAGTTCACTCTGGAACGCCATCTGATGGGCCACGCCGCGCAGTGCCAGGCTGGCGGCCAGGCTGGGCCAATGGCCGTCCCAGCCCAGTTCAGCGGCGATGCGGGCGGTTTCCTGCTGCTGTGCGGGTGTGGCGGCCGGGCGCTGGGGTGCGGCGGGCGCGGCCGGTGCAGCCGGTACGACGGCGACAGCGGGCTCAGTTTTTTTTTCAGCCGCGAAGCCAGCGGGTGGCATCGTGTCCACGCGTGCATCCTCTTCCCAGGGCGGGATGGCGTCGAAGGGCGGTGGTTCGGGCATGTCCGGCACGTCCGACGCCAGCGGCGCGGCGGCACGGGGAGCCGAAGCAGCCGGGGCGGAAGCCGCCTGCGCAGCGACCTCTGCAGGCACCGACGCCGGTGTCGGCGCGGGTGTCGGACGAGCAGCGGGAGCCTTGCCGTTCTTGCCGACGCGGGCTGCCATCAGCGCTGCCTCGCGGGCCGATGCCGGGGCTGCAGGGGCGGCACGCGTAGCAGATGCGGCTGAAGCTGTTGCAGGTGCTGCGGATGCGTTTGCTGCGGCCGGCGCAATCGGTGCAGTCGGCACGGTCGGCGCTGGCGCTGCTGCCGGGGCCTGCACGCGGGCGACCGGGGCACTGGTCACGGCCGCTTGCGGCGCCATCAGCGGGGCCGCCTGGCGCGGTGCGGCCGGGCGGGCCGCAGTCGGTGCTGCAGCGCCAGGCACCGGGCCGGAGCCAGTGGCACTGACCGGGCGGAAAGCCAGCATGCGCAAGAGCGTCATGCTGAAGCCGGCGTATTCGTCGGGGGCCAGGCCCAGTTCATTGCGGCCGTGCACGGCGATCTGGTAGAACAGCTGCACATGCTCGGGACTGAACTGGGTCGCCAGGCGCAGGATATCTTCGCGGTTGGGCAGGTCCTCGGCCAGTGCAGCGGGTACGGCCTGCGCCAGCGCGATCTGGTGCAGCAGCGTCCCCAGGTCTTGCAGTGCGGCATTGTAGGACAGGCTGCGGGTCGCCATGTCGTCGGCCACACCCAGCAGGGCGGCGCCATCCTGCACGGCCAGGGCGTCGAGGACGCGGATCAGGTAGGACTGGTCCAGCGCGCCCAGCATGCCCTGCACGGCTTCCAGGGTGACCCGGCCGGCGGCATAGGCGATGGCCTGGTCGGTCAGCGACAGCGCATCGCGCATGGAGCCCGACGCCCCTTGCGCCAGCAGGCGCAGCGCGGGGGGATCGAACGCGATGCCTTCCTGGTTCAGGATGTTGTCGAGATGGCTGATGATGTGGCCGGGCGGCATCTGCTTCAGGTTGAACTGCAGGCAGCGCGACAGCACGGTCACGGGAATCTTTTGTGGATCTGTGGTGGCGAGGATGAACTTGATGTGCTCGGGCGGCTCTTCCAGCGTCTTCAGCATGGCGTTGAAGGCGTGGTTGGTGAGCATGTGCACTTCGTCGATCATGTAGACCTTGAAGCGGGCGTTGGACGGCGCGTAGATGGCCTGTTCCAGCAACTGCGCCATCTCGTCCACACCGCGGTTGGAGGCGGCGTCCATCTCGATGTAATCGACGAAGCGGCCGGCATCGATGGCCACGCAGGCTTCGCACACGCCACAGGGAGCCGCGGTGATGCCGCCGTTGCCATCCGGGCCGACGCAATTGAGCGATTTGGCCAGGATGCGCGAGAGCGTGGTCTTGCCTACGCCACGGGTCCCGGTGAACAGATAGGCGTGGTGCAGCCGCTGCTGTTCCAGCGCGTGCGTCAGCGCGCGCACGACGTGTTCCTGGCCTACCAGGGTGTCGAAGCTGCGGGGACGATATTTACGGGCGAGAACTTGATAGGACATGAGGTGGCTGCAGTCGGCTTTTTGGCTCAGGGGGGCATTTTAAGCTATTTCGCCGCCCGTATCGCCTTTGCCTGCATGCACTGCCGCCGCCAGCCCCTGCCGGCCGGATCAGGTCGCGGCGCGGCGCGCCTTCTTGCGCTCGTACATGGCTGCATCGGCGTCGCGCTGCAGGGCAGCCAGGTCAGGGTGCTGCTCTGGATCGTACTGCACCGCACCGACGCAGTAGTCCAGCTGATACTGGCGCTGGCCACTCTGGTTGAAGGCTTGCACCGCCTGCTGCAGATGCTGCAGGACGACGACCGAATCGTCCAGGGAAGTATTGGTCAGGAAAACCGCGAATTCATCACCGCCCAGGCGCCCGATGACATCGGATTCGCGCAGGTTGGCCATGAGCAGGCCGGCGAAATCGGTCAGCGCCTGATCGCCTTCGGAATGCCCGAAGCGGTCGTTGATCTGCTTGAAATGGTTCAGGTCGAAATTGAGCACGCAGGCGGCATGGCCGATGCGCCGGGCGTTGGCCAGGGCGTGCCGGGCCAGCGCCTCGAAGCCGCGCCGGTTCGAGACCCCGGTGAGGTCGTCGATGGTGGCCAGTTTCACGGCAGCCAGTTCCTGTTCGACCATGGCAGCCAGGTCCTTGAGCAGGAATTGCTCATCGACATCGAAACTGCGGGGGACCGTATCGACCAGGCACAGGGTGCCGAGGGTGAAGCCGCTTTCGCTCTTGATGGGACACCCGGCGTAGAACCGGATGAAGGGTTCGCCGGTGACCTGCGGATTGGTGGCGAAACGCGCATCGAGCCGGGCGTCGGGAACGATGGTCAGGTCTTCGCTCAGGATGGCATGGGCGCAGAAGGAAACGTCACGCGAGGTCTCGGTGGCATCGCCCAGTCCCACGCAGGACTTGAACCACTGACGATGGACGTCGACCAGCGTCACCACCGCCATCGGTACATCGAACAGACGCCGCGCCAGGCGGGTCAGGCGGTCGAAGCGCTCTTCCCTGGGCGTATCGAGGATGCGCAGCGAATGCAGGGCGTCGATGCGGGCAGCTTCATTGACGGGGAGCTCGGCAATTATCATGATTCATCAACGCAGATGGACGTGGTTGCCCTGGTTAACGGCAGGCTGCGGCTCACTTTAACCCCAAATTTTTCGAGAAACAAGATTTAGTTATGCACAAGAAGCGCGGACATCGCCCTCGCCCGCTTCCCATTGCCTGACATCGAACAGCAGGCCTCCCCTACCTCGGCCCGCCGTCAGGCGCCAGACCCATCGACGCTGTCGTGCCATCCTGCGGATGCCCTTGCTACGAAGGCTTTCCCCGGATCAGCAACTTCCAGCCGTCACTTCTTGGCGGCCGCCGGCTCTTCGGCCATCTTGTCAGCCTTGGCGGCGGGCTCCTTGCCCTTGTTCTCAGCGCGCGGGGATTTGGCGGCTTTACCCGAGCGGGCCACCGCGTCGCCGGACGCTCCGGCCTTAGGCTGACCGTTCACCGTCAGGCCATTGGCGGACAGCTTGGCGGCGGCCTTGTCCTTGATGCCCTTGACCCTCGCCTGCAGGTCGCTCCAGTCCTTGAAGCTGCCGCCCTTCTGGCGTTCATCCAGGATGCGCCTGGACATGGAGGGACCGATTCCGCGTACGCCATCGAGGGCGGCCTGATCAGCCTTGTTGACGTCCACCTCGGCCAGCGCGAGACCGGTGGCGACGAAAAAGCTCAGTATGAACAACAGGGTTTTCTTTAACATGATGCGTCCTTTCGACTTTCTGGATTGAGGGAAAAAACAAAGGGCAGCGCATCCGGAAATGCGCTGCCCATCCTCAACGAAAGTCACAGCAGCCTGTTGACAGTAATCCAGCTAGAAAACCGCTCTCAAATCACCCCGCCAGCAATTCCTCGCGGGTCACGGTAGCGGTACCGAGCTTGCCGACCACGATGCCTCCGGCACGATTGGCCATAGTGACGGCATCCACCAGCGAAGCGCCTGCGCCCAGCATCACGGCCAGGGTGCCGATGACGGTATCGCCTGCGCCAGAGACGTCGAACACTTCACGCGCCATGGTGGGGAAGTGAGTGACTTCGCCATCGCGGTACAAGCTCATGCCTTCTTCAGAACGGGTCAGCAGCAAGGCTTCGAGGTCCAGTTCGGTACGCAGTTTCTGGGCGCGTGCGGTAAGGTCTTCCTCGTTCTTCCACTGGCCGACGATGCGCACCATCTCCGACTTGTTGGGCGTGAGGATGGAGGCACCGGCATAGGGCGTGAAATCGTCGCCCTTGGGATCGACCAGGATGCGCTTGCCCAACTTCTTCGCGGTGGCGATCATCTCGGCGACGTTGACCAGCCCGCCCTTGGCGTAATCGGAAAAGACGATGACGTCGTAATCGGCCACCAGCGAGTTGAACTGGGTCAGCTTGTCGCGCAGTACGGTATCGGTAGGCGCCTCTTCGAAGTCGATGCGCACCAGCTGCTGCTGGCGGCCGATCACGCGCAGCTTGACGATGGTGGCGATGCTGGGGTCGCGGTTCAGGTGGCTGTCGATGCCCATCTCGCGCAGCATGTTCTCCATCACGCGCGCCGGTTCGTCGTCGCCGGTGACGCCCAGCAGCGCCGTCCTGGCTCCCAGGCTGGCCGTATTGCGTGCCACGTTGGCGGCGCCACCCAGGCGCTCCTCGCGGCGTTCCACGCGCACCACCGGAACCGGGGCTTCGGGAGAGATGCGGTTGACTTCGCCGAACCAGTAGCGGTCCAGCATGACATCGCCCACGATGAGGATGCGGGCGGAATCCCAGGCGGAAGAGAGGTCCTTGTTCACGTTATTGTCCACGCGCTTGAAGAGTGCGGCCGATGCCGTAGTATTCGATGCCGCTGTCGGCCATGAGCTGCGGATCGAACAGGTTGCGGCCATCGAAGATGACCGGGGTCTTCAGTACCGCCTTGACGCGCTCGAAATCAGGGCTGCGGAAGGCCTTCCATTCGGTGACGATGGCCAGGGCGTCGGCGCCTTGCAAGGTGTCGTTGGGCGAGGCGGCGAAGCGGATCTTCTGCAGCAGCTGCGTATCGTCGGCGAAGTCCAGTTCCAGCACGCGGCCGGCTTCCTTCATGGCCACCGGATCGTAGACGGCCACGCTGGCGCCGCGTCGTACCAGTTCGCCGATCAGCACCCGCGATGACGCTTCGCGCATGTCGTCGGTATTGGGCTTGAAGGCCAGCCCCCAGATCGCGAAGTGCTTGCCCGCCAGGTCTTCGCCGAAGCGGGTGACGATCTTCTTGCCCAGCACGTGCTTCTGGCGATCGTTGACACGCTCGACGGCCTGCAGGATCAGCAGTTCCTGGTCGTAGTCGCGGGCGGTGCGCTCCAGCGCCTGCACATCCTTGGGGAAGCAGGAGCCGCCATAGCCGCAGCCGGCATACAGGAAGCTGTGACCGATACGCGGGTCGGAACCGATGCCGTGACGCACGGACTCGATGTCGGCACCTACCCGATCGGCCAGGTTGGCCAGCTCGTTCATGAAGGAAATGCGCGTGGCCAGCATGGCGTTGGCGGCGTATTTGGTGAATTCGGCCGAGCGCACGTCCATCCAGTAGGTACGCTCATGGTTGCGGTTGAAGGGCGCGTAGAGCTTCTTCATCAGCTTCTGTGCGCGCTGGCCATCGGCGCTCTGATCGTGACCGATCACGATGCGGTCGGGCCGCATGAAGTCTTCTACCGCTGCGCCTTCCTTGAGGAATTCCGGATTGGAGACCACCGAGAAGCTGGCATCGGTCTTGCCGCGCTGTGCCAGTTCCTCGGCGATGGCGGCCTTGACGCGGTCAGCCGTACCCACCGGCACGGTGGACTTGTCGACCACCACCTTGAAGCCTTCCATGTGACGGCCGATGTTGCGGGCAGCGGCCAGCACGTATTGCAGGTCGGCCGAGCCGTCTTCGTCGGGCGGAGTACCCACCGCGATGAACTGGATATCCCCGTGGGCCACGCTGGCGGCCACGTCGGTGGAAAACTGCAGGCGGCCGGCAGCACGGTTGCGCGCCACCACTTCTTCCAGGCCCGGTTCGTGGATGGGGATGCCGCCGTTGTTGAGGATGTCGACCTTGCGCTGGTCGAGGTCCAGGCAGAACACATCGTTGCCGAGTTCGGCCAGGCAGGCGCCGGTCACCAGGCCAACGTAGCCGGTGCCGATGATGGTGATTTTCATGGTAGATCCAGAGTGTCAGGTACGGCCATGCGGCCTTGATTCATCACGTTCAGTTCATAACGTTCAGTTCTTCGGTGCGGCGCGGCGGATAGGTCTCCCACTGGCTGCAGCCCGGGCATTGCCAATAGAACTGGCGGGCCTTGAAACCGCAGTGGCTGCACTGGTAGCGTGCCAGCTTCTGGGTATAGCCATGCACCAGGGTCTTGACCACCGCCAGCTCGGGACGCACGGTCTGGGGCGCACTCATCATGCGGGCTTCCAGGAACTTGTCCAGACCCAGCAGCGTGGGCGTACGACGCAGCTCGTCGCTGACCAGGACGTTGGCGGCGTCGATGCCATCGGCGTCGAGGACGGCCTTGAAGACCACTTCCAGCAAGTCGATCGACGGCGCTTCGGCCAGGTAGGCGCGCAGCAGGTTGATACCCTCCTGCGGGCGGCCCACGGCGATATAGCCATCCATCAGGCGCTGCGCCACCAGGGCGGTATGCGGCACGCTCTGGTGCTCCACACGGCGCCAGGTTTCCAGCGCGCCCTCGATGTCGCCACGGGCGCGCAGCGCGTCGCCCATCAGCATGGTGGCGCGTACGCTCTTGCGGTCAGCGGCCAGGGCCTTGTCCAGCAGGGACATGGCGGCGTCGGTATTGGTGCGCACCAGTTCGTCGGCAGCCAGTTCGCAATAGAACTGGGCGATCTCGCGCTGGCGCCCACCGGCGCCGGTAGCCTGCAGGATCTCGGCCGCGGCGATGGCGCGGGTCCACTCCTTCTCGCGCTGGTAGATTTCCAGCAGGGCGCGACCGGCCTGGGCACTATAGGGGGTGTCGATGAGCTTGTTGAAGGTTTCCTCGGCGCGGTCGAGCAGGCCGGCCTTCAGATAATCCTGGCCCAGTTCATACAGGGCATGTCCGTGGTGCTCGGCCGGCAGGTCCGGGCGCGCCAGCAGGTTCTGGTGCACGCGGATGGCGCGTTCGGTCTCGCCACGGCGGCGGAACAGGTTGCCCAGGGCAAAGTGCAGTTCTACCGTTTCCGGATCCAGCTTGACGATTTCGATGAAGGCGTCGATGGCCTTGTCGGGTTGCTCGTTGAGCAGGAAGTTGAGGCCCTTGAAATAGCCGCGTGGCAGGGTACGCGATTCGGACAGCAACTGGTTGATGTCAACCCGCGCGGCAATCCATCCGAGTCCGAAGAAGACCGGGATGCCGAGCAACCACCAAAATTCAAATTCCATAAAGAGAGAGGGGCAATTAGAGGATGTGCTGCGCGGTGATCACGCTGTCGGGCTGTGGCGGCTGGGCCTGTGCCTGGACCAGGTCTTCCTGGGCCTTCTGGATCTGGGCCAGGGTCTTCTTGTAGCGCGAGGCTTCACGGCGATGGCGCAAGACCAGCGGCACCATGGCCAGCACGCCCAGGACCGCGCCGACCACGAAGAAGGCCAGCAGGACCAGCACCAGCGGGTCGCTGCGCTCATAGCCGAGGAAGAAGTGCATGGTCACTTCCTGGGTGTTGCGCAGGGCGAAGAAAAAGAAGAACACGAACAGGATGGCCGCGATCAATCGGGAGAGTATTTTCATGGCGTAATCCTTTCTGGCGGGTCAGTGTGCTGCCCGGAAGGCCGCCTGCGCACCTCGCGGCGGGGCGTGCCGGATCGCAATTATTGCGCTGGCCGGAAAAATCGGGCCTGTTTCGCTCGCTTTCCAGGTCAATCCAGGTCAAATGCGGATTGTACGTGAAAAAAAACGGCATCCAAAGATGCCGTTCATTTTGTTGATCTGCCTTTACACCCGCTCAGCGTGCGCTGGGCAGGTGCAAGGCGTCAACGATTACTGCAGCCTGACATCGCCATCAATGAAGCTGGCGACAAGAACTGCCTGGTCACAGGCCAAGCCGGTTCAATCCTCGCGGATTGGCTGGCCGACCATCGCATCGACGCGTTCGCGCAATTCCTTGCCGGGCTTGAAGTGCGGCACCCGTTTTTCGGGAACCATCACCTTGTCGCCAGACTTGGGATTGCGGCCGATACGCGGCGGACGGCGGTTGAGCGCGAAGCTGCCAAAACCACGGATCTCGATGCGCTGGCCGGTCGCAAGTGCGTCGACCATGGCATCGAGGATGGTCTTGACCGCGTAATCCGCATCCTTGGCGACAAGTTGCGGATAACGCTCAGCCAGACGGGCGATCAGCTCCGACTTCGTCATCGTGACCGGAAGATCAGTTCTTGTTGTCGAGCTTGGCCTTCAGCAGCGCGCCCAGGCTGGTGGTGCCCGAAGCAGCGTTGGAGTCAGCCGACATCTTCTGCATGGCTTCCTGGGTCTCGGCGTTGTCCTTGGCCTTGATCGACAGCTGGATGCTGCGGGCCTTGCGGTCGATGTTGATGACCAGGGCTTCGACGGAATCGCCAACCTTCAGGTGGGTACCGGCATCTTCCACGCGGTCGCGGGAGATTTCGGATGCACGCAGGTAGCCTTCGACTTCGTCGTTCAGCTGGATCACGGCGCCCTTGGGCTCAACCGACTTGACGGTACCGGTCACCAACGCACCCTTGTCGTTCAGGGCGGCGAAGTTGTTGAACGGGTCGCCTTCCAGTTGCTTCACGCCCAGGGAGACGCGTTCGCGCTCCACGTCGATGGCCAGAACAACGGCTTCCAGCTCGTCGCCCTTCTTGAACTTGCGCACGGCTTCTTCGCCAGCTTCGGTCCAGGACAGGTCGGACAAGTGCACCAGGCCGTCGATGTTGCCCGGCAGGCCGATGAACACGCCGAAGTCGGTGATCGACTTGATGGAACCCTTGACCTTGTCGCCCTTCTTGTGGCTCATGGCGAAGTCGTCCCAAGGATTCGGCTTGCACTGCTTCATGCCCAGGGAGATACGACGACGCTCTTCGTCGATTTCCAGAACCATGACTTCGACTTCGTCGCCCAGCTGGACAACCTTGTTCGGGGCCACGTTCTTGTTGGTCCAGTCCATTTCGGAGACGTGCACCAGGCCTTCGATGCCTTGTTCGACTTCCACGAATGCACCGTAGTCGGTCAGGTTGGTGACCTTGCCGAACAGGCGGGTGCCTTGCGGGTAGCGACGCGACAGACCGGTCCACGGATCGTCGCCCAGTTGCTTCACGCCCAGGGAGACGCGGTTCTTCTCTTGATCGTACTTGAGGACCTTGGCGGTGATCTCTTGGCCAACCGACAGCACTTCCGACGGGTGACGCACGCGACGCCATGCCAGGTCGGTGATGTGCAGCAGGCCGTCGATGCCACCCAGGTCAACGAACGCACCGTAGTCGGTGATGTTCTTGACGATACCGGTGACGACGGTGCCTTCCTTCAGGGTTTCCATCAGCTTGGCGCGCTCTTCGCCCATGGAGGCTTCGATCACGGCACGGCGCGACAGAACCACGTTGTTGCGCTTGCGATCCAGCTTGATGACCTTGAATTCCAGGGTCTTGCCTTCGAACGGGGTGGTGTCCTTGACCGGACGGGTGTCGACCAGCGAACCCGGCAGGAAGGCACGGATGCCGTTGGTCAGAACGGTCAGGCCGCCCTTGACCTTGCCATTGACGGTACCGGTGACGATCTCGCCGGACTCCATCGCCTTTTCCAGCGAGAGCCACGATGCCAGACGCTTGGCCTTGTCGCGCGACAGGATGGTGTCGCCGAAGCCGTTTTCCAGCGATTCGATCGCAACGGAGATGAAGTCGCCGACGTTGACTTCGACTTCGCCGTTGTCGTTCTTGAATTCTTCAACAGGGATGAATGCTTCCGACTTCAGGCCGGCGTTGACGATCACGAAGTTGTGATCCAGGCGCACGACTTCTGCCGAGATGACTTCACCCGAACGCATGTCCTGACGCGACAGCGATTCTTCAAACAGAGCAGCAAATTCGCTGGAGGTATCAACACCTGCAGCGATAACGGTAGTGGTAGACATAAAAGAAAGTAAGAAAGATTGGCCGGTATCCGTACGATGCAATCGTCCCGACTTGCACTGCCGCCTGCGTTGCCGCCGATGGCATGGATACTGGGTTAGGTTTATCAACACCCGTCAGACTTTGCATCTGCCGGGCACCAATGGCACTACGGGTACAACAAGGACTTGCCCATGATGGCAGCGAAAAGCGCTTTTTCAAGCAGATTCAAGCGCTTTCAATGCCCCAGGGCAGCGTACCAGCTGAGTACCTGCTGCACCGCTTCGTCAGCGGTCATGTCGGATGTATCCAGGTGATATGCGCCCTCCGCAGGCTTCAAGGGGGCCGACGAGCGACTCATGTCGCGTTCGTCACGTTCCTTCAAATCTCTGGAGAGGTCTTCGATATTAGCAGAAAAACCCTTGTCAATCAATTGCTTATAGCGTCTTGTGGCGCGCGCTTCCACACTGGCGGTCAAAAACACCTTCAGACGGGCGTTGGGGAAGATGACAGTACCCATGTCGCGACCATCGGCCACCAGGCCGGGGGATTTCCTGAATGACAACTGCAGGGCATACAAGGCCTGGCGCACGGTGATCAGGGCGGCGATGCGGGAGGCGGTATTGCCTACCTCTTCGGCACGGATGGCCTGGGTCACGTCTTCATTGGCCAGGAAGATGTGGGCACCATCGAAATGGCAGTGCAGGTGCTCGGCCGCCTTGGCCAGCGCATGCTCGTCGTCCAGGGCGATGCCGCGCCGCAGCACGGACAGCGCCGTCAGGCGGTACAGCGCGCCCGAATCCAGGTAATGGAAACCCAGTTGCTGGGCCACCTTCTGGGCCACGGTGCCCTTGCCCGAGGCGGTGGGACCATCAATGGCGATGACCGGTATCTTTGCTTTTTCCATGGCCTGAACCCTTTATCAGTGAATAATTTAGCGCAATTTCTCGTTACTACAGGGTTTATCAGATCAAGGTTTGCTCGGCAATCTTTTTGAAGACGTCGAAGTAATCCGGGAAGGTCTTGGCCACGCATTTGGGGTCATTGATGCGCACCCGGTTGCCACGCCGCAATGCACCATCCAGCGATGCCAGGGAGAAACACATGGCCATGCGATGGTCGTCATAGGTGTCGATGGCGGCGCTGCCGATCTCGGCCGGCGGCGTCACCTTCAGGTAGTCGGCGCCCTCCTCCACCTCGGCGCCGAGCTTGCGCAGCTCAGTGGCCATGGCAGCCAGGCGGTCGGTTTCCTTGACGCGCCAGCTGGCGATATTGCGCAAGGTGCTGGGGCCGTCGGCATAGAGCGCGGCCACGGCGATGGTCATGGCGGCGTCGGGAATATGGTTGAAATCGGCTTCGATGGCCTTCAAGGGGCCATTGGACGAGGCCTCGATCCAGTTCTCACCCATGGTAATGGTGGCCCCCATCTGCTGCAGCGCCTCGACGAAGCGCACATCGCCCTGGATGCTGTCGCGGCCCACCCCTTCGACCCGGATCGGGCCGCCGGTGATGGCGCCGGCCGCCAGGAAGTAGGAGGCCGAGGACGCATCGCCCTCCACGTGGATGCTGCCCGGGCTGCGGTAGTGCTGGCCGGGCTGGATGATGAACTGATGCCAGCCATCACGCTCGACCTCGACGCCGAAGCGGCGCATCAGGTTCAGCGTGATCTCGATATAGGGCTTGGAAATGAGCTCGCCGACCACGTCGATCTGCATCGCCTCTTCGCGCGCCATCAAGGGCGCGGCCATCAGCAAGGCGGTCAGGAACTGGCTGGACACATTGCCGCGCACCTTCATGCGCGAGGAAGTCAACTGGCCACGACGGATATGCAGCGGTGGATAACCCGGGTTGCCGGTGTAGTCGATGCGCATGCCCACCGCATTCAGGGCGTCAACCAGGTCGCCGATGGGGCGCTCATGCATGCGCGGCACGCCGTGCAGCGTGTAGTCGCCACCCAGCACGGCCAGCGCCGCGGTGAGCGGGCGGATGGCAGTGCCGGCATTGCCCATGAAGAGATCGGCCTGGTGCACCGGCAGCACGCCGTTGACGCCATGCACGATGTAATCCTGGGTGCCTTCGATCTGCTCCCACTTCACGCCCAGGGTCTGCAAGGCCATCAGCATGACCAGGGTATCGTCGGAGGCCAGCAGGTCGAAGATACGGGTGGTACCGCCGGACAGCGCCGCCAGCAGCAGGATGCGGTTGGAGATGCTCTTGGAGCCTGGCAGCTTGACCGTGCCTTGCACGTGGTGCACCGGAGCCAGGTCGATATGACGGGGGTAGGAAGGCTGTTTCATCGTGATTCGTTTTCGGTGGATGAATCGGGCCGCCGCAGCGGCACGCAAAGTTTCAGTATTCTGCCGGCCAGGCGGGCTCAGCCATTCTTGCGCTCGGCCGCCTCGATGGCGGCGGCCCATTGCTGGCGCGCATCGCGGGCGCTGGCATAGACCTGTTCCAGTGCGGGGCCATCGCTATTGGCAATCATCTCGCGGATGGCCTGCAATTGCACCAGATAGGCATCGACTTCGGTCAACAGGGCATCGCGGTTGGCCAGCGTGATGTCGCGCCACATCTCGGGCGAAGAAGCGGCGATGCGGGTGAAATCGCGAAAACCGCTGGCCGCATACTGGAACAGCGTGTCCGCATGCGGCTTGGCGGCGATGTCGTCCACCAGCGCAAAGGCCAGCACATGCGGCAGATGGCTGACCGAGGCGAACACCGCGTCATGCTCCTGCGGCGAAAGCCGGTGGATGATGGCACCACAGGCGCGCCAGGCGGCGGCGACCGTTTCCACGTCCCGTGCGGCGTTCTCGGGCAAGGCGGTGATGACCACCTTCTTGCCTTCGTAGAGGTCGGCCAGGGCGGCTTCCGGGCCATGCTGTTCACGCCCGGCGATCGGATGGGCCGGGACGAACTGGCCGATGCGCGCACCCAGCGCCTTGCGGGCTGCGGCGACCACGTCGCCCTTGGTGCTGCCGGCGTCGGTGACGATGGCCTGCGGGTTCAGGTACGGGGCAATCGAGGCCAGGATGGTTTCGGTCTGGGCCACCGGGGCGGCCAGCAGGATCAGGTCGGCCCCCTCGACCGCAGCCGCCGGGTCGGTGGCGACGGTATCGATGAGACCCAGTTCACGGGCGCGCTCCAGGCTGACCAGGGAGCGACCGACACCGACGATGTGGTCGGCCTGACCGGCACGGCGCAGCGCCAGGGCAAACGAGCCGCCGATGAGGCCCACGCCGAAGATGACGACTTTCTTGAACACGGTGGACTCGGACGGTAAAGGTGTCAGGACGGCCGGCACTTACAGGCCCAGCGGATAGGAACCCAGCAGCTTGAAGAAGGCGGCATTCTGGCGCAGTTCCTCCAGCGCCTGGGCGACCTTCTCGTCCTGCTCGTGACCTTCCAGATCGACGTAGAAATAGTATTCCCACGCGCCCATGCGGGCCGGTCGCGACTCGAAGCGCGTCATCGACACGCCATGACGCGCCAGTGGCGCCAGCAGGTTGTAGACCGCCCCCGCCTTGTTGGGCACCGACAGCACGATGGAAGTCTGGTCACGGCCGGAGGGCGCCGTACGCAGACGGCCGATGATGGCGAAGCGGGTGCGATTGTGCGGGTCGTCCTGGATGTGCGCGTTGACGGTCTGCAGGTTGTACTTCTGCCCGGCGATCTCGCCGGCGATGGCCGCCACGCTCTTGTCTTCACCTGCCATGCGCGCCGCCTCGGCGTTGGAGGCCACCGCCTGGCGTTCGATCGAAGGATAGTTCATATTCAGCCACGCATTGCACTGGGCCAGGGCCTGCGAGTGTGCACAGATGCGGGTGATGCCCTCCATCTTGCCGTCGGCGGTCATGAGGCTGTGATGCACGGGGATGGAGACTTCGCCGCTGATGGTCAGCGTGGTCTGCAGCAGCAGATCCAGGGTGCGGTTGATGACGCCTTCGGAGGAATTCTCGATGGGCACCACGCCGAAATCGGCGGTGCCGGCTTCGGCGTCGCGGAACACTTCATCGATGGACACGCAGGGCAGTCCTTCGATGGCGTGGCCGAACTGCTGGTACACGGCCTGTTCGCTGAAGGTGCCCTCGGGGCCGAGATAGGCCACGACCACGCGTTTTTCCAGCGCGCGGCAGGCCGACATCACTTCGCGGAAGATGGTCTGGATATCGGTTCCCAGCAAGGGGCCGGGATTGCGGTCGGCGGCGCGGCGCAGCACCTGGGCTTCGCGCTCGGGGCGAAACACGGGGGCATTGGTCTCGGCCTTGACGTGACCCACTTCCTGCGCGACGCGGGCGCGCTGGTTCAGCAGGTCGAGGATTTGCGCATCGATGGCATCGATCTTCTGGCGCAGGGGCAGCAACTTGTCGTCACTCATCTTGCTCTTTCAGTGTCTGCAGCCGCACTCCGGCGCGAAGGCCGGCCTGCGGCGCTCTTGGCATGGCGTTGGCATGGCGCACGACCGAAGGCCGGCACTGCACGGGCAAGCTGCCCGGTCAGGTGCGGTTCAACCGTGCTGCTTTTCGAAGTCTTTCAGATAATCGACCAGGGCCTGTACGCCCTCGATCGGCATCGCGTTGTAGATCGATGCACGCATGCCGCCGACCGACTTGTGGCCTTTCAGCTGCAGCAGGCCGCGCTCTTTGGCGCCGGCCAGGAAAGTGTCATTGAGCGACTCGTCGCGCAGGAAGAACGGCACGTTCATGCGGGAACGGCAATCGGCTGCGATACGGTTGCTGTAGAAATCGGTACTGTCCAGGTAGCCGTAGAGCAGCCCGGCCTTGGCGATGTTGCGCGCTTCCAGCGCAGCCACGCCGCCCTGGCGCTTGATCCACTGGAACACCAGGCCGGCGATGTAGATCGCGTAGGTCGGCGGGGTGTTGTACATGGAGTCGTTGTCGGCCACGATCTTCCAGTCGAAGGCCGAGGGGCAGAACGGCAGCGCGTGACCCAGCAGGTCTTCGCGCACGATGACGATGGTCACGCCGGCCGGGCCGATGTTCTTCTGCGCGCCACCATAGATGACGCCGTACTTCGAGACATCGACCTCGCGCGAGAGGATGTGCGAAGACATGTCGGCTACCAGCGGCGCACCGTCGGTATCGGCGGCAACCTCGGGGGTGTATTGGTATTCGACGCCGTCGATGGTCTCGTTGCTGCAGATGTGCACATAGGCCGCATTGCGCGAGAGCTTCCAGTCACCGCGCGCCGGAATGCTGGCGAACTTGCGGTCGGCCGAGGAAGCCGCCACGTTGACGGTACAGTAGCGCCCTGCCTCCTTGATCGACTTGGTCGACCAGGAACCGGTGTTGATGTAGTCGGCCACGCCCACTTCGTGCTTGCCGGCCGGTGAACGCAGGGCCGCCAGGTTCATGGGGATGATGGCGTTTTCGGCAATCGCCCCGCCCTGCAGGAACAGCACCTTGTAGTTGGCTGGGATGTTCATCAGCGCGCGCACGTCGGCCAGCGCGGCTTCGATGATGGACATGTACTCCTTGCCGCGATGGCTCATCTCCATGACCGACATGCCGCTGCCATGCCAGTCCAGCATCTCGTCGGCCGCCTGTTGCAGCACTTCCTTGGGCAATACCGCCGGTCCGGCGGAAAAGTTATAAACCATTTCTGCGTTCGCCATCAAAAAAGGCGGCCAGCATCTCGCCAGCCGCCCGGGACTTGCTTTACTCGCCAGCGGCAGGAGCTTCGCTGCCGGCACCCTCGGCGTTCTCGCCGTCCATCACGTCTTCCACATCGGACTCGACCACGCGTTGCAGGCCGGACAGCTTGGTGCCGTCCTCTACCGCGATCAGGGTCACACCCTGGGTGGCACGGCCCATTTCGCGGATCTCCGACACGCGGGTGCGAATGAGCACGCCACCGGTGGTGATCAGCATGATCTCGTCGGTGGAATCGACCAGAGTCGCTGCCACTACCTTGCCGTTACGCTCGCTGGTCTGGATCGCGATCATGCCCTTGGTGCCACGGCCATGGCGGGTGTACTCGGTGATCGGGGTACGCTTGCCGAAGCCGTTCTCGGTGGCGGTGAGCACCGACTGCTGCTCGTTCTCTGCCACCAGCAGGGCGATGACCTGCTGCGTTTCTTCCAGGTTCATGCCGCGCACGCCACGGGCGGTACGGCCCATGGGACGCACGTCGTTCTCGTCGAAACGCACGGCCTTGCCGGCATCCGAGAACAGCATCACGTCATGCGCACCGTCGGTCAGCGCGGCACCGATCAGGAAGTCGCCTTCATCGAGGTCCACGGCGATGATGCCGGCCTTGCGCGGGTTGGAGAAGTCCGACAGCGGGGTCTTCTTGACCGTGCCCAGGCTGGTCGCCATGAAGACGTAGCGGTCATCCGGGAAGCTGCGGTTGGCGCCCGACACCGGCAGGATCACCGTGATCTTCTCGCCATCCTGCAGCGGGAACATGTTGACGATGGGCTTGCCGCGCGAGTTGCGCGAACCTTGCGGCACTTCCCAGACCTTCAGCCAGTACAGGCGGCCACGGTTGGAGAAGCACAGGATGTAGTCGTGCGTGTTGGCGATGAAGAGCTGGTCGATCCAGTCGTCATCCTTGGTCGCCATGGCCTGCTTGCCGCGACCGCCACGCTTTTGCGCGCGGTATTCGGAGACCGGCTGCGACTTCATGTAGCCGGTGTGCGAAAGCGTGACCACCATGTCCTGCGGCGTGATCAGGTCTTCGGTGGCCAGGTCGGTGGCGTTGTGCTCGATGGTGGAGCGACGCTCGTCCTTGGCACCGATGCCGTAATCGTTGCGGGCAGCGTTGAGTTCGTCGGTGATGATGGCGGTCACGCGGGCCGGCTTGGACAGGATGTCCAGCAGGTCGGCGATCTGCGCCATGACTTCCTTGTATTCGTTGACGATCTTGTCCTGCTCCAGGCCGGTCAGGCGCTGCAGACGCATCTGCAGGATTTCCTGGGCCTGATCGTCGGAGAGCTTGTACATGCCATCGGACTGGATGCCGTAATGGGCCGGCAGGCTTTCCGGACGGAAGGCTTCGATGCCGCCTTCGTTGGCTTCGCCGGCGCGGGCCAGCATCTCGCGCACCATGGACGAATCCCAGGCGCGCGACATCAGTTCGGCCTTGGCGATCGGCGGCGTCGGTGCGGCGCGGATGATGGCGATAAAGTCATCGATGTTGGCCAGTGCCACGGCCAGACCTTCCAGCACGTGACCGCGTTCGCGCGCCTTGCGCAGTTCGAACACGGTGCGACGGGTAACCACTTCGCGACGGTGCGACAGGAAGCATTCCAGCAGCTGCTTCAGGTTCAGCAGGCGGGGCTGGCCATCGACCAGGGCGACCATGTTCATGCCGAAGGTGTCCTGCAGCTGGGTCTGCTTGTAGAGGTTGTTGAGCACCACCTCGGGCACTTCACCGCGCTTCAATTCGATGACCACGCGCATGCCCGACTTGTCGGACTCGTCGCGCAGGTCGGAGATGCCTTCCAGTTTCTTGTCGCGCACCAGCTCGGCGATGCGTTCCAGCAGGGCCTTCTTGTTGACCTGGTAGGGCAGCTCATCGACGATGATGGCGATACGACCTTCGCGGCCATACTCTTCGAAGTGGGTCTTGGCGCGCATGACCACACGGCCGCGACCGGTACGATAACCGTCGCGCACGCCGGAGACGCCATAGATGATGCCGCCAGTCGGGAAGTCCGGTGCCGGCACCAGTTCGATCAGCTCATCGATGGTGCAATGCTCGTTGGCCAGCAGGTGCAGCGCGCCGTTGATCACCTCGGTGATGTTGTGCGGCGGGATGTTGGTGGCCATGCCCACGGCGATGCCGGAGGAGCCGTTCACCAGCAGGTTGGGGATACGGGTCGGCAGGACCGAAGGTTCCTTTTCCTTGCCGTCGTAGTTGGGCACGAAATCGACGGTTTCCTTCTCGATGTCGGCCAGCAGTTCGTTGGAGATCTTGTCCAGGCGGCACTCGGTGTAACGCATCGCCGCGGCGCCGTCGCCGTCGATGGAACCGAAGTTGCCCTGGCCGTCGACCAGGGTATAGCGCAGCGAGAAGTCCTGGGCCATGCGCACCAGGGTGTCATAGATGGACGCGTCACCGTGCGGGTGATACTTGCCCATCACTTCACCGACCACGCGCGCGCACTTCACGAAGGGACGGTTCCAGACGTTGTTCATCTCGTGCATCGCGTACAGCACGCGGCGGTGCACCGGCTTCAAGCCATCGCGCACGTCCGGCAGTGCCCGACCCACGATCACGCTCATGGCGTAATCGAGGTAACTCTTGCGCATCTCTTCTTCGAGGGAAATGGGGATGGTTTCTTTAGCGAATTGATCCATTGGAGAGTCGAAAGATGTTTCCCGGCCAGAAAATCCTGCCGGGCGGGCGTGGCCCTTGGACTGATCAGAACAGTGGATTCTAGCACGCCAGGAGGGTCAAAAGCCCTTCAACCGCCCTCAAAACGCCTCCAACGGCGTGCTTCACCGCCCGTCAGGAAAGTGACGCAAAATTCAGATGCCCGCTGCACAGCCGCTCCCAGCCTGCGAGAGCGGCTGACTTCGCGGAAGCTTTCGCTATATATATTAGTGGCGGCATCCGGCAGCCAGGCCGTTGACGCATCAGGTTGGCGAGATGGAAACGGAAGCATTGCCAGAAGGCATCGTTTTCCTTGCGTTGGCCTACCCGATGCCAAAATAACAAGCGCCTAAAAACTTTCTCGGGATCATTCCCGTGCCCCGGCACAGAAAAATGATCCACATCGTCGTCGACAATGCTCCGGAGAAAATGACAACTACTTGCCGAGACGAAAATGCGCGAACTGTATGAAAAATAAGGATTTTCTAGAAAAAATCGGGGTTTTTCAGGCTCAGATGGAACAAAAACGGCTCAAAAATATCCCGTTGCGAAGAAACAACACAGTCCCAAAAACGTTGTCTGGACCAATTGGCAAGCATCGCTCAAGGGCAATCCGTGTGGCAGAATGGCGGCTAAGTTCATTACTAGCCCCATGGAACAAGGGCCTGTGACGACCTGAACACATGATATTATTCATTTTTTGATGTCGTAATCTTGTAGCGCAGTTTATCTGCGGATATCTCACCCGAGAGGAGAAACATGAACAAATTAGCAAAACTCGTCTTCGCTGCTGCGTCCGCAGCCATCGCACTGTCTGCCACCGCTCAGGAAACCAAGGACATCAAGGTTCGTCCCGGCAGCCTGTACCTGCAAGATGGCCGTGACGTCGTGACCCGCAGCGGTTACGGTCTGTGCTGGCAAACCGCTTACGTGAACGGTCCGTGCGAAGAACCGCCGGCACCGGCTCCGGTTGCCGCTGCTGCTCCTGCTCCGGCTCCGGCTCCTGTCGCTGCTCCGACCTCGGAAAAGGTCACCTACGCTGCTGACGCATTCTTCGACTTCGACAAGGCAACCCTGAAGCCGGCTGGCAAGGCCAAGCTGGACGAACTGGTTGGTAACCTGAAGGCCATCAACCTGGAAGTCATCATCGCCGTCGGCCACACCGACTCGATCGGCTCCGTCGCCTACAACCAGAAGCTGTCGGTTCGCCGCGCTGAGTCCGTCAAGGCCTACCTGGTGTCGAAGGGCGTTGAAGCCAACCGCGTCTACACCGAAGGTAAGGGCAAGTCGCAACCGGTCGCTGACAACAAGACCGCTGCTGGCCGCGCCAAGAACCGTCGTGTGGAAATCGAAGTTGTGGGTACCCGCAAGTAATCGATTGACGCTACAAGGCTCAATGAACCCCGCTTCGGCGGGGTTTTTTTATTGCTGCGGCATTTGCGCGTCAGCCGCTTTTTGCCGCCTCACTTGATCTGCCGCCGCCAACCGGGACTGTCCGTTTGGGCTATCATTAGGCCCCATGAACACGACCAATGCGACCAACGCGACCATGAACGCCGATCCCCAAGAGATCCAGAAATTCAGTGAACTGGCCCATCGCTGGTGGGACCCGGGTTCCGAGTTCCGTCCCCTGCACGAAATCAACCCGCTGCGCCTGGAGTGGATCAATGCCCGCGCTCCGCTGGCCGGCAAGAAAGTCATCGACATCGGCTGCGGCGGTGGCATCCTGGCCGAATCCATGGCCATCAAGGGCGCCGACGTCACCGGCATCGACCTCTCCGACAAGGCCCTGAAAGTGGCCGACCTGCACAGCATGGAGTCGGGCGTACAGGTGCGCTACGAGAAGATCGCCGCCGAAGACATGGCCGCACGCGAAGCCGGCCAGTACGACGTGGTGACCTGCATGGAAATGCTGGAACACGTCCCCGATCCGGCCGCCATCGTGCGCGCCGCCGCCACCCTGGCCAAGCCGGGCGGCAAGCTGTTCTTCTCCACGCTCAACCGCAACATGAAGTCCTACCTGATGGCCATCATCGGCGCCGAATACGTCCTGCGCCTGCTGCCCAAGGGCACGCACGATTACGCCAAGTTCATCACCCCGGCCGAACTGGCCCGTTACACCCGCGAGGCCGACCTGCAGATCGACGCCTTCAAGGGCATGGGCTACAACCCCTTGACCAAGATCTACTCCCTCAACGAAGACACCAGCGTCAACTACCTGGTCGCCTGTACCAAGCTGGCCTGATCCGCCATCGCGCCGCAGCGCCCTGCTGCGGCCGCTCCTCTCCACCGCCATCACAGACAAGACCCCATGCCATTACGCCCTCCGCGCGCAATCCTGTTCGACCTTGACGGCACCCTCGCCGATACCGCGCCCGACCTTGCGGCCGCCGCCAATTTCCTGCGCCAGGAGCGCGGCCTGGACGATGCGCCCTATGAGCAGCTTCGCCCGGTCGCCTCGGCCGGTGCACGCGGCCTGATCGGGGCAGCGCTCGGCATCCATCCCGACCACGAAGAATATGAAGCGCTGCGCGTGCGCTTCCTGGATCGCTACGAAGCCAACATGAGCCGGCACAGCCGCCTGTTCGATGGCATCCCCGAACTCCTGGCACAGCTGGAATCGCGCCAGATCGCCTGGGGCATCGTCACCAACAAGGCTGCGCGCTTCACCGACGTGCTGGCCCCGCAGATCGGCCTAGGCCACGCTGCCTGCATCGTCTCCGGCGATACCACCCCGCATCCCAAGCCCCATCCCGCCCCGTTGCTGGAAGCTGCACGGCGCCTGCAACTGGCGCCCGAGGATTGCTGGTACGTCGGCGACGACCTGCGCGACATCCAGGCCGGCCGGGCCGCCAGCATGCCCACCATCGCCGCCGCCTGGGGCTACTGCGGCCACAGCGAGCCCACCGGATGGGATGCCGACGCCTTGCTGCACGCCCCACTGCAGATCCTCACCCTCCTCTCCTGATCCGCCAGCGGCGCCCGGCGGAAACTTTGGCGCCGCTTTCCCCTCCTAGCCTGCGCCAGCCTAACGTGTCACAGTGACGACGCCTCGCATTAGAATGACGGCAGGCAGGCTCACCGCCGACACATCACAATCAGAACCGGCCTCCCTTGCAAGGATTGCAGCCATTGCAGCCAATGCAGCGGACGGGCCGGCACCGACAAGGGAAAACCGCAATGACCAAGCCGGGCACCGCCTCTTTCTCCCAGCACCCCGCATGGCAGCGTCTGCGCCGCCCCCTCCGATGGCTGGCCTGGATCCTGGTCGTCCTGCTGGTGTTGGCCGCCCTTAGCTGGGCCGCCCTGCCGGCCCTGGTACGCAAGATCGCCATCGATCAGACCCAGGCCCAGATCGGCCGCAAGCTCTCCATCGGCGAGATCAGCTTCAATCCCTTCCGGCTGGCGCTGCGGGCCTCCGATATCACGCTCTTCGAAGCCGACGGCAAGAGTGCCTTCTTCAGCGCCCAATCGTTGCTGGTGGACGCCTCCTCGGCCTCACTGCTACGCATGGCACCGGTACTGGATGAGATCAAGCTGACCACTCCGCAACTGCATGTCATCCGCCTGGACGCCAACGGCAGCGGCCACTACAACTTCTCCGACATCCTCGACCGTCTGGCGGCACAACCCAAGAGCGAAGGCCAGGCCCGCTTCTCGCTGGCCAACGTGCAATTGCAGGATGGCGCAATCCGCTTCGAAGACAAGGTCAGCGGCAAGACCATCGACATCGCCGCCCTGCAACTCGGCTTGCCCTTCATCTCCAACCTGCCCGGCAACATCGACAGTTTCGTGCAGCCGCAACTGGCCGCCACCATCAACGGCACGCCGCTGCACCTGAAGGGGCGCAGCAAACCCTTCACCTCGTCGCAGGAATCGGCATTCGCCATCGACATCGACCAGCTGGACCTGGTCAGCTACCTGCCCTTTGTCCCCGCCGAACTGCCCCTGGCCGTGCAGAGCGCCAAGCTCACCACCAGGCTGGACCTGGGCTTCAGTCGCAAGGAAGACAAGCCCACCGTGACCCTGGCCGGTGATATCCGGATCGATGACATTTCCTTGCAGGACAAGGCCAAGGCCCCGCTGCTCAAGGCCAAGTCACTGGCCGTGCAACTCGGACAATTCGACCTGCTGGCCGCCAGCGGCGAGATCAGCCAGGTCAGCCTGGAACAGCCGCAAGTCTGGGTCGACATGAATGCCCGCGGCGAAATCAACTGGTTACGCGCCCTCGGCAGCGGTACCAGCAACAGCAAGGCTCCGGCCAAACCGGGCACCACGCCAGCGCAGGCCGGCACGCCGGCACCGGCGACTCCGGCTGTACCAGCAACACCCGCGGCACCCGCACCAGCAGCCCCCATCGTCCTGCAACAACTGAAAGTAAACGGCGGCGACATCCGCTGGCGTGACCAGGCCAACGCCAGCCCGGCGCAGGATATCAAGCTCTCCAAACTGGAGATCAATGCCACCGGCCTATCGACCGCCGTCGATGCCAAGCCCGCCCAACTGAACCTGTCGGTGACGGAAAACGGTCACGGCACGCTGGCCTTTGACGGCCAGGTCCAACCGCTCAAGGCGCAGGTCGGTGGCAAGCTCAAGCTGGAACGCATCGACCTTGCCGCCTACCGCAACTACCTGGCGCGCAGCCCCGTCACCGACATCGCCGGCAAGCTCTCCGGCAACACCACCCTGCAACTGCGCGATGGGCACATCAAGCTCGACGACACCAGCGTGGACCTGGCCGACCTGCGCCTGACGCCGCCCGGCAAGGGCGCCCAGCCGATCAGCCTGCAGTCCCTGTCATTGCAGGCGAAAAATCTCAGCGACACGCTGGACCAGCCCATCCCCTTCAAGCTGCAGGCACGCTTCGACAAAGCCGGCAGTGCCGAACTGAGCGGCCAGGCTGCGCCCCGCCTGAAGCAGCTGGACCTCGACCTGGACGTCAAGGACCTGCCCATCGCGCCCTTCCAGCACTACTTCACCAATGTCCTCAACGTGACCCTCAGCACCGGCCTGGTCAGCGCCAAGGGCAAGCTGACCGTCACGCCGCCGCTGGAGAACCAAAAGCTCGCGCTGGATTACAAGGGTGAGGCTGCCGTCACCAACCTGCGCATGCAGGACAAGGTCACCTCCACCGACTTCCTGCGCTGGCGCACCCTGGCCGTGAGTGGCATCCAGGCCAGACTGGGTGCACGCACGCAAGTGGCGCTGGAAAAGATCACCCTGTCCAACTTCTACGCCCGCGCCATCCTTTCCGACAAGGGCCGCCTGAACCTGCAGGACATCGTCGTGGCCGACGCGCAGGAACAGGGCTCGATCACCGACGACAGCAAGAAGGACAGCAAGGACGCCAAGCCCGGCAACGCGGGCAACACCGGCAGCTCCCGCAAGACCACCTCCACCGCCCCCGTGACCACGCCGGCCGCCTCCGCTGATGCCCCCATCGTACGCATCGGTCAGGTGGTCCTGGAAGGCGGCAACATCAACTACACCGACAACTTCGTCAAACCCAACTACACCGCCAACATGACCGGCCTGGCCGGCACCATCGGCCAGATCTCGTCGGAGAAACCGCAGCCCGCTCCCGTCAACATCAGCGGCAAGATCGACAACGATGCACCGCTGCAGATTTCCGGCTCGCTCAATCCCTTGTTCAAGCCCATGTACCTGGACCTCAAGGCCAGCGCCAACGGCGTGCAACTGCCGCGCCTGACGCCTTACTCCGCCAAGTATGCCGGCTATCCGATCACCAAGGGCAAGCTGTCCATGGACGTGCAATACAAGATCGAGAACGACAAGCTGGTCGCCCAGAACGACCTGCGCATCGAACAGCTGACCTTCGGCGAACGCGTGGACAGCCCCGACGCCACCAAGCTGCCGGTCATGCTGGCGGTATCTCTGCTCAAGGACCGTGACGGCAATATCAATCTCAACCTGCCGATCTCAGGCTCGCTCTCCGACCCCGAGTTCTCGGTCGGCGGCATCATCGTGCGGGTCTTCGTGAACCTGATCGTCAAGGCCGTCACCTCGCCCTTTGCCCTCATCGGATCGATGTTCCGTGCCGACGAGCACATTGGCGAACTGCGCTATATCGAGTTCGCGCCGGGCTCTTCCGAAGTCACCGACGAGGTCCGCAAGAAGCTCGATGCGCTGGGCTACGTCCTGCACGAACGCCCCGGCATCAAGCTCGACATCACCGGCCGCGTCGATCCGCAGGTCGATGACCAAGGCCTGCGCCAGGAAGCCCTGGAACGCAAGATGCGCGGCCTGAAACGCGCCGACCTGATCGCCCGCGAAGGCCAGCCCTCCGGCCCGGTGCGCATCAGCCCGGCCGAGCGCGGCAAGTATCTGGAGCGCGTCTACAAGGACAGCAAGTTCGACAAACCGCGCAACATGATCGGGTTGTCCAAGTCCCTACCGCCGGAAGAGATGGAAAAGATGATCCTGGAACACACCGAGGTCACCCAGGATGATCTGCGCAATCTGGCCCAGCGTCGTGCCGACCAGGTGCGCAATTACCTGCAGGAGCAAAGTGTGATCGACCCGGCGCGCATCTTCCTGATCGCCCCACGGCTGGACGGCACCGGCATTCCAGCCAAGGAGCCCAAGGCGCGGGTGGAACTGACGATCCAGTGACTGGATGAATGAACGGATGAACGGAATGGACGCCGGACCTTGAAAAGCCCGGCCACGCCCATACAACAAGGAGTAGGTTATAATTTGCCTCCCGCCGAAAAGCGGGCGCCTCTCTAGCGGGAGGCAAGCGTAATACGCAGGTTCAAGCGCCCAGCTGGATTTGCGAAGCTTCAACACTCACGGGGCCGACTTGGTTTCGACAGGGGTTGCAAAGCGGAACAGGGCATGCCGAGGACTGGTTACCTCGTTAATCCATCCGGAACTGCTTAAATGCAAACGACGAATCTTACGCTCTCGCAGCGTAAATCGCACCTAGAAACCTAAGAAACTTCTAGCTCTACAGCACTTCTTCCCTGGGGTGTGCTGGCAACAGCGGTAGAGTCATTTACAGGGAATCGTGGCGTATCGGGTTACTTGATACGTCATTAAATCCAAGGTAACTCGTCCTGTCGAAGCGTGTGCGTCCGCGTCGCCAGGATCAAAACCAATTGACTGCACTACGCATGTAGAACTGTCTGTAGAGTGCTTCTGGACGCGGGTTCGATTCCCGCCGGCTCCACCAAACACATTTCCTAGAAAATCCTAGGATATCCCTAACCGCCTAGAGCCTTTGTTCTAGGCGTTTTTTTTACTCCCTGAAATCTTGCGACCTATACGGATCTGGTATGACGCAGACAATACGGTCCACTGCGCTCTTGTTGAGTTCTGCAAGAGTCATCCAACGAGCAGTAACCGAGGGATACTTCAGGAAGGACTTTACGCAAGTTCGGACTATCCTTTGTTTTCGGGAATCCAGCTGCACTCGATGGAGGGTGTAGGCCGGACAATCAGGCAACCACGAAAACCTCAACCATGCTGCCTAATTTCCTGGCTTGCTCTTGCAGTGCTTGAGAGGCGGCCGCAGCCTCCTCGACTAAAGCTGCGTTTTGCTGGGTCACTTGGTCCATCTGAGAAATGGCATTGTTGATTTCATCAATGCCCTTGCTCTGCTCGCTACTGGCCTCGCTAATTTCTCCGATCACTGCGACTACTCGATCTACGCTCGACACCACCTCATTCATTGTTTCGCCAGCCTGTTTTACCAGAGCACTTCCAGCCGCGACCTTATCTACCGAATCATCGATAAGCTCCTTGATTTCCTTTGCCGCAGTGGAACTGCGCTGCGCCAGGCTTCGCACTTCCGATGCCACCACCGCGAATCCCCGACCTTGCTCGCCCGCCCGCGCGGCCTCCACGGCAGCATTAAGGGCGAGAATGTTGGTTTGAAAAGCAATGCCGTCAATGACACTGATGATATCCACGATCTTCTTTGAAGAGTCGTCGATAGCGGCCATCGTCGTGACAACCCTTTGCACCAGTTTCCCGCTTTCCGATGCTACGCCAGAAGCATCTGCGGCCAGGGAGTTGACTTCGTTTGCTCTATCCGCATTCTGCTTGACCGTTGCCGTCAGTTGCTCCATCGCAGACGCGGTTTCTTCCAATGAGCTTGCTTGCTCCTCCGTACGCGAAGAAAGATCCAGATTGCCGGAAGCAATTTCGCCGCTGGCAGTTGTAATGGCATCAGTACCCTTGCGAACCTCGGTCACAATTGCCCTGAGCGAGTCATTCATACTCTTCATCGACATCATGAGGCTATTTGGATTGCTTTCCTCAACGCTGATCTGCGCTCGCAGGTCGCCTTTGGCAATCAGCGCTGCCAGTGCGGCAGCATCGGCTGGTTCGCCACCCAGCTGACGCAAGATGCTCCTGGTGATGACGACGGCTGCGATCAGCCCTGTCAAAAGCGCCAGCGCCCCTAGCGCGATGATCAGTTTTCGTGCTGCAGAATACACGCTCATCGCCTCATTTTTTGCGTCGTCGTTGAGCTTATCTTCGAACTGGGAAAGTTCGGCTAATGTGCGTCGGCGATCTGCCTGCCTCTTGGATAATTCTGCGGCATTAAATTTCTGAATCTCGTCGCCCCTCCCCTCCTGCACAAGATTGATTACCTGCTTTAGCAGAGGGAGCGCTTCTGAAGACTGCTTCTTGATGACGAGTATGACTGATCTTTCAGTCTCGGTAGTCTCCTCTATTTCCGCAAACATTTTTGCCAGAGCGCTTTCCGCCTTAGCGTATTTTTCGATGTATTGCTTAAGACTGGCGACGTTTTTCCCGGACTCTTCCTGCGAAGAAGAAAGCGCCAGATTGCGGAGCAAAAGCGATTGTTCGTAAACCGCGGATCGCATCGCTGCCAAGTGATAGATCTCGGCATTGTTTACGTCGGTAATGGAAGTAAGCTGTTGCTTGATCTGATCCATTTTCCATAAAGCACTGACCAGGATAACTAACAGCAACAAGAGGACAGAACCAAAGCCCAGCGTAAGTCGGGACAAAACCGTGAGGCGCTTCAAATTCATAAAATTTACACCAGAGAAAGTTGCTCCAACTGACGAGCGGGCATAGGGAAACCGGCGCTCTCTCAAGGCGAGAGAAGAGCCCTGTTACGCTGTTCTAGACATGGATTTCGTTTTTGGCTTCGGCTGTCTTTTTGGGAGAGCCACTGTGATGCGCTAAAGGAAGCAGCCGGGAATTTCGCGTTTTGCGCGTGCCCCTCGGTTTTTCTTTGCAGGGTGGGGCAAACCGCGTACTTTATTTGAAAATCAGGCTTTTGATTAGCCTGAAGTGATTGATCAGTTTATTCAAAATACAAGTGGAATGGAGACGAATATTCTCCTGGCGAGCCAGGCCATCATGCCTCCTGCATGACCGGATGCCGGCGACGGAAATACGCCCGGATATGCTCTACGCAAACGACCACCTTTTGTGGAACCTGGCCCCGGTAATTCGTCGACAAAAAGGCACAGTAGCCATCCAGCGTCCAGTCCGGCAGCACCCGCTGCAACCGACCGTTATCGAGATCGGACTGCACCTTGCTCTGTAGCAGCCGCGCCACGCCGTGTCCCTGTAAAGTCAGCTTGTGCAATGAATGGGTGTGATTGACCGAGATGCGAGGAGTCAGGCGCATTTGCACCAGCCTCCCGGCACCGTCGCGCATACCGAGTTCCATGGTTGTCCCAAGCGGCGTAAAGAAGATGAATTCGTGCGATCTCAAGTCCTCGGGTGTACGGATGGGCGAATGTCCTTGCAGGTAGGCGGGCGCCGCGCAAAGTACCGCATCCAGCCGCGCCAGAAACACATCCTCAGGCCCCGCGGCCTTCCCCGCGCGCAGGGCGATATCGACGCTTTTCTCGATCAGATCGACGTTGTGATCATTGACGTCGATATTGATACGCAACTTGGGATAGTCGTGCAGAAGGCCTTCGAGCGCTGGCACGAGGTATTCGGAAGCCATGAAACTGGACGTCGAAATGCGCACCTCACCGACCATGTCCTTGTGCAGATTCTCGGCATTCTGACGGGCCTCGGCGGCCAGCATCAAGATGCGCGCGCAGTTGGCATAGAAGGTCTGGCCTGCTTCCGTCAGGCTGAGCTTGCGGGTTGTCCGATGCAATAGGGTCATCCCCATGGCGGCTTCCAGGGCGCTGATGTGCTGACTGACGGAAGACGAACTCAATCCCAAAGCGCTGGCCGCTCCGGAAAAGCTGCCCATTTCAACCACCCGGGAAAAGATCACCATGCGCGGCAGGTAATCCATGACGTCGTTTTTTTGCATTGGGGTTTCCTGGGGGTGGCTGGGCAGAATACGGCGAGACTTTAGAGTAGAACGAGGTTCTTGATTAGGCGTGGCAAATTAACAGATGTATTCAAAAGAACCATGGAATACAGCTGGATTGAAGCCTGCCGTCCTGACAGCCGCTCGTTTTACTTGCCCGATTCAAACCTTCACTGGTTGTCCGAAGCAATCTGCCTACACCTGGACCGCCCCTTGTCGCGCTAACAGCGCCTGCAACGCCTGGTTCTCCACCTGCATCGTCCGGGACAACTCGACGGCCAGGAACTCGATAAAGGCGCGCACCGCCGGGACCAGCCCGCGACGCGAAGGGAATACGGCATGCAACTGGTGGGCCGCTGCGTGATAGCGTGGCAGCACGACCACCAGTTCACCGCGCTCGACTGCCTGGCGGCATACATTGAAGGGAAGTACGGCCAATCCCGCTCCTCCAGTGGCCGCAGCCTGCATCAGATGCACGTCATCGGTCACCAGCACCGGCGTGTAAGCGATCTCTGCCACCGCCTTGTCCGCATCCTGCAGCCGCCAACGTGCCGCCTCGCCTGGCATGCCACCCGGCCCCAGTCCACGTTGTCCCTGCAGGGATTGCACCGTCTTGAAGGGACCATGGGTAGCGACGAAGCCGGGGCTGGCCGTGAGGATCTGGTGACTGGTGCCGAAGCTTCGCACCACCAGATTGGAATCCTCCAGCGTACTGCGTACCCGCATGGCGACATCGATTCCTTCACCAATCACATCAACGCGCCGATTGCTCAACTCCAGTTCCAGCCGCACATCAGGATGAGCCGTGAGAAAACGGGCCAACAGCGGTGCCAGGAAGATATGCGACACGCCCATGGGCGAACTGACCCGCAGGCGACCGGTCGGGCGTGCACCGGCGTGTTCGGTGACCTCCACCGCCGCGCGTGCGGCATGTGTCATCGCCTCGCAGTGGGTGAAGAACGCCGAGCCCACCTCGGTCACCCGCACCACCCGCGTGGAGCGCTGCAGCAGGCGCACGCCCAGTCGCTGCTCCAGTTCGGCCACGCGGCGGCTGATGCGCGACTTGGGCGTGTTCAACGCCCGCGCAGCGGCTGAAAAGCTGCCATGCACGACCACAGCGGCAAACAAGGCCAAATCGTTGAGGTCTTCCATGAGACAAACCCGGAATGGAAAATTCTGATTATAGACAGCTGATTGTCCTATATGCAGAACAATCTGATCCAATTCCGCTGGCTAGTGAAGAGGGTTTCGGGCCGGTATCGTGGCTCCTGTCGCTCTGATTACCGATCCCTGAAAGGACCTCACCATGAAGATTCTCCATCTCGACTCCAGCATCCTCGGCGACGCTTCTGCCTCGCGCGTGCTCAGTGCTGCCCTGGTTGAAGAACTGCGCAGCCGCTATCCCGACGCGACAGTCACCGCCCGCGATCTGGTCGCCGCTCCCATCGCGCATCTTGACGGCCCCATCGCAGGCGGCTTCCGCCAGCCAGGCACGGTCACCAGCGACGCCGGCCTGCGCGCTGAACATACGCTCTCAGACACTCTGGTCAGTGAACTGCTGGCGAGCGATGTCATCGTACTGGGCGCGCCGATGTACAACTTTTCGGTTCCGAGCCAGCTCAAGGCCTGGCTGGACCGCATTGCCCAACCGGGGCGTACCTTCCGCTATACCGAAACCGGTCCCGTTGGCCTGGCGGGTGACAAGGCGGTGCTGGTGGCATCGACGCGGGGCGGCATGTATTCCTCCGGTCCGGCGGGCAGCATGGATCATCAGGAGTCGTATCTGAGCGCGTTCTTCGGTTTCATCGGTATCAAGCGGGTGAGCTTCGTGCGTGCCGAATTGCTTACCAAGGGCGCCGAATTGCGCAGCACCTCGATGCGCCAGGCTCTGGATGCGGTGCCGGCAGCAGTTACGGGATTGCTCACGCGCGAAGGGGCCTGATCATGATCCATGTCGTGACATTGACCTACCTGCGGCCGGTCGAGGACATCAACCAGCATCTGGACGCCCACAAGAGGTGGCTGATCGACAACGTCAGGCAAGGCAAGGTGATCCTTGCCGGCCCCATGGAAAACCGGACAGGCGGGCTGCTGCTGGCCAGCTGTTCCGATCGCGAGGAACTTGACGCCATGATGGCGCAGGACCCGTTCATCGAGAGCGGCGTTGCCAGCTATGAAGTGTATGCCTGCGTGCCGGCGCTGGCATCGCTGCAATTGCCGCCACATTGGGCGCCGCTGGCCAAGTTCGTCTAGGGCAGGCTCAGCGCTGCCGTCTCGGAGAGTAAATCGGCACAATCCCTCAGCGCCTGTGCGAGGTCAGGACCGTGGACATATACTCCAGCGCAAAGTCCACGAAGGTCCTGGCTCGCAGCGGCAGGTTGCGTCGCGCCGGATAGACCACGTGCGCCGGCAGCGTGCTGGCTTCCCACTTCGGCAGCAGTCGCACCAGTCGGCCGGAGACCAGATCCTCCTCGACCAGCCAGGTCGGCAACGCCGCCACGCCGAGGTCCATGCGCGCTGCTTCGCGCAGGCTGGTCACGCCTTCGGATTGCAGCAGCGGTCGCACCTGCAGGCGACTTTCCTCCCCGTCCCGATACAGCGTCACCTCGCGCGTGCCGCCAAAGGTAGCGGACGACAGGATCACCCACGGCCATTCCTGCAGGTCCTCCGGACGACGGCAGCGGCGGTGTGCCGCCACCAGCCCGGGTGACGCCACCACATGACGGCGGATCTGTCCCAGGGAGCGCGCCACCACCCGGTCGTCGGTCAACGCGCCAGCGATGATGCCGACGTCACAGCCCTCCTCGATCATGTGCAGCGGACGGTTCGAATAGGCCAGTTCCATCGTCACGCCGGGGTGTGCGTGGATGAAACTGCTGATGAGACGACTCACCACGGTCTGCCCGAAGTCGATGGTGGAAAACACCCGGATGTTGCCCTGCAGTCCGCCCTGTTCCAGCCTCAGTCGTTGCTGGGCTGCGTCGGCCAGTTCGATGATGGCACGGGCATCATGCAGGAAGCGCTGGCCGGTCTCGGTCAGGCTCATGCGATGGGTATCGCGCCTGAGCAGCTCGGCACCGCACTGCTGTTCCAATGCGCTCAACTGCCGGCTCAGGGTCGGCTGGGTCATCCGCAGCGCCCGCGCAGCGGCGGAGATACTGCCGCATTCGACGATGGCAACGAAGCTGCGCAACAGGACCAGATCATCGAACATGGCTATGCAATAAGTGGATAAGCGATATGTCGATTATACGGCTACAGCAGAAGCGGCGGCAGTGAGATGATTCTTCCATGCCGTTCCACCCCAATGACTTTCCATTCAGGAGAAAACCATGACCAGCATCGCCAATACCGCTTCCGGTTCCCGTTCCAGCAACAAGGTCGCCATCGTCACCGGCGCATCACGCGGCATCGGTGCGGCCATCGCCAGGCGGCTGGCGGCCGACGGCATCGCCGTCATCATCAACTATGCCGGACGCAAGGCCGACGCAGACGCGGTCGTGGCCGGGATCGAAGCCGCCGGCGGACGGGCTGCCGCCGTCCAGGCCGATGTCGCCGTCCCGGCCCAGGTGGCCGCCATGGTCGATCAGGCTTGCACGCTCTTCGGTGGCGTCGACTTCCTGGTCAACAATGCCGGCATCATCCAGCCCGGCCTGACCATGCTGGCCGATACCGATGACGAGCTCTTCGACCGCCTGATCGCCATCAACCTCAAGGGAAGCTTCAACACCATGCGCATCGCCGCCAAACGGCTGCGCGACGGTGGCCGCATCGTCAACTTTTCCAGCAGCGTGAAGGCCCTGGCGCTGCCCGGTTATTCGGTCTATGCCGGCACCAAGGCGGCGGTGGAAGCCATGACCAACATCTTCGCCAAGGAACTGCGCGGACGCGGCATCACCGTCAATGCCGTGGCGCCGGGACCGACCGCCACCGATCTCTTCCTCAAGGACAAGACCGAGGCCCAGATCGAACACCTGGCCAAGCTGCCGCCGCTGGAACGCCTGGCGCAGCCGGACGATATCGCCGAGGTGGTGGCCTTCCTGGTCAGCCCGGCCGGCGGCTGGATCAACGGCCAGACCATCCGCGCCAATGGCGGCATGGTCTGAGCCCACGCTCAGCGCACCGGATAATCCACCTGATGCCGCGCGATGCGCAGGCTGCCCAGTTGCTGGCGCACGGCCAGGTGGGCGGGATGATCGGCATAGGCACGCAAGGCCTCGGCGCTGTCGAATTCCGTGACCAGCACCACGTCACAGGCGTAATCGACGCCACTGACATCGGTGCCGACCTCCAGATGGCGCAGGCCGGGAATGCGGCCGGCCAGCCCTTCGAAGGCTTGCCTGACCTGTTCGACATTGGCCAGATGCGGCGCGCTACCGCGCTCGCCCTGGATGTCCCACATCACGATGTGCCGGACTGCCATCTCAGTTCCCCGTAACCGGTGCATGGCCATGCCAGGCATTTTCCAGCAAGGCGCGCAAGGCGGCCCGCTCCAGCGGACGTGGATTGGCATAGGCATTCTGCAAGGCGATATCGGTGCAGCGATCAAGCTCTTCATAGGGCATGCCCAGCTCGCGCAGCGACAACGGCGCCTGCAGCGCGCGCGCCAGCGCATGCACGCCCTGTGCCGCGTCCTCGCTACCGAGGGCGCGGGCGATGCGCTGCATGGCCTGCGGCGCGGCCGGCGCATTGTAGGCCAGCGCATGCGGCAGGATCACGGTATGGGTCTCGGCATGCGGCAGGTTGTAGCTGCCGCCCAGCGTGTGGCACAGCTTGTGATGCAGCGACATGCCGACATTGCCCAGCACCGTCCCGCACAGCCAGGCGCCGTACAGGCATTGGCTGCGGGCATCCAGGTCATCGGCGCGCAGGACGATCTGCGGCAGCCCTTCGGCCAGTGCGCGGATACCCTCCTCGGCCAGCATCGACATGATGGGATTGGCATCGGCCGCGTACAAACCCTCGGCCGCATGCGCCATGGCATTGATGCCGCTGGTAACCGACAAGGGCAGCGGCAGGCCCAGGCTCAACTCGGGATCGTAGATCACGGTGCGCGGCAAGACGCGCACATCGCGCCCGGTCTTCTTGAGGCCGGCTTCGGTGATGCCATAGATCGGCGTCATCTCGCTGCCGGCATAGGTAGTCGGGATGGCCAGGATGGGCAGCTCGGACTCCAGCGCGATGGCCTTGCCCAGGCCCATGGTGGAACCGCCGCCGATGGCGATGGCGCAGTCGGCCTCCAGTTCGCGGGCGACTTCGCGGGCGTGGCGCGCGGTCTCGATGGGCACATGCATGACGGCCTGATCGAAGATGCCGGCGCAGCGCTCGCCGATCAGCGCGGCCACACGTTCGGCCTCGGCACGCTGGCCCGGTGTGCACAGCACCAGCGCGCGGCGGGCGCCCAGCTGCTCGGTTTCGCGGACCAGATGTTGCAGGCTGCCGGCGCCGAAGATCACACGGGCGGCAGCGCTGGTGTAGGTAAAGGCTTGCATGACGGTCCCGGTTCAGTTGCGCTGGGGATTGAGGATGAAATCATAGTGCAGCGTGTAGAAGGGCTGCTCGCAATGGCTGCCATCGGGGGCGATGCCGGCTTCATGGCGCGGCCAGTCGGCAATCAGCGTGGAACGCACGCCGAACACCGCATCCGAGTCCAGGTAGTGGTCGCCACGGCGGAACACGTGGGTGATCAATGTTTCATAGCCCTCGGCCCGGATGCGGAAATGCAGGTGGGCCGGACGCCACGGATGCCGGCCCAGCTTGTCCAGCATCCGCCCTACCGGGCCATCATGCGGGATCGGATAGGAGTTGGCCAGGATGCTGCGGAAATGGAAGCGCCCCTGGGCGTCGGTCTGCAGGGTGCCACGGGCTTGCAGCTGGTCCAGGTCGGGATACTGCACATCATAGAAACCGTCTTCGTCAGCCTGCCAGACTTCCAGCGTGGCATGGGCCAGCGGCTGTCCATCCAGTCCGCGCACACTGCCGCTGACAAAGCAGGGCTCGCCCCGTGCGCCGTTGGCGATGTCGGCACCCAGTTCGTAGCGCGGTGAATTCTCGACGTGGAAAGGACCGAACACCGTGGCCTCGGTGCAACCGGCGGGCTTGTGGTTCTGCTGCGCCATCACCAGCGTGGACAGGCCCAGGGTGTCGGAGAGGAGGATGAATTCCTGGCGCTTGTCGGAACACATCTGACCGGTCTCGGTGAGAAAACGGATGCCCTCGAACCATTCTTCCTCGGTCAGCTTGACCTCGCGGGCGAAGGCGTGCAGGTGCTGCACCAGGCTGGTCATGATCTGCCGCAGGCGCTCGTCGGGCATGCCTGCATGGCGGGCCAGCACGGCCTGGGTGATGGTGTCTTCGTTCAGGTTGAGCATGGTCTCCTCGCTTTTTTGGTTAGATCGTCCGGATTTTTCCGCTGGGCGTTAATATAGGCCGGTTTTTTGGAGGGATATATGCCGGAAGTGGAAAACTGTTTTCCACCCGGCCATGACGGGAGACCCGGGTGGACCGCTGGAGCCAATTCGAACTCTTCGTGCAGGTAGCCGAGCTGGGCAGCCTGTCGCGTGCGGCAGAGGTGCTGGGCATGTCCAACGCCGCGGCCAGCCGCAGCCTGGCGGCGCTGGAAGAACGCCTGGGCGCGCGCCTGGTGGAGCGCAGCACGCGCCGCCTGGGGCTGAGCCAGACCGGCGAAGCCTTCTACCGCCAATGCAAGGCGGCCCTGGTGCAGATGAAGGAGGCCGAGGAACTGGTCAACGCCAATAGCGTGGCGCCCGGCGGCATGCTGCGGGTGACCTCCTCGCTGTCGTTCTGCATGAAGCACATCAGCCCCATCCTGCCGCGCTTTCACCGGCTCTATCCGGACATCACGCTGGACCTGGTGGCGGCCAATCGCTACGTCGACCTGCTCGACAGCGGCATCGATGTGGCCATCCGCACCCGCGAGTTCGAACCGGATTCCAACATCGCCGTGCGCCGCCTGGCCTCGACCCGCCGCATCCTGGCCGCCGCTCCGGGTTACCTGGCCGCAAGTGGCGTACCGCGCACGCTGGAGGACCTGGCCACGCACGACCTGCTGGTCTACAGCCATGCCAACCAGCCCAACAGCCTGCGCTTTCACCACCGCCAGGCCGGTGAACGCACGCTGGAGATCAGCGCCCTGATGCAATCCAACGACGGCCAGATCATCCGGGCCGCCGCGCTGGAGGGGCTGGGCATCCTGATCCAGCCCAACTACATCATCTACGACGACGTCGTCGCCGGCCGACTGGTGCCGGTGCTGGATGACTGGGACCTGCCGCGCCTGACCATCAATATCGCCTACCAGGGGCGCAAGCACCTGCCGGCCAAGGTCCGGGTGTTCATCGATTTCCTGGTCCAGCAC
The DNA here is from genome assembly GCF_002870055.1 of Herbaspirillum sp. BH-1. NCBI lineage: Bacteria > Pseudomonadati > Pseudomonadota > Betaproteobacteria > Burkholderiales > Oxalobacteraceae > Herbaspirillum > Herbaspirillum sp. BH-1. The sequence continues at coordinate 197,248 of NZ_PKOI01000004.1, read as the reverse complement.
TTCGAGGAGATGGACTACGAACGCAAATGGACGCGCTGAACGGTCTCGCTCGAACACCATAATACCGATTGGTAAATAAAAAATACCAATTAGTAGCGTTCGCTTTTCTTTGGTAGTAATCTAGCGACCATGTGACGCGCCGCGCATTGGTGCACCCGACCTTCGCCCCGAGGAATGACCCGCATGTCCATCGCTACCGCCCTGTTCACCCTGTTTGCCTCCCTGTCTTCGTCTTACCGGCGACGCCTGATGACAGGCATCGCGCTGGGCCTGCAACTCTCCCTGGCCGGGACCGCCTTCGCGCAGGCCGCTCCGCAAGCCACCCCACCCTGGCGCGAAGTGCTGCCGCAGGCGCAGACGGTGGGCAGCGGCACCATGCGCTGGCTGGGCCTGCGCATCTATGACGCCACCCTGTGGGCAGCCCAGCGCCCGCTGGACGACAACCAGCCTTTCGCGCTGCAACTGGATTACAAGGTCGGCATCAGCCGCGACCGGCTGGCCAATACCTCCATCGACGAAATCCAGCGCATGAGTCCGGCGCCGATCCCCGACTCCACGCTGGCGCGCTGGAAGAGCGAGCTCAGCGGCGCCTTCGTCGATGTCGCCGATGGCGATGAACTGGTGGGCGTCTATCTGCCCGGGCGCGGCATGCGGCTCTATGACAGGAACAAGCTGCTGGCCGAAATCGCCGATCCCGAACTGGCACGCGCCTTCTTCAATATCTGGCTCGGCCAGCCCAGCCGTGACGACAGCCTGCGACGCCGCCTGCTGGGGGAAACGCCTTGAGTGCAGGCGCCGCCCGCCTGCCCGGGCGCTGGCACGACGCGGCCTACGGCATGCTGGGCGCTCCGCTGGCGATGGCGGCGCTGCCGCTGTTCGTACAGCTGCCGGCGTATTACGCCAGCCATGTCGGCGTGGCGCTGGCTCCGCTGGGATGGGTCCTGTTCGCCGCACGCCTGCTGGACATGCTGCAGGACCCGCTCTTCGGTCATCTGCTGGATCACTCGGCGCAACGCCAGAAGCGCTGGATGGCCCTGGCCGCGCTGGTGCTGGCACTGGCTTTCGTCTGCCTGTGGAATCCTCCCGCCACGCCCCAGGCCGCCATGCCCTGGCTGGTCGGCATGCTGGTGCTGGCCTATGGCGCGCACAGCATGCTGAGCATCGCCTACCTGTCATGGGGCTCGCGCCTGCCTGACGATGGTCTGCGCGCCGTGGCCTGGCGCGAGGCGGCCGGGCTGGTCGGGGTGATCGTGGCCAGCGTGGTGCCGGTGGGCATCCTGGCCGCCGACCCGGCGCAGGTAGCGGCCCGTCTCACTATGTATTGCCTGTTCTTTGCCGCCGTGCTGGGCGTGGCGCTAGTGCTGTTGCTGCGCCAGCCGGCACCGCCCAGCGTGGCGGCCGGGCAGCCGTGGCGACAGGCGCTGGCCAGCCTGTGGGCCAATCGCGCCTTCCGCGCCCTGTTGCCCCCCTATCTGCTCAATGCCCTGTCGGCTGCCATTCCGGCCACGCTGGCGCTGTTCTTCATCGAAGATCAATTGCAGGAGAAGGCCTTGGCCGGCCTGTTCCTGGCCGCCTATTTCGGCGCGGCCGCGCTGGGTCTGCCGCTGTGGAGTGCGCTGGCGCGCAAGGTCGGCGCGGTGGCCTGCTGGCGCCTGGCCATGCTGCTGTCGACCGCCGGCTTCATCGGCGCGGCGTGGTTGGGGCCGGGCGATCGCCTCGCCTTCCTTGCCGTGTGCCTGGCCACCGGTGCCGCACTGGGCGCCGACCTGCTGCTGCCGCCGGTCTTGCTGGCGCGGGTCGTCACCGGGCGCGGCTCGGTGGGCGCGGCCTTTGGCATCCTCACCATGCTGGGCAAGCTGGCGCTGGCCCTGGCCGGCATCGCGCTCCCCATCCTGTCGGCCCTGGATTACCACCCTGGCCAGGGCCCCGGCACCAGCCTGCCCCTGGTCTATGCCGCCCTGCCCTGCCTGCTCAAGCTCTGCGCCTTCGTGGCACTGGGCCGCTATGGTCGCAGGTATCCTTTTTGACGCATCAGCATGAAGAAGAAAGACACGTCCTCGTCCCATCCGGCCCGCACTCTGCGCCTGGTCCTGGGTGACCAGCTCAACCCGCTGCATTCCTGGTTCGATGCCGTCGATCCCGAGGTGGTCTACGTGCTCATGGAAGTCCGTTCGGAAACCGACTACGTGCTACACCACGCGCAGAAGATCCTGGCCATCTTCGCCGCCATGCGCGCCTTTGCCGCGCGCCTGCGCGCCGACGGCCACCGGGTGCGCTACATCAGCCTGGACGATGCCAGCAACCGCCAGTCGCTGCCGGCCAACCTGTCGGCCCTGGTGACCCATTACCAGACCCAGGAGGTGCAATGGCAGGCGCCGGATGAATGGCGGGTCGACCAGACCTTGCAACAATGGGCAGAGGGTCAGGCGCTGCCGGCGACCGTGGTCGATACCGAGCACTTCCTTACAGCCCGCCATGAACTGCCGCGCCTCTTCGCCGGGCGCAAGCAATGGCTGATGGAACACTTCTACCGGCAGATGCGCCGCCGCTTCGAACTGCTGCTCGATGCGTCCGGCCAGCCCGAGGGCGGTCAATGGAATTTCGACCACGACAATCGCAAGCGCTGGCCCGGCACTCCGCCCGAACCGGAAGACCGGCGCGCGCCGCACGACCACGACGCGCTATGGCAGATGCTGCAGCAACAGGGCGTGGCCAGCTTCGGCGAGCCGCAGACCAAGCAGTTGCGCTGGCCACTGGATCGCGACGAAGCCCTGCAGCACCTGGAGCATTTCATCACCCGCGTGCTGCCCTGCTTCGGCGACTATGAAGACGCGATGAGCAGCCGGGCCCAGCGCCTGTTCCACTCGCTGCTGTCGTTCGCGCTCAACGTCAAGATGCTGCAGCCGCTGGAGGTGGTCCGTCGCGCCGAGCAGGCCTATCGCGATGGCGATGCGCCGCTGGCGGCGGTGGAGGGCTTCATCCGCCAGATCATCGGCTGGCGCGAATATGTGCGGGGCATCTACTGGTCGCAGATGCCCGGCTATGACGAACGCAATGCCCTGGCCCACCGGCTGCCGCTGCCGGCCTGGTTCTGGACCGGCCAGACCCGCATGCGCTGTCTGCAGCACGCCATCGGCCAGTCGTTGCAGACGGCGCACGCGCATCACATCCAGCGCCTGATGGTGATCGGCAACTTCGCCCTGCTGGCCGGACTGAACCCCAAGGAACTGCACCACTGGTACCTGGGCATCTACATCGATGCCTTCGAATGGGTGGAACTGCCCAACACCCTGGGCATGAGCCAATGGGCCGACGGCGGCATCATCGCCACCAAGCCCTATGTCAGCAGCGCCGCCTATATCGGGCGCATGAGCGACTATTGCCAGGGCTGCGCCTACGACCCCAAGCAGAAGACCGGCGAGGACGCCTGCCCCTTCAATGCCTTGTACTGGGATTTCTTCCTGCGCCACCGTTCCACCTTCGGCAATAACCCGCGCATGGGCATGGCCTACCAGCAACTCAAGAAGATGGACCCGGCCGATCTCACCCGCCTGCAGGAACAGGCCGCCAGCCTGCGCGCTCGCCTGGATAGTCTCTAGAGCCTGCTGGCCCGGTGTCGTTCGGGGAAACTCCCGCCGGCCGATAACTTGTGCTGGATTGCCCAAAAGCAGGCAAAATACACAAAATCTGACGAACTCACGAAATTCCCTGCCTGATGCGGTCATCGAAGCTGACTGCGCGGCATCACTGTTGCTTTTCGTCGAAAACCGATTATACCGAATTCAAATTTTATCTAACTAATTTGATTTATTTGTGTAAAATACCGATAATGGATTTATGAAAACCGCAAAGACAATCAGCTCCGAGGTCTGCACCACGCAGGAAGCGGCCCATATCCTGGGCATTTCGGTGTCCTCCGTTCAGCAACTGGTCGAGGCCGGCATCATCGAAGCCTGGAAGACCAAGGGCGGTCACCGTCGCATTCCGCTGGCTGCCGTGCATGCCTACAAGGCCACGCCGGGTTCCTCCGGCGATGCCGCCGAGCACGGTCGCAACGCCCCGGCACCGCGTCCCGGCAACGGCCGCACCGCCGTGCTGGTGATCGAGGACAACCGCCTGCAACGCGAGCTGTATGCAAGCGCGCTCGGTTCCTGGGGGCTGCCGCTGGATCTGGTCTATTGCGACAACGGTTACAAGGCGTTGCTGGAGATCGCGCGCAGCAAACCCGACGTGGTGCTGGCCGATATCGTGATGGAAGGCATGGACGGCTACGAAGTGGTCAAGACCATCCTCAACGATCCACAGCTGCGCGATGTGAGCATCGCCATCGTCAGCAGCCTGGATCAGGACGAGATGGCACAGCGTGGCGGTATTCCGGCAGGGGTGGTGTTCTTCCCCAAACCGGTCAATTTCGATGAATTACGCGGCTACATGCGGGCCTGTTGTGCACGCAGGGAGCGCGAGTCCCGCTAGGGGGCTACCACTGGAAAGGCCAGCAGCGCCATGGATGACCGGAAACACTCGACCCTGCCCCTCCGGTTTGCGCGCATCGATCTGCGCCTGGCGCTGGGGCTGTTTTCCCTGCTGCTGATCTGTGGTCTGTGGCTTGGAGCGCTCAAGGAGCTGCAGACCAGCCGCGAAAACCACCTGCAGGACGCCCGTCGCGATGCCCAGTCGCTCTCGCGGCTGTTCCTGGAACATGCCTACCGCACCATCGAAGCAGCCGACCAGGCTGCCGTCTACCTGCGTTACCGCTATGGTGAACGCGGCCCGGCCCTGGACCTGGCCAACGAGATCGACAATGGCCTGGTGGCACGCAACGTCTACAACCTCTTCACCATCGTCGACCGCAACGGTGACGTGGTGCTCTCCAGCAAGCCCTTCACGCCCCTGAACCTGTCCGACCGCGAACACATCCAGGTTCACATGCATGGCGGTGAAGACAAGCTCTTCATCAGCACCCCGGTACTGGGCCGCGTCTCCAAGAAATGGTCACTGCAGCTCACACGACGCATCAACCGCCCCGACGGCGGCTTCGGCGGCGTGGTGGTGGTCTCGATGGACCCGCAATACTTCACCAGCCTGTACCACCAGATCGATGTCGGCCATCACGGCGTGATCACCCTGGTCGGTGCCGATGGCGTGGCACGGGTGCGCCGCACCGGCGACATGGACGCCATGGGCGAGCAGGTGCGCGGTGGCAAGGTCTACGCTGCCATGCTGGCCCAGGGCAGCGGCGTGGTGGAAGCCGCCAGCCGGGTCGACGGGCGCGAACGCATCTACGCCTTCCAGAAGTTGCGTGACTACCCGCTCTACGCCTCGGTGGGCATCGACATCGAAGAACGCCTGGCCCCCTACTACCGCGAACGCAACCGTACCCTCACGCTGGCGACCCTGATCACGCTGGCGGTGCTGGTATTCAATGCGGTACTGATCTGGATGGCCGGCTCGCTGCAACGCAGCCGCCAGGACGCCATGCAGGCCAACCAGGCCAAGTCGCGCTTCCTGTCCAACATGTCGCATGAGTTCCGTACCCCGCTCAACGGCGTGCTCGGCTATTCCGACGCCTTGCGCGAGGAACTGGCAGAGTCGCCCCTGGCGCAATACGCCACGGCCATCCACGACAGCGGCAACCGCCTGCTGGACCTGGTCAATGCCATCCTGGAGGTGACCGAACTGGAAGACCGCCGCGTCACCGTTCACATGGCGCCGGAAAACCTGCGCGAACTGGTCGGGCAGGCCATTGCCCGCCACTATGCGGCCGCCCGCGACAAGGGAGTGCTGCTGGAATGTCGCATCGCCGACGACGTGCCGCAGCTGCTGGTATGCGACCAGCGCAAGGTGCTGCGCGTGCTGGAAAACCTGATCGGCAACGCCGTGCGCTATACCGACGCCGGCCGCATCATGGTCGAGGTCGAGCGCAGTGCCGCCGACCGGCTCGACATCCATATCAAGGACACCGGCATCGGCATTCCCGCCGCGCAACTGGAGACCATCTTCGAGACGTTCACCCAGGCCGACGACAGCGTGCGCCGTTCCAGGGATGGCGCCGGTCTCGGACTGACCATTGCCCAGCGTCTGGTGACGCTCATGGGCGGCAAACTCGTGTTACAGTCCAAACAACATCAGGGATCGACTTTCAGCTTCACATTGCCACTACAAGAGCCGAAGTAAAACGGCGGCAAAGAAATGAAAACACAGGGGGGAACCGTGCATCCGGGCCAGTCAGAGAGCGACTATCTTCATATCGATCCCAGCGATCTGCTGGAGGCCGTAGGCGGCGATGCGGGCACTGTCGCCGCGCTGGCACGTACCTTCGTGGACAGTGCACCTGACATCTTTTCGCGACTGGAACAGGCGACCCTGGCCGGCAATGCCGACGCCACCCGCCACGAAAGCCACACGCTCAAGGGCATGTGCGCCCTGTTCAATGCCCGCGTGCTGACCGCCCTGCTGCTGCAGACCGAGCAGGCCGGGCGTCAGGGCCAGACGCCGCGACCGGAAGAGCTGGTGCAACTGCAGGTCAGCTTCGGGCTGGTACTGGAGGAGATCCGGCGCTACGCCCACGCACCCATGTCCACCTGAATCGGGCCTGCGCCTACGACCGCACCCACGCCGTACCTGCCTGCACGACATGACCCAGCCCCTGCCTGCCACCAGCACCGCGCCGCTCCGGCCTCGTATCCGCCGCTCCGCAATCACGCTCGGCGTACTGCTGCTGGGCCTGCTGATGACCACCGTCATCGTCTCCGGTACGTTGCTGTATCGGGCCAGTCTCAATGACTGGCGCAACGATCTGTCCACCCTCTCCACCGTCCTGGCCGAGAGCACCGCCCAGACCATGTCCTCGGCGCGCCTGGTGATCGACAGCATCCAGTACGACATCGAAGCCGCCAACATCGATGACGAACAGCAACTCCGGCAGCACGTGGGCAGTGCCGATTTTTCACAGGCGCTGCGCGAGAAGATTCGCGGCCTGCCCTTCATCTCGGGCGTCGGCATCAGCAACGCCGAAGGGCGCATCATCGCGCTCTCACGCGCCCATCCGGCACCGATGCTGGACCTGACCGACCGCGACTACTACCTGCACCACAGCCAGTCGGCCTCGACCGAGGATTTTCTCGGAGAAACCGTCAATTCACGCGCCGCCGGCGTGCCGACCTTCTACCTGAGCCGGCGCATCAATGATCGCCAGGGCCGCATGCTGGCCATCGTGGTGGTGGCCCTGCCCTGCGCCTTCTTTGAAGACTTCTTCAGTGCCGTCACCAAGGACAAGCCGTTTTCCATCCTGCTCTCGCGCCAGGATGAAAAAGCCCTGATCAGCACCGCCCTGGTCCATGACACCGACGCCGAGCGCGACATCACGCCGCTGGCTGAACTGCATCCGCAGCGCCCCGCCAATCAGGATGGCCGCACCCCTTACTATTTCATGCAGGCACACTGGCTGGGCATCCACCGGCCAGTGCGCAACGCGCCGATGTTCCTGGAGATCGGCGTCACCGACAAGGTCTACTTCAGTGAATGGCTGGAGTCCATGTACCCGCTCATGCTGGTGGCGGCCATCAGCCTGGTGGGCCTGGTCGGTGGTTTTGCCGTGGCCTTGCGCCAGGCCCAGCGGCGCGAGCAGGACGCCTTGCTGGCCATGCAGTTGAAGGAAGAGGCTGATCAGGCCAACGAGGCCAAGTCACGCTTCCTGGCCATGGTCAGCCATGAAATCCGCACGCCCATGAACGGCATCCTGGGCCTGTCCGAACTGCTGATGGAATCGGGCCTCTCCAGCAAGCAACGTCACTATGCCGACAGCATCCACAATGCCAGCGGCGGCCTGGTGCGCATCATCAACGACATCCTGGACTTTTCCAAGATCGAATCCGGCAAGCTGGACCTGGAAGAAGTCGCCTTCTGTCCGGCCCGCCTGGCGCGCGAAGTGGTCGAGCTGTACCGCCCCTCGATCCACAACCGGGAGGTGGAGTTCGACCTGCGCATCGACTGCGATGAAAGCCTGTGCCTGGTGGGCGACCCCTCGCGCCTGAAACAGGTGCTGGGCAACCTGCTGAGCAATGCCATCAAGTTCACCCCGGCCGGACATGTGCGCCTGAGCATGTCGGCACGAAAGGAAGAATCGGGACTCAACCGCTGGCGGCTGTTCTTCGCCGTGGCCGACAGCGGCATCGGCATCACACCGGAAGCCCTGGCGCAACTGTTCCAGCCATTCACCCAGGCCGACAACACGATCTCGCGTCGCTTCGGCGGCACCGGGCTGGGCCTGGCGATCAGCAAGAATCTGGTGGAATTGATGGGTGGCAAGATCGCCTGCCAGAGCGTACCGGGACAGTCGACCCGCTTCAGCTTCGATATCCTCTGCGCCGAAGGCGCGCAGCCGCTGCCCGGCACCAACTCAACGTCGCCATGCCCGGTACTGACGGCCTCTCCCCTGCCAGCGGATCAAGCGCCGGCCGCGTCACCCAGTGTGCAAAGCCCGGCGCAGGAGGCGCCCTCCCCCGCCCCTGCCGCGCCCGCCGCACCTGCCAGCCTGCCCTCGACGGTGATGAACGGCGCCCGCATCCTGGTGGCCGAAGATACCGACATCAACCGCCAACTGCTGCGCATTCTGCTGGCGCGTCGTGGCTGTGTCCTGCAGGAAGTGGAAAACGGGCTGATGGCAGTTGACGCCCTGCGTCACGGCAGCTACGACCTGGTGCTCATGGACTGCATGATGCCCATCATGGATGGCTACCAGGCCACCGCCGAAATCCGCGCCATCGAACAGGCTCAGGGTCGCCCGCGCACCCCCATCGTCGCCCTCACGGCCAGCGCCATCGAAGGTGATCGCCAGCGCTGCCTGGACGCCGGCATGGACGATTACCTCAGCAAGCCCTTCACCCAGGTGGGCTTGATGAATACCGTCGAAAAATGGCTGCAGCAAAACCCGACGCCGGAAAATGTCTGAATCAGGAAAATCCCTAAGAAAATAAAACAACTGCTTAATTTGTTTTATTTGATTTATTTGCTTGCAATCCCTATGATGGTTCCTGAGCGCACTCACACATCCGAATAGCGCACCTATCAGGAGTTGTCATCATGAAATGGTTCTACGATCTGAAAATCGCCCACAAGCTCAACGCTGCCTTCCTGGTGGTGCTGGTGTTCATCGTAGGGCTCGGCACCCTGGCCACTGTGCAACTGGGGCAAGTCAACCAGAGCTCCACCGACATCGCCCGCAACTGGCTGCCCAGCATGAGCACGCTGTCCAAGATCAGCCTGGCACTGGCCCGCTCGCGCAGCTTCGACATGCAGCAATTGCTGAGCGACGACAAGAAGGAAGAACAGGCCTCCCGCGAGCGCGCCGACAAGCAGATTGAGATCCTGATCAAGGAAATGGCTGAATACGGCAAGCTGGTCTCCGAGCCCCGTGAAAAGGAACTGTATCCGGAAATCCAGCGCAACATCGCCGAATACAAGCAGGTGCATGACCGTATTTCCGCGCTGTTCCAGGACGACCAGAAGCAGGCCGGACACGCCCTGCTCAACAGCGCCTCCACCCCGGTCTATCGCAAGCTGCAGGAGCAGATCAGCGAACTCTCCGAAGTCAACAGCAAGGGGGCTGCCGTCTCCGATGCCACTGCCACCCAGGTCTATGAACAGGCACGTCTGGCCATCATCGTCCTGGTCGTTGCATGCATCACCTTGTCGATGATTCTCTCGTGGTGGATCGCCCGTCTGGTAGCCCGTCCGCTGACCAATGCGGTCGCCATTGCCCGCCGGGTGGCCGAAGGTGACCTGACCGCCGACATCCCCAGCGCCCATCGCGATGAAACCGGCCAGCTGCTGGACGCGCTCAGGCAGATGAACGGCAACCTCCTGAACATCGTGCGTGAAGTGCGCCAGGGTACCGACACCATCTCCACCGCCTCGGCCGAGATCGCGACCGGCAACATGGACCTGTCCTCCCGCACCGAACAACAGGCCGGCGCGCTCGAAGAAACCGCCTCGGCCATGGAAGAACTGACCTCCACCGTGCGCCAGAACTCCGACAATGCCCGCCAGGCCAACCAGCTTGCCGTGTCCGCGTCCGAGATCGCCCAGAGTGGCGGCCAGGTGGTCGGCAAGGTGGTCGATACCATGGGCGCCATCAACGAATCCTCGCGCAAGATCGTCGACATCATCGGCGTGATCGACGGCATCGCCTTCCAGACCAACATCCTGGCCCTGAACGCCGCCGTGGAGGCTGCCCGTGCCGGTGAACAGGGACGCGGCTTCGCAGTGGTGGCCTCGGAAGTGCGTTCGCTGGCCCAGCGCAGCGCTGCCGCCGCCCATGAAATCAAGGGTCTCATCGACGACTCCGTGACCAAGGTGGACACCGGCAGCAAGCTGGTCCATGAAGCCGGCCAGACCATGAACGAAGTGGTCGCCAGCGTCAAGCGCGTCTCCGACATCGTGGCCGAGATCACCGCTGCCGGCGCCGAACAGTCGCAGGGCATCGAACAGATCAACAATGCCGTGGTGCAGATGGACGAAAACACCCAGCAGAATGCCGCCCTGGTGGAACAGGCTGCCGCCGCCGCCAAGGCCCTGCAGGAACAGGCGACACGACTGAGCCAGACCGTTGGCGTGTTCCGCCTCGACAGCAGCCACGTGCCGGCACCCTTGATGCAGGCCACAGCCGCACCGGCGGTGCGCGACATCACCCCGGCGCGCCCGGCGGTGGCCCAGGCCCGCGCCCGCAGCATCGCCCAGCCGACTGCACCGACCCGTCCTGCCGCTACCAAGAGCGGCCATGACCATGCCGCCGACAACGGCGACTGGGAACAATTCTGATCCCCGAGGACGACAATGGACGCCTTTCAAAAAGAAATCGACGAACGCACCAACCTGACCTCCAGCAACAAGTTCGAACTGCTGCTGTTCCGTCTGGGAACCCCTGATGGTTCCACCGACAAGCCGGGTGAGCTGTATGGCATCAACGTCTTCAAGATCCGCGAGATCGTTCCCATGATGGACATCACCGCTGCGGCCGGCATGCGCTCGCCGATGCTGGGGATGGTCAACATCCGCGGCCAGGTGATGTCGGTGGTGGACCTGCCGGCAGTGGCCGGCTGCAAGGCTGGTCATGGCATGAACATCCTGCTGATCACCGAATTCGCCCGCCATACCCAGGCTTTTGCGGTGGAATCGGTGGAAGAGATCGTGCGCCTGGACTGGAGCCAGGTATTGCCAGCCGATTCGCATTCGCCGGGCAGCCTGGTGACCAGCATCGCCCGCCTCGATTCGGCGCTCGATGGCGGCCGGCTGGTCCAGGTGCTGGACGTGGAACATATCCTGAACATGGTGTCGCCAGTGAAGGAACAGGTGCAAAGCCCGTCACCGGGCGGCAACGAGTTCCGCCTCAAGCCCGGCTCGGTGATCCTGGCCGCCGACGATTCGCGCATGGCACGTGCCCTGATCGAGCAATGCCTGAAGGACCTGAACCTGCCTTACGTGATGACCACCGACGGCCTCCAGGCCTGGAAGAAACTTCAGGAACTGTCGCAAGCAGCTGAACAGGAAGGCAAGCCGCTGACCGACAAGGTCGCCATGGTGCTGACCGATCTTGAAATGCCGGAAATGGATGGCTTCACCCTGACCCGCAAGATCAAGGCCTCGGACCGATACAAGCAATTGCCGGTGGTGATCCACTCCTCGCTGACCGGTTCAGCCAACGAAGACCATGTGCGTTCGGTGGGCGCGGATGGTTATGTCGCCAAGTTTTCCCCGCCGGAACTGGCAGCAATGCTGCGCAAGGTGCTGCCCCCCTGACGGCACCTACTGCAGAGCCAGTGACGGCGTTTTTTACAAGCGCGCGGCCGCCCTCCGGAGTGGCTGACTGAAGCAAGCCGGACGCCACCTTCACGGGTGGCGTCCGGCTTTGTGCCATGCACGTGGCGGCGCCAGCAATCCCGGCAGCTTTGCGCTATCTCAAAATAATTCGAGACCAAGCTTCTAGAATCAGAAGTGAGCGTTCTTCCGGCTAGCGAGCACGGATCAGCAACAAACGGCACCGCGCCATTGCCGGCAACCCGGACGCCTCCGCCCCGACCCGCGACCGGTCGCACCCTGCTGGAGGCTGGTCATGCCCCATACCGCCGATCCCACCCCGACCATCGACGCCGGCTTGCATCGCCAGGCCATCCCTGCCTTGCTCACCGACATGGACGCCGAGCACCGCCAGGTGCTGGAGGGCATTGCCGCCCTCGCGACCTTGCCCGCCGACCGCTTTGCCAGTGCCTATGCGGCGCTGGTCGCCGAGATCGAAGCCGGCTTTCGTCAGGAAGAAAACATGATGGAAGCCATCGGCTATCGCGAAATCCGCGCCCACCGGCGCGACCATGCCGAGCTGCTGGCGCTGATGCACCGCTTGCGGCCCTACCTGGACGATGGCAATGCGCCGCTGGCCGATATCGTGATGGCGATGATCCCGGCCATGCTGGTACGGCACATGGCCAGCCTGGACCAGGAGTTGGCGCTGGCCTTGCGGCAGCATGCGTCAGGTGCAGGCGCGGAGCACTGAAGCAACACGCCTGCGCGGACTCGTCTGGTCTGCACTGCAATTCAATTCCGTCCGGGGTCGGACAATGGACGGCAAGCACCCCTGCCTTGCCCGGCCAATCTGGGGTCGGAAATCGATCGCACCAGCAAGAGACGGCGGAAGGATGGAGACGGCACACTTTCCATCATCTGGCACCAATAAACAAATAAAACAAATTAATCATTTATATTTCGACAGCACTTTTCTCGGGCCGCTTGGAAAGCGCACGGAAAAACGCTACCACCTTCAATATTATCTATATATTTCAAATACTTAGAAAAATCCTCGACAAAGCTCATCAGGTCTTTTCCTTCCAACAACTACGTTGGACGCGCACAACGAATTCATTATTTATATCTCGAATAAATCGTTTTTTAAACGATTTAAATGAATTTGTGTTTTAATGATTCCATCAACCAACTTCCCTGGAATCGATCATGCGCCTGAACCTGCCCGTCACCCAACAGGAGCGCGACATCGACTCCCATGCATCGATCGTTTCCAAGACCGATACCAAGGGTCGCATCACCTATGTCAATCCGACCTTCCTCGCCGTCAGCGGCTTTACCGAGGAAGAGTTGATCGGCGCGCCGCAAAACATCGTGCGCCATCCGGACATGCCGGAGCTGGCCTTCGCCGACTTGTGGAGCACCCTCAAGGCCGGCCTGCCCTGGACTGGCCTGGTCAAGAACCGCTGCAAGAACGGCGACTTCTACTGGGTCAAGGCCAACGTCACTCCGATCTGGGAGCGCGGCGTCTGCAGCGGCTACATGTCGGTGCGTACCAAGCCCAGCCGAGCCGAAGTCAATGCCGCCGAGGGGGCCTACAAGGAACTGAAGAAAGAAAGTGCTCGCATCGCTGTGTATCGCGGCGAGGTAGTACCGACCGGATTGCGCGGCACAGTGCAACGCGCGGCGCGGGTATCGCTCAAGACCCGGCTCGACCTGGGCCTGGGTACGGCCGCCATCGGCGTAGGCGCGCTGGCCTTCCTCAATGCGCAATGCCTGGGTCACGCCAGCAGCCTGCCGACGCTGGCTGCCTCCGGCGTCGCCCTGGCCAGCCTGGCGCTGCTGCGCATGACACTGGCCTCGCGCATCTTCACGCCACTGCGGCAGGCGGTCGCGCAATCGCGTCGGGTCGCCGGGGGCGATCTCTCGGCCAGCGACCTGCAGGCGCGCCGCGATGAAATGGGGGCCCTGCTGCAGGCCATGGAACAGATGCGCGTGAACCTGGTGGCATCGGTCGGCGACGTGCGTCGCAGTGGCGTGCACATGGCCCAGGCCACCAGCGAGATCGCGCGTGGCAACATGGACCTGTCCTCGCGCACCGAATCGCAGGCCAGCAGTCTGGAAGAGACCGCCGCCAGCATGGAGGAACTGGCCTCCACCGTCACCCAGAACAGCGAAAACGCGCGCCAGGCCAACCGTCTGGTGGAAGAAGCGCTGGTCACCACACGCACCGGCGAAGCCTCGATCAGGCACATCAACGAAACCATGGATGCGATCAACAAGAGCGCCGACCAGATCAAGCAGATCACCGGGCTGATCGATGGCATCGCCTTCCAGACCAATATCCTGGCACTCAACGCCGCCGTGGAGGCCGCGCGTGCCGGCGAACAGGGTCGCGGCTTCGCCGTCGTGGCCGGCGAGGTGCGCACCCTGGCGCAGCGGTCGACCCAGGCCACCAAGGAAATCAAGGCCCTCATCGATGAATCGTCGCAGCGCGTCGGCGCCGGCGTGAAGCTGGCCGACGAGATGCGCGACACCATGGACGGCATCATGCGGTCGGTGACGCAGGCCGCCACGGCAGTGGCGGAGATCACGGCCGCCTCCGGCGAACAGCAGGCCGGCATCCAGCAAGTCAATGAAGCGGTGGTGATGATGGACGAAGTCACCCAGCGCAATGCCGCACTGGTGGAGGAAGCCGCGGCGGCCGCCACCAGCCTGGAAGAATCGACCCAACAGATGATCCAGGCGATCAGCGTGTTCAATCTGGATGCTGCCGTGGCAAGTGCGCCGGGCGCTGCTTCCGGCATGACGCGGGCACAACCGGGCCTGCCGTCACGCGGGACAGCGAAGGCTCTGGCGATGCATCGCACCACCTAGCAATACGGGGCAGACCTCCGCCCCCTGCTGCGGAGGCTACGATGAGGGAGGCCATCATGGGACATTGCGATGCCCTGGTGCCCAGGGAATACAGCAGTCCGCGCATGGACGACGGCATGCTCACTGAAGCCCCCGACATGCGCGCCCTGCTCAAGGCCAATGCTCGTTACCGCCACATCATCGGCAATACACCGGCGATCATCTACAGCAGCGTTCCCTCGGGCGACTTCCGGCTTACCTTCGTCAGCGAAAACGCCTCCCGCGTGCTGGGCTACGAGCCGCAGGAGATGCTGGACGATTCCAATTTCTGGTTCAACCACATCCATCCCGACGATACGGCAGCCATCTTTTCCAGCCTGGCCATGCTGTTCGTGGAAGACCAGAAGATCTACGAATACCGCTTCCGCGCCAGCGATGGCCGCTATCTCTGGATGCACGACACGCTGCGCCTGATCCGCGACCAGGCCGGCACGCCGCTGGAAGTGATCGGCCTGATGACCGACATCAGCGGCCGCAAGGAAATGGAAGACACCCTGCAACGCCAGGCCGAGGAACAAGGCAAGCTGATCGACCAGCTGGGCATGGCCCAGGCGCAACTGATGCAATCCGAAAAACTGGCCTCCATCGGCCAGCTGGCTGCCGGCGTGGCGCACGAGATCAACAACCCGATCGGCTTCGTGGCCGCCAATCTCAATACCCTGGGCAACTACGTGGCGACCCTGCTGGAAGGCATCAAGCTCTACCAGTGCGTGGTCGGCGGCGCCCTGCCGGCCAGCGTGGCGCAGTCCGAATTGCAGGGATTTGAGCAGCGCGCCGACCTGCAATACCTCAGCCAGGACGTCACCGAACTGCTCAGTGAATCCAATGAAGGCTTGCAGCGGGTCAAGAACATCGTGCAATCGCTCAAGGATTTTTCGCGCACCGGCGAGAGCAACTGGCAGATGGCGGACCTGCATCGCGGCCTGGACAGCACGCTCAACATCGCCAACAACGAGTTGAAGTACAAGGTGACGGTCGTCAAGCAATACGGTGAACTGCCCATGGTCAGGTGCCTGGCCTCGGAGCTGAACCAGGTCTTCATGAACCTGCTGGTCAATGCGGCCCAGGCCATCAGCGACAAGGGCGTGGTCACGCTGCGCACCGAGCGCTGCGGCGATCGCGTCGCCATCAGCATCAGCGACACCGGTCACGGGATCGCACCGGAACACATCAACCGCATCTTCGAACCCTTCTTCACCACCAAACCGGTCGGCAGCGGGACCGGCCTGGGCTTGTCGCTGTCCTACGGCATCATCAAGAAGCATGGCGGTGACATCCACGTGAGCAGCGCGCCGGGCAGAGGTACCACCTTCCGGATCGAGATGCCGATCGACCCCGCCGGCCTCACGGACAGGGCAGGAGCAGCAGGGATCGCAGAAACAACGGGAGCAACCGCAAAAAGAGGAGAAGCATCATGAGCGCCATCCACAGCCAGGAAATCCAGACCGTGCAGCAAGCCGATCCCTTTGCGCTGCCGCCACCCAGCATCCTGTTGGTGGATGATGAGCAGAGCATCCTCTCGGCCTTGAAGCGCAGCTTCCGTCCGCAGGGTTACCAACTGCTCACCGCCACCAGCGCCGAGGCCGCACTGGAAGTGATGGCCAGCGCCGACGTTGACCTGGTCATCTCCGACATGCGCATGCCGGGCATGAGCGGCGCTCAATTCCTGGCTCAGGTGCGGCGCCAGTGGCCGGCCACCATGCGCATCCTGCTGACCGGCTATTCCGAGATCGGCAGCACCATTTCAGCCATCAACGATGGTGGCATCCACCATTACCTCGCCAAGCCCTGGGACGATCGCGAACTGCTGATGATCGTGGCGCACGCGCTGGAAGAGCAGCAACTGCGCAAGCAGAAGATGGCGCTGGAACGCAAGGTCCACGAACAGAATCTGCAACTGGCCGACTTCAACCGCCAGCTGGAGCGGCAGGTGCAGGCACGCACCGAGGAATTGCGGCAGACCGTGATGTTCCTGGAAAGCGCCCAGGAAGAAGAGCACAAGTCTTTCCTGTCCATGCTGCATGTCTTTTCCGACATCAGCGAACTGCGCGCTGGCCTGGCCAGCGGTCAATCGGCCCGGGTGGCGCGCTGGTGCGAACAGCTCGCGCTGCGCATGGGCATGACGGCGCATCACGCGCGGGACACCATGATGGCCGGCATGTTGCATGGCATCGGCAAGCTGGGTCTGTCCGAAGATCTGGTACGCAAGCCGATCGAGAAGATGAGCAGCGAGGAGCTGCAGCGCTTCCTCTGGCACCCGGTGAAAGGACAGATGCTGCTGACGCCCATCCCCAGCCTGGCCGAGACCGGCGAGATCATCCGTCACCAGCACGAACGCCATGACGGCCGGGGCGTACCGGAAAGCCTGTCGGGCGACGCGATCCCCCTGGGTTCGCGCATCCTGGCGGTGGTGCGCGACTTCGAAGGCTTGTGCAATGGCGGCATCACCAGCCAGAACACGACACCGGAAAAGGCCCTGGCCATGCTGCGCACACATGCCGGCCATCGTTACGACCCGTTGGTGGTGGAGGCCTTCGTCACCATGATCGAAGAACAACGGCTGCTGCTCGAACAGCAGACCCGCCTGCTGGCGCCGCAGGAACTGCGGGTCGGCATGAAGCTGGCCGAGGACCTGCGCACCCGATCCGGGGTATTGCTGCTGAACAAGGAGCATGTGCTGGACGAAGCCATTCTGGCTCGGCTGCGGCGCTTCGAACAAATCGAGGAGATGCCGCTGAAAGCGAGGATCCTGCTGCACTGAGGCGCGCACCTGAGTCACAAACCGATTGATCCCGCCTGGCCTGTATGGTCAGACCGGGAATTTCCTGATTGTCCACCGCACTGCCTGCTGGTGGAATCAGCACATCCTGGCGCACTGCGCCGGCTCGCGTGGGGGTACGTGGGCTTGTTTCATTGATGATCATGCATTCCAACAAGAAAGACCTGTCGAAAATGACCAGAGTCACGCGCAATACCTGGATTTTCCTGCTGATTGCCCTGGGCCTGTTGCTGGCCGGGGTGGCCGGCCTGTCCCATCTGAATCATCAGGAGGTACGCAGCAGTCTGGCCATGGACAGCCGCTGGATCAGGGACGACATCGAGTCCCTCCTGCGCCGCTATGAACACGGCCTGCGCGGCACGCGTGGTGCCATCCTCGCCATCGGCCCGGGCGAACTGAATCGCGAGCGTCTGCTGCGCTATATGGACAGCCGCGACCTGGCCCAGGAATTCCCCTGGGCCGGTGGCTTTGGCTTTATCCGGTATGTGCCACTGGAGCAGCGCAGGGACTACGAAAAGAAGGTCGCCGCGCACCATCAGCTGTTTTCCTCCATCACCCAGTTGAGCAAGACCACCGGCGAGCTCTACGTCATCGAACAGATCGAGCCGATCGGCCCCAATCGCGAGGCGCTGGGCCTGGACATCGCCTCCTCCCAGGAACGTCGCTCGGCGGCCGACCACGCCATGCTGACCGGTCGCGCCGAACTGACCACGCCGATCCAGCTGGTGCAGAAGCAGGGTACGGGTGCCAACGCCTACCTGTTCCTGCTGCCGATCTATGCCGGTTCGGTGACGCCTGCGACCATGGAACAACGGCGCGAGCAGATCGTCGGCTGGGCCTATGCCCCGCTGTCAGTGCAGGACATCCTGTCCGAATTGAGCCGGCGCTGGAACATGCATTCGCTGGAAATCCTGATCGAGGATGTGGCCAGCGATCAACCGCCCGTAGAGCTGTTCCGCAGCGCAGGTTTCGCCCAGCTTGACGGCATGGCCAGCCTCGACACGGCGGTACCGCTCTATGGTCGCGCCTGGAGACTGGTGATCCGCGCTTCACCCGAATACAGCCAGACGCACCAGTTCATCAGCGACCGCGCCATGCTGCTCTCCTGCGGCACGCTGCTGGCGCTGATCGTGGCCATCGCCCTGGCCTACCAGGTCTTTTCCAGCCGCGAGCAGAAACTGCAGGAAGCCCGCGCCCTGCTGGCGGCCGTGGTCGACAGTTCGCCCGATGCCATCGTGACCACCGATGCCCGGGGCATGATCAGTTCCTGGAACAAGGGAGCCACCGATTATCTGCACCTGTCGGAGAGCCGCGCCCTGGGGAGCTGCCTGTCCGAGCATGCCGCCCTGCGCGAACTGGATGAGCGCGGCGGAGTTTCGGAAGCCGCTGCGATGTCCGACCAGATGCCGACGGCGCAGGTCATCAGTCTGCCGGGCGACCCGATCCGCTATGCCTCGGCCGTACTGTTCGCGCTGCGCGACCGCGCGGGACGCCCGATCGGCAAGGCCTTCATGCTGCGCGATATCACCCGCGAGAAACGCATCGAACGCCAGCTGCATCACATCAACGAAGAGCTGGAACTGACCGTCCAGCAGCGCACCCATGCACTGCACCAGGCCAAGACCATGCTGCAGACAGTGCTCAATGTCATGCCTTCGCTGGTGGGCTACTGGGACAAGCATCTGATCAACCGTTTCGCCAATGCCTCCTACGAACGGGTGTTCCATCGCTCGCCCGGAGAGATCAATGGCATGTACATGCCCGACCTGCTGGGCAACGACCTGTTCGAAAAGGCCTTGCCCCATATCGAGGCGGTGCTCGCCGGAGAAAAACAGACCTTCGAGCGTACCTTCGATGATCCCGCACTGGGAATGAAGCACGTGCTGACCACCTACATCCCCGATATCTCCGAGAAGGGCGAGGTGATCGGTTTCTATGTAGTGGCGCACGACGTCACCGAGATCACCCATAACCGCAACCAGCTATGGGAGGCTCTGGAACAGAACCAGTCCCTGCTGGACCAGGTGCAGGAAACCAATGCCCTGCTCAACAACGTGCTGGGGTCGGCCACCGGGGTGGCGATCATCGCGACCGCGCCAGATGGCATGATCACCCTGTTCAACCGCGGTGCCGAGCAGATGCTGGGCTATCGGGCCGAAGAAGTGATCGGCCAGCTGAAGGAAGAGGCCTTCTCCGGCCAGCGTGTGGCGCCCCCCGCCTCGCCGCAGAAGGGAGAGACCGACCAGGCCGTGGCCGACCTGCCCTACCGCCGCAAGGATGGCGCAACGCTCCCGGTGGCGCGCCAGCAGACCGCGATGCTGGATCACCGCCAGCGTCATCTCGGTTATCTCTACATCGCCATGGACATGCGCCTGCAACGCGAGCAGGAGGCCGAACTGGCAGCCGCCCGCGACCAGTTGATGCTGGCCGCGGAAGTGGCGAAGCTGGGGGTATGGGTGTGGGACATGCAGAGTGACTCCTTCGAGTTCAATCGTCGTATCGCCGAGATCTATGGCATCGGCGACGGTATCGGCACCCAGACCACCACCTACGAAGCCTGGCGCCGCCGCGTGCATCCGGACGACGTGGTCTATGTTGAAAATGCGCTGCAGATAGCCCTGGCCGGCAGCGGGGAATTCGAACCGGTGTTTCGCGTGGTGCGCGAGGATGGCGGCATCCGCTATGTACAAGCGCGCGCCCATGTGGACCGCAATGGCATGGGCGCGGCGGCGCGGATGATCGGTATCAACCTGGACATCACGCAGCGCATCGAATTCGAGAACAACCTGGTCGATGCGCGACTGAAGGCGGAACAGGCCAACTCCGCCAAGAGTCTGTTCCTGGCCAGCGTGAGCCACGAGATTCGCACGCCCATGAACGGGGTCCTGGGGATGATCCAGTTGCTGCAGCGGACCCAGCCGCTACCGGGCCAGCGTGACTACCTGGAGAAGGCCGAGATCTCGGCCAAGTCGCTGTTGAACCTGCTCAACGACCTGCTCGATTTTTCCAAGATGGATGTGCAGCAATTGCAGCTGGAGCTGCAGGCCTTCGATCTCGATCATTTCCGCCACGACCTCGTCGCGGTGCTGGCCGGTTCGCCGCCCCAGGAGGGGGTCAGCCTGAATATCGAACTCGATCCCGCATTACCGCAGCGGGTGGTGGGCGATGCCTACCGCCTGCATCAGGTGCTGGTCAATCTGATCGGCAATGCGCTCAAGTTCACGCACCTGGGTCGCATCGACGTGCGGCTGCAACAGCTCGCTGGATCAGGCACACAGCATGTGAGCCTGAGGGTGGAAGTCAGGGACACCGGCATCGGCATCGCCGCTGAGCGACTGGATGACATCTTCGATGCCTTCACCCAGGCCGAGGCCTCGACCACCCGCCGCTACGGTGGTACGGGCCTGGGCCTGGCCATCAGTCGCCATCTGGTGCAACTGATGGGCGGCCAGCTGCAGGTCAGCAGCGAACCGGGACGGGGGAGCCGCTTCTGGTTCGATCTGCAATTGCCGGTGGAAGATGCAACACCGCTGTCGGAGGCGCGCTTGCGCAGTGCGGACGCGACGATGCAAAGCGGCGACACGGCACCGGCCACGTCGCGCGAACTGGAAGGCGTGCAGATCCTGCTGGTAGAAGACAATGCCGTCAATCGCCAGGTCGCCAGCGGCTTGTTGGCGCTCTCCGGCGCGCAGGTCACCTGCGCCGACAACGGCAGCACGGGCGTGGCCATCGCCAGCGACCCGGCGCGCCACTTCGACCTGATCCTGATGGACCTGCAGATGCCGGGCATCGACGGCATGGAGGCCACCCGTCGCATCCGACGTCAGCACGAGCTGCGCGGCATTCCCATCCTGGCCATGACGGCCAATGCATCGCCGGAGGACAAGCGTCGCTGCATCCAGGCGGGCATGGCCGGGCATATCGCCAAGCCCATCGACGTCACCACGCTGATCCCGACCCTGCTGTCACACCTGGGTCATGAGCGATCGCCCCCGGAAACGGAGACGATGACGGTGACGGTGACGGCGACCGATGCCATCACCGATGTCCCCTGTTCGCGCCAGAGTGTGGACAGCTACCAGACGGTGATGCGGCGATTCCGTCAGGCCAGTGACGTCTACCGCTTCACGCTGGATGCCGCAGGAGCGGAGCTGGAGCGTCTCCTGGCGCAATACGGGGAGGCGCTGGAAGAAGGCGCGCTGCCCGCCATCGGTGCTGCCAGTCACGCCATGAAGGGCCTGAGCGCCACCATCGGTGCCTGCGGTCTGGCGGCCTATTTCGGCACCGTTGAAGCACACAGCGCACAAGCGGCGTCCGTCGAGACCGATGCGCTGCTGGAACGCTGGCGCCAGGAGTTCGCCCCCAGCCAGCGCGATGCCCAACTGGTCCTGCAGCAATTGCTCATGCAGGCCATGCAAGGAATACAAGGAACTCCCGTGGGCGACACGCAAGCCGCGCCGGCGGTGACACCGGCGCCACAGCCTTCCGATTTTCCTGATAGGCAGCGCCTGCGGGACTTGTTATCGTCGAGCAACCTGGAGGCACTCGACCTGGCCGAGTCCATCAGCAAGCGGCATGGAATGACACAGCATATTCAGTATCAGCAGTTGTGGGAGCTGATCGAACGACTCGACTTTGCCTCGGCGCTGAGCCATCTGGATCAACATTTTGGAGAAGCAAGTTGAAACGCATCCTGGAAGAACTCTCGTCGCTGCGT
Source organism: Herbaspirillum sp. BH-1 (assembly GCF_002870055.1). Taxonomy (NCBI): domain Bacteria; kingdom Pseudomonadati; phylum Pseudomonadota; class Betaproteobacteria; order Burkholderiales; family Oxalobacteraceae; genus Herbaspirillum; species Herbaspirillum sp. BH-1. The sequence goes on along the minus strand of NZ_PKOI01000004.1, from coordinate 175,043 downwards.
GGCAGTCGGGCGCGCGTGCTGCTCTGCGACGACCAGCCGATCAACATCCGCCTGGCCAATGCGCTGCTCAAGGGTGACTACGACATCTACATGGCCACCAGCGGCGTGCAGGCCATCGAACAGTGCGAAAAGGTGCAGCCGGACCTGATCCTGATGGACGTCAACATGCCCGGCCTGAATGGTTACGAAACCTGCGAACGGCTCAAGCAGAACACCGCTACGCTGGGTATTCCGGTGATCTTCCTGACCGGCCTCAACAGCGAGGAGGACGAGGCCCGTGGCTTCGATGTCGGTGGCGTCGATTTCATCAGCAAGCCGATCCACGGCACGGTATTGAAAGCACGTGTTCTGACGCATCTGACCCTGAAGCTGCAATCCGATTTCTATCGCAACATTGCGGTGACCGATTCGCTCACGGGCTTGTTCAATCGTCGCAAGTTCGATAGCGAACTGGCCGAGAAATGGGAACTCTGCAAACGCTCCGGCCAGGCGATCTCTCTGCTGATGATCGACATCGATTACTTCAAGCGCTACAACGATCATTACGGCCACCAGGCCGGCGATCAATGCCTGGCCGAAGTGGCGCACGCCATCCGCAGCAACTTCCATCGCAGCTATGACTGCGTGGCGCGCTATGGGGGTGAAGAGTTTGCCTGCATCCTGCCGATGGCGGGGAGCGAACAGGCCATCAAGCTGGCCGAGAATGTCTGCCAGGCGGTGGCACGCTTGAAGTTGCCGCATGCGCGTTCGGAGGTGGGGCCGCATGTCACGCTCAGTATCGGCGTGGCCTCGATCACGGCACCCGATCCCGGCAGCTCGCCGGCGGGGCTGATTGCGCTGGCTGACCAGAACCTTTACCAGGCCAAGGCGCACGGGCGGGCACAGGTTTACGCAGAGGTCGAAATCGCACAAGGGACAAGCGCCTGAAAGTGTCAATTAGCCACGCCGGCAAGTCTCTTATATGCCACGCTATGTGGTCTCTTGTCGAAAAAAATTGAGATTCTTCTCGAAGAAATTCGAAGTATTACGCCAGAAATTTTCCATCCTATCGACTAAATTCGACGGCACGGTGAAACTGCAGTTTTTCTTCCCGCATGTCCTCGTTCAGTGGCGCAAACGGTGCCGCGGCGAGGAAGTCGGTGAAGCCCTTTATCCCGTTTGATGCGTCCATATCGGTCAAGGAAGAAAAACATGGCAAATACAAATCTCGCTCATATCGTTGGTGGTGACGATTCCCTCGGTGGCCCGCTGGGTCGCATGCTGGAGGCCGCCGGCTTCCACGTGGCCCACCATCCCTCTGCAGACGAATTCCTGCAGGAGCCGACGGCGCCCCCTGGCGGCACGGTGCTGGAAGTCCACATGCAGGATGTCGACGCACCGCAATTGCGTTCGCTGCTGGGTGAACGGCAACTTGGCATGCCGCTGATCGTGATCACCTCGCAGGCCCAGCGTCCGACAGAAGGAAATGAACCGCGGCCCACCGCGATTCGCGACACCCGAGGCACGCTGCAAAAGGAGGATAACCGCAGCCAGCCGATGCTGCACCAGCAGCTGGTAGCCGCCTTCCGCGGTGCGCTGATGCCCTTCGATGAATCCGGTCCGCAGATGCAGCAGCGGCAGGAACACCACCAGCGCCTGAAGACGCTCACCCGTCGCGAGCGCGAGGTGCTGGAGCGCCTGGTCAAGGGTCGCCTGAACAAGCAGATCGCCGCCGAACTAGGCACCTCGGAACGGACGGTGAAGGCCCATCGGCAGCAGGTGATGCGCAAGATGCACGCCGGCTCGCTGGCCGAACTGGTGACGGCGATGACCCGCTACTGATTTACCTGGCGCCGCCTGGCACGGCGGCAGCGTCAGCCGGTGACGGTATCCTCGGATTCCACCCGGTTGCGGCCGCCGCGCTTGGCTTGATACAAGGCCTGATCGGCGCGTGCATAGGCCTCCTCGAAATCGCTGCCGGCCGCAGCCCAGGCCACACCGAAACTGGACGTCACCGCCCGTTCCGGCAGACACTGAAAGCGTTCCCCCGCAATCGCCTGCCGGATCTTTCCGGCCAATATCACCGCCTGCTCCAGCGCCATCCCGGCCAGCAGGATGGTGAATTCCTCCCCGCCTACCCGTCCGACCACACCGGTGCCCGCCAGCGTGCTGCGCAAGCGGCCGACCAGCTCCCGGATCACGGCATCGCCGGCCGGATGCCCGAATTCATCGTTGATGCGCTTGAAGAAATCGATATCCAGCACCACCAGCGACATCGCCGATTTCTCCAGGATCTGGTGAGCCCGCTCGAACACCGCACCCCGGTTGAGCGCACCGGTCAGGTTATCGTGCCTGGCCTTGTAGTCGAGCTCATCGCTCAGTTGCTTCAGGCGCGCATTGAGCTGGTTGAGCTCGCGCTCGGTGCGGTCGCTGCGCGAGATCAGGCGACGGCTCTGGCGCATCAGCTGACCGTAGTGCTGCACCAGCTCTTCCAGCGCCGCCCGATGGGCGGCCGGCTCGGTGCCGGCATCGGCCAGCACGGCATTGGCACGGCGCAGGGCCAGCGCTTCCGCTTCAAAAAGATCGACCTCGTCCATCAGCTCTGAACCGCGTGATCGTGGAAGACCAGCGCAGAAAAGTCTTCCTGCAATTCCTGGCCGAACTCGAAGATGGTGTCGTCTTCCTCATCGTGGTACCAGTTCAGGACCACCTCGGTGCCGGCCTCGGCCTTCTCGTTCAAGGCATCGAACAGGGAAAACAACATCTTGGTGCTGGAACTGTTGAAGTAGGCCAGGGCCACGTTGACGGTGATGGTGCCGCCGTCCTGGTCGTCGGCGAGGAAGCGGCGCAGCGTGGTGATGATCTCGCCCCAGAACTGGGCGGCATTCTCGGGATAGGATTCGCCCTTCAGCGAAAGCATGCGCTGGTCGAAACGGAAGTCCACTTCGGGAGAACTGGCGCTGGCGGCAATGAATAGATTGTCCATGATGTCGTGTGTCCGGATACCGGCGGGCCTGGATCAGGCACGCCTCAGATGGTGGCCCTCAGGTAGAAGGTCTGGTCGCCATTTTCTTCGGGCGCGGAGAATTCGAAGTCCAGCGGCGCGCTGGCATCGCGCGCCACCGTCAGGAAACCCAGACCCGCACCCTTGCTGTCGGGCGGTGTTTCAGAACGCAGCATTTCCTTGTAGGCCAGCTTGATCTCGTCATTGGTCAGCGAGCGCAGATGCTCCAGTTTCGTGCGCAGCTTGCCTGCCATGTCGGCATCGACCGGATTGGCGCAATGCAGGAAATAGCGGCCATCGGTCTGGGTGATGAAGACCGCGCCGTGGCGCATCGGCGGCTCGGTGACCTTGCCTTCCTTTTCATGCAGATCAGCCGAGTAGTGCACGATGTTCTGTGCCATCTCGATGAAGGAGGAGAACAGCTTGCGGCGTGTCTGCGCCAGCGCGCCGGTATGCTCGGCGCGCAGCTTCACGGCCTCGGCCATGGCGGCGATGATGGTCTGGGAAAAATAGCCGACGTAGTAGAAGACGATGTCGCGTCGCGCGACATAGCTGTGGAACTCCGCCCACTCCTGCTGGATACCGTTCATGCGTGTGTTCCGTGTTGACTGTCTTGCGTGAAGGAGGCGCCCAGGCGAGCGCCGAAGAAACAGATATCGTCGCGGCGGCGCTGCGTTCCCTGGTAATGGGCGTGGATGTCCATCACCACCCGCGCCAGTTCCGGCATGCGCCGGCTACCGCTGCCATGCTCCAGCAACGTGCGGCGCAGGCGCTGCTTGCCGAAGGCGATGTGTTTGGGTCCACCGATCTGGTCGATCACGCCGTCGGTGCAGACGAAGACCATCGCCCCCGGTTCGAGCTGCAGACTATGGTTGTCCCACTGCATGTCATCGGGGGTATCGACATAGCCCAGGCCGACGCGCTTGCCCTCCACCGTGGCCACGTCGGTGCCATCGGCGGACAGCACGAACAGCGCCATCTTGGCGTGGGCACTGGTGAGAGTATGGCTGGCGCGGTCGAACCAGAAGAAGCAGGCATCCATGCCATCATCGGATTCCGAGGCCTTGCCGGAGTCGCCATGCTGGCCCAGCACGCGTTTCATGCTGCGGTTGACCTCGCGCATCAGGCGCGCCGGGTCGTGCGGGCCATGCAGCTCCAGCGCCTGTTTCAGCGAAGAGGACGCGATCAGGGTCAGGAAGGCGCCCGGCACGCCATGCCCGGTGCAATCGGCCACGGCGGCAAACCAGCCATCCGCATGGCTTTCGAAATGGTAGAAGTCACCTCCGACCACATCGCGTGGTTCCCACACCAGGCAGGCGTCGTCCAGTGCCTGGGTCATGGCCGCACGCGAGGCGCTGAGCATGGCACGCTGGATCACGCTGGCGTAGTCGATGCTCTGCATCACCTGGCGGTTCTTTTCTTCCTGCATGGTCACCAGTTCGCGCATCAGCGCCAGACCGGCACCCAGCCCCGCCAGCCGGCCCTGATCGACGATCAGGAAGCCATCGGCCAGGGTCTTGTCGCCCGAAGCCACGGCCAGCGCGCCCAGGGTTTCGATGGGCGTATCGGCTTCGACGATGAGGGGGTCCTTGTCCATGAACGCGATGCAGCTCTTGCGCTCGTACAGCTCGCGGTGATACGGCTTGGACATCTGGGACATGAAGATATGACGGCTGATGAGCCCGATCGGCCGCTGCTGCTCCACCACCGGCAGGCTCACCAGCTCCTTGTGCTGGCCGAAGATGTCCAGCACGGCTGCATTGTTCTCATCGAACTGGACGACCGGCACCTGTACCGCCAGCGCTCCCGCTGTCGGTTGGAACAACTTGCTCCCCATGGCCGGAGTCAGACTGAAATGGCTTTCCACCGTACACGCCCGCGTAGTGATTTCTGGATTGACCGCGGATCATATTTCATTCCTGTGACAACAATGTGACTGCGTCGCCTATGGGCGACATCTAGCCGACCAAGCGAGACGCTTTGTCTCACTTGAATTGCGATCTCAGATGAATAAGTGGCGAATACTGGCCCTTACGGCTTGCGCTGTAGGCAGGAGGTCACCGTTTCCCAGGTCGCATGCCAGTCTGCGACATCCAGGCTGCACCAACGGATCAGCGACTGGATGCTCTGCTGAAGCTGCGCCAGTGGATCAGTCAGGACGGGTTCATGATGCGCAATGCGGTTGCGAAACCGTCGCAAGGTCTCCAGCTCGGCATGAATGATCTGACGCGCCTGTGCGGGTCCCGAAGGAAAACCGGAATTGGGGAAATTGGGAAAGCATCGGTGCATCTGTCCGCGCCATAGACGCTCCTGATAACGGGCAGTGAACATGTGGCACCAGAACGCAAACTTGAGTTCGGCGATGACTTTACCAGTGGCACCAACCCGCATCTTGTCACGAGCGCGCAGCAACTCGGCTTGAGGTTGGAAATGAGAACCGCGAGGATTGGGCAAGCTGCGTTCGAAGTTCCTATTCCACGGCCAGTCGCCACCATAAGTGGCCGCCAGTGCACTGTCCACGGCATTTCTCACACTGACTTCGCAGACATGCAGTGAAGCGAAGAACGCGGCCGACATCAAAGCGTGCCAGCTGTATCTGTCAAGAAGGTGAGCGTCGGGGGAAAATCCTGGAACTGTTTGAAAAGTCATCAGGCGTGCTGCCGACAACGCGCTGGTGATGTTGTCGATCTGCGATAGCGTCAGGCCTTTGTTCATATTCCACTTACCTATCCTTTGGCGCGTGTGCTACCATTTTTCGGTGAGCTTGTGGACACGCGGGCGTCAGCCTCCCCCACAGGACAGATGATATGGAACACGGCCCACCTCGGTGGGCCGTTTTTCATTTCCAGCGTCAGCAATCAAATTTATTTTGCACTGGACTCCGGGATCAGATCACAAAGAACCCGTGCGTCCCATCCCTGCCCAACTGCTCCACCAGCCCGAACTCCCAATCGAGGTAGGCCTGCATGGCGGTGGCGGCATTGTCGGTACCCTCATAGGGACGGCGATAGCGATCGATGCGGGGCGACAGCAGATGCTGCTCGCCACTCTCCAGAGGCAGGCCGGCCTGCGTCCAGGCGGCGTTGCCCCCCTCCAGCAGATAGACCGGCTGCGACACCAGCGCCTGCAGATCGGCAACGGCGAACTGCGCCAGCAAGGCGCTACCGCAGGTGAGCACGAAGCGTGTGGCCGCCGGGAAGCGACGCGCCACGGCAGCGATCTCCGAGCGCAGGGCGAACCATGCACCCGGAATATGGCCTGCCACGTAACGGGCACTCAGGGCCAGGTCGATGACTACGGTGCCCTGGGCACTCCTGTCGGCATCCAGCCAGTTCTTCAACTGCTGGGGGCCAATGCGCTGCTGCTGTGTGACGGCAGCCACCGGCAGCGCGCGCGGCGCCTCGCCGCTGACGGCGAAGTCAGCCGGCGTCGCGCCCTCCACCACATACACGTCCCACCCCATCTGGGCCAGCCAGGAGGCGGTCATGTCGGCGCGTACGCCATCATCGTCGGCCAGCACGATACGCGCTCCACGGACCGGCGCGTTCATCTCGGTCTCCTGCACCAGCTGGCCACCGGGCGCCGAGAGGAAATCCGGCAGATGCCCCTCCCGGTACTGCTCGGGCGTGCGGACATCGAATCGATAGACGGTGCGACCCGGCTGCGCCAGGGTGTCCAGCGCGGCGAACGCAATGCGCTTCACCCCGGCCCGGTCCGCCACGCTGCGAGCCTGGCGACGCGACTGTTGCTGCTGGCCGACCTCGACCTGTTGCGGGAAACGACGCGCCTGCCCGTGCTCAAGCTGCTGACCGGCCAGCGTCCAGCCGATGGTGCCGTTACGCAGCGCATGCACGCGATTGGGAATGCCCGCATTGACCAGCGACTGGGTCCCGATGATGCTGCGCGTGCGACCGGCGCAATTGACGATCACACGTGTCTTCGGGTCCGGGGCGATGGCCGGCAGGCGCAGCACCAGTTCGGCGCCGGGTACGCTGATGGAGCCGGGGATGTTCATGTTCTGGTATTCATCGAAGCGGCGGGCATCGACCACCACCACGTCCTCCCCGCTGTCGAGCAAAGCCTTGACCTCTTCGGCGGACAGCGACGGGGTATGGCGTTGCGACTCCACCAGTTCGCCGAAGGCCTTGCTGGGCACGTTCACGTCCTGGAACAGCTCGCCCCCGGCCTCCCGCCAGCCGCGCACGCCGCCGGCCAGCACGCCCACGCGGGTATAACCCAGGGTACGCAAGCGCAGCGCGGCACGCACGGCCAACCCTTCGCCGTCATCCAGCGTGACGATGCGCACGTCACGGCGCGGCAAACGGCTATAAGCGTTCAGTTCCAGATGGGAGTACGGGAAATTGGCAGCAAACAGCGGATGCGCTTGCGCATGCGGTGCTTCTTCGCGCACGTCGAGCAAGGCAATCTCCTCGCGTGCCAGTAGCGCGGCACGCACCTCGGCATAGCTGATGACAGGGATGGAAGCAGCGGCGTGGTCTTGAGTCATGAGGATGCTTGTTCGATGGAGAGGTCCCAGATATTGGGCAAGGTGGAATTGGAATAGCCGGAGATGAACGGCACGCGCCGTCCATCCGGGTGATACACGGAACGCCGGACCGCGCCGATATTGGCGCCATAGACATGGATGCTGATCGACACCTGGTCGTCAAAGGCATTGCTGACCTGATGCACGTCGTGCAGTCCGGGATGATCGGGCGCCACCGCCTCCACCTGTCCGGTCTGCAACAGCGCGCGTTCGCCCACCGGCTGCAGTTGCTCGCGCTGCCAGCCAAAGGACTGCGCATGCTCGGCGCCGCGCAGCACGCCGATCAATCCCCAGACGGTGTGGTCATGTATCGGCGTGCGCTGCCCCGGCCCCCAGACGAAGCTGACGACAGAGAAGCGTTGGGCCGAATCGGCATGCAACAGGAATTGCTGGTAACGCTCGGGATGCGGCTGGGCATAGGCATCGGGCAACCAGTCATCGTGCGCCACCAGTTGGCGCAGCAAGGCGCCGCCCTGCTCCAGGATGAGGGCCTGCCCGGGCTTGCCATCAAGCAGGCCGGCAAACCCGGTGATGAACTCGCGCAAGCGCCAGAGCTGCTTGCCGGATGGATGGGGTGTTGTCATGTGTCCCTCTCTGCTTTGTACCAGTGCTCGGTCTGCGCCGGCTCAGACGGCCACTATAAATCATTTGTTTCGTCACCGTCCGGCCGGCGCAGGGCACTTCAGGCGATGACGTTTTCCGCACCATGACCATCGCCGGGGGTGTCGGCGGCCTCGGTCTGGCGATGACGCAGCTCGGCGCGGATCTGCTGCGGGTTCTTCAACAGGTTGAGGATGGGGCAAGTCGCTTCCACTGCTTCGAACAACGCTTGCACATCGGCCGCCGGAGCCGGTGATTCCAGATGGACCACATAGCCGATGTCGTGCGGCCAGATCGGAATGTCTTCATGGCCGGGACGACCGCCTCGCGGATCGATGCGACCACTGACCTCGACTTCCAGCGAATCGACCGCTACCTGCCGATGCGCCGCCTGGATCAGGAAGATGTGAGTCACGCAGGAGCCCAGCACGCCCAATTGCAATTCCGGGGAGCTCGGTCCCAGGTTGTAGCCGGCGAAATCGGGCGGACTGTCGCTGATGACCTGGTGATCGCGGATGCGGATGCGGCGCACACCGCTGCGGCCTTCGGCGGTAACGCGCGCGGCCAGTTGGGTGGGGCCGGCGTTGCCGGCGTCGATCAAGGCTTCTCGGGCCAGCACTGCGCTACGTTTTTCGCTCAGGTAATGGTTCAGGGATGTCATGGGGTCCTCGCGCGGGCAGGGGTGGATGATGCGGAATCGGGGAGCAAGTGTCCCGCCATGGTCAGGCAGCGACAAGGAAGCAATCCGCATATCGATAAGCACTTCCTGTCGCATATCCATCTTCGAACTTGTTCGTTTGCGATGAAGAAGGGCTGTTGCATATTGTCGTTCTGCACATGCTGGGGGGCTCTGCCTGCACCAGCCACGCCCATCCTTTCCACCTGCGGAGCCCACCATCATGACCCAAGACCTGCTGCTGTCCGAACAAGAAGAACAACCCAGCCACGTGCGCCGCTCCCTGCTGCGCGCCGGTGGCGCTGCTGCCCTGGCCGGCCTCGGCGGCACGCTGGCTGCCCGTCAGGCCTGGTCGGCGGGGCCGCCACAGAAGGTCACCTTCGCCTGGAGCCAGGTCGCCTTCTGCCTCTCGCCGGTGGTGGTGGCGCAGGAAAAAGGCTTTTTCGAACAGAACAATCTGCAGGTCGAACTGCTCAACTGGGGCGGATCCACCGACCAGTTGCTGGAAGCCTTGGCCACCGGCAAGGCCGATGTCGGCGTCGGCCTGATCCACCGCTGGTTGAAGCCGCTCGAATCCGGTTTCGACGTCAAGGTAATCGGCTCGGCCCACGGCGGTTGCCTGCGCATGCTGGGGGTGAAGGAAGCCGGCGTTTCCGACTGGAAGCAACTCAAGGGCAAGACCATCGGGGTGTCCGACATCAACAGCCCGGCCAAGAACTTCTTTGCCATCCACCTGGCCAAGCGCGGCGTGAACGTGGAAAAAGACGTGGAATGGCGCGTCTACCCTGCCGATCTGCTGGACGTGGCGGTCAAGAAGGGCGAGATCCAGGCCATCGCCGATGGCGACCCCAATCTCTATCTGATCGAAAAGCGCAACCGCGGCGTCTTTGCCGAGATCGGCAACAACGCCACGGGCGAATACAAGGACAAGATCTGCTGCATCACCGGCGCCCGCGGCGAATTCGTGCGCAACAACCGTCCCGCCGCTGCGGCCGTGGTGCGCTCCATCATCCAGGCCTCCGAATACGTGGCCGAAAATCCCAATGAGGCCGCCAAGCTGTACGCCAAGTATTCGCCCAAGATCCCGGTGGAAGACCTGCGCGCCCTGCTGACCGACCTGACCTATCACAACCATCCGACCGGCTCCGTGCTGCGCTCCGAAGTGGAATATTTCGCACGCGACTTCCACACCGCCGGCGTGCTCAAGAAGAGCACCGACCCGGCGCGCTTCGCCAGTCACGTGACGGTGGATGTGCTGGCCTGAGCGTCTTCCATCCATTCCAACCGGAGCATGACATGACCACCACCACCGACAGCCTGCCGCACCAGGCCGGATCTGCCTCCCAATCCGCATCGCCACCATCGTCACCCGCGCGGCTATCGGCTACGCCACGGGCCACCCTGTGGCGCAGCGGCCTGCTGGCCGCCGTGACCTGGCTGGCACTGGGCGCACTGGTATTGCAATGGCCGAACAAGGAAGTGGGATTTTCCGACTGGGCCTACACCGATGAATTCGGCTACGTGGCCCTGGTGATCGCCGGCGTGCTGGAACTGCTGGCGGCCGGCGGCAGCTTTACCGCGCGCCTGGTGCATCTGCTGCGTCCTGCCGGCCAATGGCTGGTGGCCCTGCCGTTGCTGCTGCTGGTGTGGGAGATCCTCACGGCCAAGCTGGGCCTGCTGCCGACGCCCTTCTTTGCTCCGCCCCAGGCACTCATCGAAGTCTATGGCGAGGATTGGCCGCGTCTGGGGCTCTCCACCGCCCATTCGCTGCGGCTGCTGGCCCATGGATTCGCCAGCGGTGCACTGGTCGGCTTCCTGGTCGGGGTGTGGATAGGATGGTCGCGCATCGCCGGCTACTGGGTGCATCCGGTGCTGCGTTTCCTGGGACCGGTACCGGCCTCGGCACTGCTGCCGCTGGCCTTCTTCTTCGCGCCGTCCAGCTATGCTGCGGCGGTGTTCCTGATCGCGCTGGCCAGCTTCTTCCCGATTGCGGTGCTGACCTGGTCGGGCGTGGCCGCCGTCAACAAGAGCTATTACGACGTGGCCCGCACGCTGGGCGCATCGGAAAGCTTCCTGGTGCTGCGGGTGGCCATACCGGCAGCACTGCCGCAGGTCTTCGTCGGACTGTTCATGGGCCTCGGTGCGTCCTTCTCGGTACTGGTGACCGCCGAGATGATGGGCGTGAAGGCCGGTCTGGGATGGTATCTGCAATGGGCGCAAGGCTGGGCCGCCTACAGCAACATGTATGCAGCGCTGTTCGTGATGGCCGTGTTGTGCTCGGGCCTGATCACGCTCCTGTTCAAGGTACGCGACCACGCCCTGTCATGGCAGAAAGGAACCGTCAAATGGTAAGCACCCCATCCGCCGTGAACACCACCCTTACCGCCGCCGAGGCCGAGACCGGCACTGCCGGCGCCCACATCGACATCGCCCAGGTCAGCCACTGGTTCGAGCGAAAAGGGGGGCAAGGCCTGCTGCAGGTGCTGGACGATATCTCGCTGACCGTCGCGCCCGGAGAATTCGTGGCCCTGCTCGGTCCCAGCGGCTGCGGCAAGTCCACCCTGCTGCGCCTGGTGGCCGGGCTGGAACCGGCCACCACCGGCCGCATCCTGCAGGATGGGCAGCCCATCACCCGGCCCGATCCTTCGCGCATCGTGGTGTTCCAGGACCCGACGCTCTACCCCTGGCGCACGGTGTGGGACAACGTCGCCCTGGGCCTGCAGGCACGCGGCTTGCTGAAACAACAGCGTCATCGCGTGGACGATGCGTTGGCGCTGGTGGGCCTGGATGAATTCGCCGACGCCTTCCCGCATCAGCTCTCCGGCGGCATGGCCCAGCGCGTGGCCCTGGCGCGGGCGCTGGTCAACGATCCGCAACTGCTGGTACTGGACGAACCGTTGGGCAAGCTCGATTCGCTCACCCGCCTGGCCATGCAGAGCGAACTGGTGGCCCTGTGGCAACGACGTCGCTTCTCGGCACTGCTGGTCACGCACGACGTGGAAGAGGCGCTGTTCCTGGCGCAACGGGTGATCGTGTTCGGCCAGCGGCCGGCCGCCATCCACGCCGAGATCAAGGTCGACCTGCCCTATCCGCGCCATCGCGGGGATCCGCTGCTGGCGCAGTTGCGACACGAGGCCTTGCGCCACCTGGGACTGGATGACAGCTGGTAAGACACCGCGATGAGTCGCCTGCAGTTCGACTGGGACGCCTGCCTGAACCTCATGCTGCAAGCCATGCAGGGGCTGCAGCAAGGCTTGCTGCAAGTGCTCGCCTGGTTGCATCTGGCTCCGCAACTCGACGGCCAGCCCGCCTGGCCGTTTGCCCTGCGCCTGTCGGGCGAGGTGATGCTGATCGACCGCAGCGTGGCGCGTGCCTTGCTGCTGGCACTGGCCTGGCTGGGCGGGGCGCTGCTATTGCTGTGCCTGGCGCTGTTCTGGCGCCGTCGCCGCTGGCTGCTGTTGGCGCTGGCCGTCGTCCTGACCTGGTTTGCGCCCTGGCCCGATGCCAGCCTGATCACCACGGCAGCCACCCCGACCAGCTTCCAGAGCGCTCCCCATGCCTCTACGGCCGCCAGCATCGTGCGCGGCGAACAGCTCTATCGCAGCCAGTGCCTGGCCTGCCACGGTGCGGACGGACGCGGCAATACCCCGCTGGCATTGTCACTGCCGGTGGCACCGCCCAATCTGTCCAGCGGTCTGCTGTGGCGGCGTTTTGACGGCGATCTCTACTGGAGCCTGCGCCATGGAAAGGGGCAGATGCCGGGCTTTGCCGAGCGCACCAGCGTGGAAGAACGCTGGGCACTGATCGATTACATGAAAGCCAATGCTGCCGGCGTCGCCCTCCGCGACACCGGCAGCTGGCCGCGCCCGGTCGCCTTGCCCGACCTGGCCGTGGGCTGCCGGCGCTCAGCGGTGACCCACCTGCGCCAGTGGCAAGGGCAGCGCATCCGCCTGGTGGTGGGGGCCGCGGGCGCGAACGATGTTCCGGGCGAGGACCCACGGCTGCAATCGGTATTGCTGGGCGCAGCCACCGGCGGTTCCACCGGGGCGGTCGGTGCCATCGATTGCAGCAGCACCGACGCCAGCGCCCTGCGTGCCATTGCCATCGTCACCGGGATTGCCGAAGAACGCCTGCCCGGCACCGAACTGATCGCCGACCGGGATGGCTGGCTGCGCGCCCGCAGCAGCGGTGGCGCCTGGTCGCAAAGCGACATGCTGTGCCGCTCGCCCCTGGCTGGCGCAGCGACGCCGACCGGCGCGGGGCCAGCCGATGCCAGCGGCATCGACCAGTTGATCGCCGCCATGGACGCCGAACCGGTACGCTTCATCAAGGGCGGCTTCGTGCACTGAGCTCAGCTTCAGTGCTTCCGGCATCGGCGTCGGCCAGGGACCGGGCGCGGATCCCGGCGCGCACCTACATACCGCAGCATCCCACCCGCCTACCATGTGCGTTCAACATGGAGGTCCGCATGAGCGATAGCAAACCCGCAGGCATTCCTGCCCAACAGCAATCCCGGCAACCGGGTGACGAACAGCAGATGCAACCCCGCCCGCAAAGCGCACCGGCCGGCGAACCCGGACGAAGGCTGGCGGGAAAGGTGGCCCTGATCACCGGCGGCGACAGCGGTATCGGACGCGCCGTCGCCCTGGCCTATGCGCGGGAAGGGGCCAAGCTGGCCATCGTCTATCTGGATGAGGAAGAAGACGCACGCCGGACCCAGCAGGATGTCCAGGCACTGGATGCGCCCTGCCTGCTGCTGCCCGGCGACGTCGGGTCGCCCGAGTTCTGCCGCCGTGCCGTGCGTTCGGTGATGGATGCCTATGGCCGTCTGGATGTGCTGGTCAACAATGCGGCCCAGCAGTATCCGGCCGACAGCATCGAGCAGATCTCGCCTGAGCAGCTGGAGCATACCTTCCGCACCAACATTTTCTCGATGTTCTACATGGTCAAGGAAGCCATGCCCTTCCTCACCCGGGGCGCGCGCATCATCAATACCACTTCGGTGACGGCCTATCGTGGCAGCAAGCATCTGGTGGACTATGCCGCCACCAAGGGCGCGATCGTGGCCTTCACGCGCTCGCTGTCGCAGCAGCTGGCGCCCGCCGGCATCCACGTCAACGCCGTGGCCCCGGGGCCGATCTGGACCCCGCTGATCCCCTCCAGCTTCAGTGCGGAAGAAGTCGCCAGCTTCGGCAAGAACGTGCCACTGGGCCGCCCCGGGCAGCCGGACGAAGTGGCGCCGGCGTACGTGTTCCTGGCCACCGAAGGCGCTTCGTACATGACCGGGCAGGTGCTGCATCCCAACGGGGGCGAGATCGTCAATACCTGAGCCTGTCGCTGCGGGGATCGCTGTGAGAGAGCGTGAGGATGGGTGAGATGGCCTCAGGAAAACCCCGATGGCGACAGTGTTGCCATCGGGGCATGATGAGCTTGTCCAACGACCATCGCGAGAGCCCCTCATGCACAAGACCGCCCTGATCGCCACTTCCCAACCCGAAGTCAGCCGCGCGCTGACCGAGTGGCTGGCCATCAACGACATCGATATCCAGATCGCCGGCAGCGGCAACGATGCCATCGAGCACATCGCCCTGGACCGGCCCGACTTGGTGCTGGCCCAGCTGGCCATGGAAGGCATGAGCGGCCTGCGCCTGGCGCACTACCTCAAGGCACAGGACACGCTGGCCGATGTGCCGGTGATCCTGCTCTGCCGCGATGAGCGGGAGATGGATCTGGTGAAGGGACAATGGCCTGCCTTCCTGTGCGCGGGGCCGCTGAATCCAGCCCTCATTTCCGAACTCAAGCGCGAACTGGTCAACTAATTCCTGTTTCCGCACTTCCGGCGCGGCGGCGGCGACGCCACTGCGCCACGCTCCATCCACCACCGACCACGATGACCAGCAACAGCGCCGCGCTGAGCGCGCGATGCTGGCTCACCCACTGCCGTGTACTGCGCCAGGCCTGTTGATACGGGAAGCGCGCCGCTGCGGCAAAGTCCGGTTCTGCGCAGTGTTGCCCAAAGTCCGCCGAGAACGGCACGGCCGCACCCTGCCGCACATAGCGAAGATAAAGCTGCTTGGCACGCGGCGGGTCGTAATACACGAAATTCACACCCTGGCACAGCACCGCCGCGAAGGCTTGCGAGCGCGGCGGCAGTTCGTCGGCCGCCTTCATGGCGTAGCCCGCTGCGATGTCGCGGTAGTGGAAGCGCTTGTAGGGCTTGGCTTCACTGGCGGCATAGCGCTGGCGCTCACCCTCGGTCACCAGCGGCCCGGGCAGGTCGGCCTGGGCTCGTGACTGGGGCGTGGTCGGAAGCGGTCTGTTCTCGTCGCCATACGGGGCTGCACCACGTCCGGCGCCCCAGGGGTAGCTGCCGCCATAGACGGCGAAGTCCGGTCCCTGTTCGTATCCCATGATCTCCATGCCCTGACGCCGCGCAATCACGGCCGCCTCGTACCAGCCCTGGGCGCGACTGTTGGCGCGCCAGGCATGCTGCCCGCGCTCCAGCGCCTGGCCATAGTCGCGTGCCTTGGCGCGTACCCGCCAGGTCACCGGCAGTTCCTTGCCGTTGTCGTCGAAGCTGCTGTCGACGAAACGCTCATCGCGTTCATCGGGGAAGTAGGCCAGTGATGCTTCCACCCTGCCCTCGCGCACCAGACGGCGCGCCAACAGTTGGCGCAGACGGTCTTCCACCGTGACCGCCGACAAGCCCACCGCGACCCAGCGCAGGGACTGCCGGCCGGGTTCCTGCTGCGCCGCTGCCTTGGCGACCGCTTCCGGTGCCGGCATGGGCGAAGCCGGGGCGTGGGCATCCACATAGGTCTTCAATTCGTCGGTGGTCAGCACCCGTTCTGCGACGTAGGCCAGGTCGTTGTAATAGTCAATGTAGGCGGCGAATCCGTTGCCGCCGGCCTGGGCGGTCTGGCGGGCGGCGCGGTGGAATTGCGCCAGCGCTTCCACGTACTGCCCGCGTGAGAGCGTCAGCACGCCCTGCTCGCCGACCAGCAGATTGGCATTGCCCGGTTCCACGCTGGCATCGTTGCGCGGGAATCCCTGCGCGGCACGCGCATAGGCCTGCGCTGCGCCGTCGTTGTCGCCCTGGCGCAGCGCCAGCTTGGCGCGTACCCACCAGGCCAACGCCGACTCCTGCCGGCCGGCCAGCGAGGCCGCGAGGTCATACCGACCGGTGCGATAGGCCAGGGCAGCCACGCGATCGGCCCCGGCGATCTTTTCCAGACCACGCCGGCGCAGGGCATCGACCAGGTTCACCAGCACCGGATTGGGCTGGATGCGGCTGCCGCGGGCGGCATCGGCATAACCGGAGGAGCCGCTACCGGCTGCGCCCGGGTCGTAGTCACTACCGGCCATCTGCGGGCCTTCGCTGACATCGCCCACGCGCGCCAGCGCATAGGCCACCAGCAGCTTCTGGGCGACCGCATCATCGATGAGGGCCATGGTAATCGCCGGGCGCGCCAGGCTCCACGCGGCCAGCGCCTGCAGCGAGGAGGGCGCGCTATAGGAGCCGCGCGCAGCCTGCTCCGCGTACAACCGGATGGCCTGCTTCAAATCGGCCGGCGGGATGCTCTCGCCACAGTCGCGGCCCTCGTTGAAATCGGACCAGTTGCAGGCGCCCGCCGCGCCGACCAGCAACAGCCTCGCCTGTTCGCCATAACTGGCCACCGCCAGCCCCAGCGGATCGGGCGCGCCCGCTGCCGCCAGGGTGCGGGCCTTGTCGAAACTGGCGATGGCCTGTGCCCGCTGGCCTTGCGTGGCATGCAGGCGACCCAGCATGTAGGCCGCCCACACGGCACGCTCGCTGGCCTGCGCCGGCGGCAAGGCCAGCACGGCCTCGAAGCGCTGGCGTGCCGGTTCCAGTGCGTTGTGACGGAAATCCTGGGCGCCGGCAGTGTAGAGCCGGATCGCTGGCGGCAGCGCAGCACCGGCGGCATAGGCGGCCTCACCATCGGAGGCGGCGCGCATGGCCTGCAGCGCGGCCCATTGCGTGGCGTCCAGCTGGCCCTTCTCCAGCATGCGCAGCGAACGCGGATCATCGGGACTGCCACTGGCCTGCTCATAGCCACTGCCCTCGTCGGCCTGCAGCCGGTCGGTCGCAGTCACCAGATGAGCGGTCTCCCAGGTGAAGGAATTGGCGGGGGTGTTGCGCAGGCTGCCGGCGCGGTCGTCCAGCAGCTGCAGCGGGAAGTCCGGGCCACAGGCCACTACCGTGGCCGCGCCCAGGACCAGCAGTCCGCTCAGTGCGCAGGCAACGCGGACGGCCGGGTTGCTTCGTTTCATCAGGATCCCATTTCCAGTGTGATATCCGGGGCGGCCGCATCGTCGCAGCGCAACCACCCGATGGTGCGACTGGCACCGGCGCGTAGCAGGCCAGCCTGGCTCAGGCGCAGGTAACGTCCCTGCGCATCGTTTTCCAGCGTGTAGCCATTGATGCCGTCAGCGGTGCAGGTGTTCCCGACCGGTCCGGCCGGTGACGGATATCCCTGGCGCACCCGTATGCGCAGCGGCAAGGGGGCGTCGGCATTGCCGGCATTGTCCAGGCGGATGTCGCGTGCAGGCTGGCCGGGCTGGGCGGCCACCAGTTGCACCGCCAGGCCCTCCTGGAGCGGCTTGCGCTGCAGGACGGCGATCCAGGTCGACAGGCTCCAGGCGCGACGATCGTCCCCGGTCGGCAGGCGGAACCAGACGATGCCGGCCAGGCCCGCCGGTGGCGCTTTTTCCAACTGCGTGACGAAGCGCGCCATGGTGCGTGGCTCGGCCATGAGCTCCTGCGCCACGCCACCGACCAGCAGCGCCGACTCGCTCTCGACGGCGGCGATCCTGCCCTGCCCGTTCCAGACCACCCGCGATCCATAGGCCGGCAAGGCCACGTGCCAGGGGCGACGGGTGCGCTGGGCATATTGCTGCATCCAGTCCTGGGCGCGCTCGGCATCGAACAGGCCCAGGCGCGGGTCCTGCACGGCGTGCACCTGCAATGTGGATGCGTCAGCAACAGCCAGCAGATCGGCCAGGCGCGGGCTGGCCAGCCAGGTGGGCAAGGCGGTCACGGTCAGGTCCAGCGGGGCGATGCGCGTCTTGAGGCTGCGCAGGAAGGCGGTGTATTCGGGCAGGCGTGCGGTGGCGCAGTCATAGTCGATTTCCAGCGCGGCCGGCTGCAATCCGCGCTGGCGCCAGGCGTCGACCAGTTCCAGCAGATGGGTCTGGATGGCGGCACCATCGAAGCGCGCCAACTGGCCATTGATGCGCACCGTCATCAGCAGCGGCCGACCGGTACCGGCCAGCAGTGCGGCGTCGGGCTGGATGTCGATCCAGCCACCGGAGGCGCCCAGCTCGGCGGCCAGCACATGCCAGCGCGCCACATGGGCATTGGAGGCCGACAGGGCGTTGCGCAGCGCGGGCGTCCACTGGCGCTGCCAGACATAGACATCCTGGGCCAGCCCGACCTCGGCGGCGGGCTGGCGTGAACAGGAGGCCAGCAGCACGGCCAGCACGAGCAAGAGAAGGGAGCGCCAGCCGGCGCAACGGGGCAAAGGGGGCATGGTCGACGGATCGGGGACGGCCAACGGTGCCGGCATTGTACGCGAGCCATCCACAAAAACGACCAGGCCCGGTGCCTTGCGGTCACCGGGCCTGGTGGCGTCAGGATGTCGAAGTGCGGATCAGGCGCGGTAGCCCTTGCTGCTCATCGGCACGAAGGCCAGCAGCACGCCCAGGATGGACAGACCGATCACGTACAACGCCGGACCTTGCGGGTCAGCCTTGATCCACAGCGAGATCAGCACCGGGGTCAGGCCACCGAAGATGGCATAGGCCATGTTGTAGGCGAAAGACAGGCCGGTGAAGCGCACCGCCGGCGGGAAGGCGCGGGTCGAGACGATCGGGGTCAGCGAGATGCTGCCCACGAACAGGCCCACCAGCGCATAGCCCCAGATCAGCGACTCGGGCGAGCCCGGCAGCTGGCCGTAGAACCACCAGGTGGACAAGCCCAGGCCACCCCAGCCGATGATCATGCTGGCGCGGGTGCCGATGCGGTCGCACAGCCAGCCGATGGCCAGGCAGCCGATGGTCAGCATCAGGGTACCGGCGCAGTTGGCCTGCATCACCGGCTTGGCTGGCAGGTGATGCACGGTCTGCAGGTAGGACGGGGTCATCAGGATCACCACCACCACGGCACCCGACAGGCACCAGGTCATGCCGGCGGTCAGCATGCTGGCGGCGCGGTGCTCGCGCAGCACGGTCTTGAGCGGCAGTTCGGTGGATTGCTTGCGGCGCGCGGCCAGCTCGCGGAACACCGGCGTTTCTTCCAGGTAGCGACGCAGGTAGACCGACACCAGGCCGAACACGCCGCCCAGGATGAAGGGGATGCGCCAGGCGTAACCCGCCACCTCGGCCGGTGCATAGACGCTGTTGATGAAGATGCCCATCAGCGAACCCAGCAGGATGCCGCCGGTGATGCCGGCAGTCAGCGAGCCGACGCCGAAGCTGTAGCGGTTGGCCGGGACGTGCTCGGCCACGAACACCCAGGCGCCGGGCATCTCGCCGCCGATGGCCGCACCCTGCAGGGTGCGCATCAACAGCAGCAGGATGGGCGCGGCCACGCCGATGCTGGCATAGGTCGGCAACAGACCGATCACCAGCGTGGGCACGGCCATCAGGAAGATCGACAGCGTGAACATGCGCTTGCGGCCGATCACGTCGCCGTAGTGGGCGATGATGATGCCGCCCACCGGACGCGCCAGGTAGCCCGCAGCGAAGATGCCGAAGGTCTGCAGCATGCGCAGCCATTCCGGCATGTCGGCCGGGAAGAACAGCTTGCCGACGACGGCGGCAAAGAACACATAGATGACGAAGTCGTAGAACTCCAGCGTGCCGCCCAGGGCCGACAGGCCCAGGGTGCGATAGTCGGAGGAAGTGAGAGGGCGATGCTGGGACTCGTTCAAGGCCCCGGTAAATTCAGCGGAAGTGGTCATGATGGTTCACTAACGGCAAAGCAGACATCCGGCGCGACTGCGCCGCTGCACGATGTGCATGGGAATGGCGCAGCGGGCCGGATGGCCTGCTTCATCTTTTCGGTCGGGTGGCCGCAGACGGCATGTCTGCGCAGGACAGATTCAGCAAAAAACGTAGAGTAGAGATATACGATTTAGCGTCGAAACTGACTTAATGATACCCGAAAGCGGCAAAACTTTCGCGGCGCAGCATTTCTTGCCGTGACTGGAAAGCTGCGCAGCATCAGCGGCGGTGGCACGTTGGGAGTACTGCAGAAGGCAAAAAGCCCGCATTGCAATATATTCGCAATGCGAGCTTCTAATATGAACGTACTAGCAGGCAGTTCGCCCGCAAAAGCAGGTGGTACCGGCACTGTTGCGAGCCGGCCACCGATAGGCAGGTCAGGATTCCAGCACGATATCGACCGACGAACTGCGACGCAGCATCAGGAAGCCTTCGCCGTAGATGTTGCGGATCTGCATGGGCGACTCCGGCAACGAGCGCAATTTCTGCCGCACACGGTAGATCAGTGCGTCGATGCGGTGGGCGTCGTACTCTTCGCCACCGGAGCGCAGCAGGTCGAACAGCTGGCCATGCGACACCGGATAATTCGGACTCTGCAGCAGAGCCGCCAGGGCGGTGCTCTCCTTGTCGGTGAATTGCAGGGCCACCGCCCCATTGCGGGAGAGGCGCCCCGAGCGGCGATGGAAGGCCCAGGTCTCCGACTGCGGCGAACTCTGGTGCGGCGCCGTCTTCATGCGGCGCGCCAGGGCCGTCAGGGTGGCCGAGACTTCGTCCAGCTTGACCGGCTTGGCCAGGGTATAGTCGGCGCCGTCGCTCATGCAGCGCACCCGTTCTTCGCTGCGGCTGGCAGCGGTCAAAACGATGATGCCCATGGACGGGAAATGCTGGCGCAGCGAAGCCAGTTCGGGCATCAGGCTACCGTCAGGCAGACCGACGTCGGATAACAGGATGTCGGGCTGGCGGCTCCTGAGGATATCCCGCGCCTGTCCCAATGCGGAACAGACCGAGATTTCATACCCCAACTCCCCCACATGCGCGTTCAGCGAATTGCGCCACTCGAGATCGCTTTCAACAATTAATACTTTCATACTCTAGCGTTCCGGATGAAAACTGTTTTTATGACTTCCGGAGCATCCCCCGCGTACTGTTCCGTACGTGCATCCGGGCCCACCTGCAGGCAGGGAGATGCTTTCCATAATCACAACGTTATACAGAAAATATCTGCGCATAAAATCATAAAAACTCGCAGACCCCTCAGCCCTGAAAACTCCGCTGCGCCTGGCTTTGCGCGCTTTGGCGCAGTAGCCCGGTGACGGTTCCCAGGAGGTGGTCGACCGAGCAAGGCTTGAGAAGAAAGGCAGCAATGGTGGGAATGCGGGCACTGGCCGCAGGCAGGTGCGCGCTGATCAATACCACCGGGATATGGCCATAGCGCTCATGCGACTTGATATAGCGCGCCAGCTCCATGCCATCCATGCGCGGCATGCGCAGATCGGTCAGCACCAGCGCCGGCGTGGCGGCCTGCATCATGGCGATGGCGTCCACCCCGTCGGCCGCCGCCATGACCGTCAATCCCCCTTGGCGCAGCAGTTCGCACAGCATTTCGCGCGAGTCTGCATGGTCTTCGACGACCAGTACGGTCGTTTGCTTGTCGCTGTTTGCCACAACATCCCTCCTGTCATTCATCCCGTACACGATGTCACGGTGACTTGTTGTGACTGATGGTGATGGTTGGCGAAGAATCGGGATATCAGGAAATTCCTGAAACTCTCGACAACATTGCCGCCTGGCCATGCGCACAATACGACGAGGCGCTCCCTGCATGGCCTTCACGCAGGGGGAAAACGTCGATGTCAGGGAGAGCAAAAGCGTGGCCGACCCGCGCCCGGCCAAGCTCGGCCGTAGGACGGGCAGCCCGAGGGGATCAGGGAGAGGAAGGCAGCAGGCGCTGGATTTCTTCCAGCAGGCGGTCGAAGAAGACGGGCTTGCGCAGGAACAGGTTGTGACTGGATTGCGACAGATCGTGACGCTCCGGCGCCCCGCTGCACAGGATGACCGGCAAGCTCTGTCCGCCAGGCAAGGCGCGCAGCGCGGCGCACAGCTCCAGCCCATTCATGACCGGCATCATGCAATCCGAGATGACCAGATCTGGCCATTCCTGCTGCGCCTTGACCAGCGCATCGGCGCCATGCTGAGCGGTCACCACCCGGTATCCATGCAGCTCCAGCAGCATGGAATAGGTATCGGTGATATCGATCTCATCGTCGACGATCAACAGTAGCGGCAATGCCGCCGTTGGTGCAGATGACACGCCGGACATGGTCAACGTCCATCCGCAACCGGCGCGGTAGAGGGGGAGACCAGGCCATCGATCTCAATGCCGGCATCCGAAATGTTCATCAGCCGGCTGGCGCCGTCATAGCCGTTTTCGCGCAGTTTCATCACTGAAATCTGGCGACGGCTGACATCGTGCTGGACCACGTACTCCAGCAACATCATGTTTTCATACAGCTGCGAGGAGCTGGGGTCGACCTGGGGCCGTGATTCGCGGAAATACGGCAGTTGCTCGGTGATGAAGGTGGTCACGCCCCGCGCCCGCAGTTCGTTGGTCAGCGCCACCAGGAAGGGCCGTACGCGCTGCTGCTGCACCACGATGCTGCGCAGGCCGTCGACGCCATCGATCAGCAGGCGCGTCACGCCACGACTGGAGATGTTGTCCAGCATGCGCTTGGCCAGGTCGTCGCACAGCATTTCCAGCGGCAGCTGCCACATCATCTGCAGGGCACCGCTCTCGATATGCTGTTCCATGGGCATGCCGGCCTTGCGGGCCTTGGCCAGCAGACGCTCGGGGGATTCGTAGAAACCCAGGATCAGGCACTGCTGGTCATCCTTCAATCCCTGCTCGATGAAATGCAGGCCCATCAGGGTCTTGCCCACCCCGGGGCTGCCCAGCAGGCAGGTCAGGGAACCACTGACCACGCCACCGCCGATGCACTTGTCCCAGGAAGGGATGCCCACGCTGACATAGCGGTCCGAGGTGCCCGGGACCTTGCCGGCGCGGGTGGCGGTGGCCTCGAAGCGGGGGAAGATCTCGACCCCGCTCTGGTTGATTTCGAACACATGCTTGCCCAGCAGGTGATTGGCGCCGCGCAGCTTGAACACCTTGATCTCGCGCACCAGCTGCATGCCCGACTCGTGCTGGCTCAGCTCGATGACACCGTCCACCAGGGTGTTCTCGGACTCGGGCATGTTGCCCTCCACCGGGGAAAGCAGGATGGTGGTGCAATTCATGGCGAAGACCAGGGCATTGAGCGAATGCATGAATTCCGAGAGATTCAGGTCCGACGGCCCCGAATCGCGCACCGAGCGGAAGCCGTCGATGATCAGCATGGCCGGACGATGACGATTCAGTTCGGCACTGATCAGCCGCAACAGGCCACGCAAGCCCTCGCTGGCCAGCGCGCCATAGCCGCTGAGCATCTGCATCTGCTCGCCGACCAGGCTCTCATCGAAGAAATCAAAATTGCTCACATGATTGAGCATCTTGGCGTGCGATTCGGCAATGAGCGTCAACAGCATCACCTTGCTGCCGCCGCGCGCCTGGGCAAAGCCCACCTGCGAGGCCAGCGTGGTCTTGCCGCTGCCGGCCAGCCCCTGGATCAGATACAGGCTACCCGCTGGCAGACCGCCACCCAGGATCTCGTCAAACCCGGCAATCCCCGTACTGATCAGGGGGATGCGGCTGGGCCGATGGGTCCGGACGGGGGCGGATGGATGGGGCTGCTGGTGATCGCTCATGTGGATGGATGCTCGAATTTTTTATTGTGCGAAGGATTAATGAGTTTTCACGCATTATACGTTCGCCCACGATATGACTAAGGTTGTCATACAGCCCAAAAGTTGCACCTTTGGGCAGGTAAACTTCCTGACATCGGCTTCAGCGGGACGATTGGCCGCCGATAATACCGGAATCGAATTCCTGGCGAGACGATCATGCAGATTGCAAGAACAACAACCACGGCAAGCACGACAAACACTGGGGAGCTCGCATTACCGGCGGCCGCCGATCAGGCAGCGGCCAGCGACGCCGCGCAAGACAGCGTGGCACCCAATGCCGCCTCGACGGTGGTCAAGCTGTCCGGGGAGGCCAGGCAGCGCCTGGCCGAGGAATTGCAGAGCAGCCTCACCGACCGCATCGGGACAGACACGTCTTCGGCCCAGATGACCGCCAGACAGCGCAAGCTGATGGAAAAGCTGCTCAGGCGCACTGCGCTGCTGGAGATGGATGTCTTCAGTGAGATGCGCGAGAAAGTGAAGGCCCAGCTGCAAAGGAAAATGCCTCTGCCGCCCGCGCAACGGCAGACGGCCGACGATCAGCTGCGACAGCAACAGCAGGACGCCAGACCACCCGGCCCGGCCTGAGCTGCCAGACGGCAGGCTCAGCGCAGCTTGAACACGCTGACCGTGGATGCCAGCCTGGCGGCTTGCTCCTGCATGGATTGCGCGGCTGCGGCGGCCTGCTCCACCAGCGCCGCGTTCTGCTGGGTCACTTCGTCCATCTGGGCCACCGCGCGGTTGATCTCGTCAATGCCCACGCTCTGCTCGTTGCTGGCGGCGGAGATTTCCGAGACCACGTCGGTCACCCGCTTGACGCTTTCCACCACTTCCGACATGGTGGCCCCGGCCTGACGCACCAGCGAGGTACCGGCACCGACCTTGCTGACCGAGTCGTCGATCAGTTGCTTGATTTCCTTGGCAGCCGAGGCCGAACGCTGCGCCAGCGATCGCACTTCCGACGCCACCACCGCAAAACCACGGCCCTGCTCACCGGCCCGGGCCGCCTCCACCGCCGCATTCAAGGCCAGGATATTGGTCTGGAAGGCGATGCCATCGATGACGCTGATGATTTCAACAATGCGGTTGGAGGCCTCATCGATGGCCTGCATGGTTT
The DNA here is from genome assembly GCF_002870055.1 of Herbaspirillum sp. BH-1. Lineage (NCBI taxonomy): Bacteria > Pseudomonadati > Pseudomonadota > Betaproteobacteria > Burkholderiales > Oxalobacteraceae > Herbaspirillum > Herbaspirillum sp. BH-1. Next base: position 150,262 of record NZ_PKOI01000004.1, on the reverse strand, counting down.
CCACCACCTGGCCCACCACACTGCCGCCCCGCACCGCCACACCGGAGGCCGCCATGGCCAGTTCATTGGCCTGACGGGCGTTGTCGGTATTCTGCTTGACGGTCGAGGTCAATTCTTCCAGTGCCGATGCTGTCTCTTCGAGGGCGGTCGCCTGTTGCTCGGTACGGTGCGACAGATCGAGGTTGCCGGTGGCGATCTCGGTGGAGGCCGTGGCGATGCTGTCGGTACCGTTGCGCACCTCACCCACCACCTGGCGCAGACCCTCGTTCATGGTCTGCAGCGCCCCCATCAGCTGCCCCGTCTCATCCCGGTTCTGCACGGCGATTTTCGCCGCCAGGTCACCGGCAGCCACGCGGCGGGCGATCTCCACCGCCTCCTGCATCGGCCGGGCGATGATGCGCCCCATGTACAGGGCCAGCCCCATGCCGATGGCCAGGGCCGCGATCAGCAAACCCAGAACGCCCACCTGCGACTTGCCGAAGGTGTCGTCAGCCCCGGCGGTGGCGGCATCACCGCCGTCCTGGTTGATCTTGATGAGCTTCTCCAGGTCACCCAGGATTTGCGGATAGAGCTTGTTGGAATAGCCCAGGAAGAGGTCACGCCCCTCACTGTTGTTCTTGGCCAGGAAAGCGGCCACGATCTTCTTGTGCTCGCCCAGGAATTCGGCGATCTGGGCCGCGACCCGAGGATAGATTTCGCGCTCCTGGGGGGTGTCCAGGCTGGCCTGGTAGTCCTTCATGGTCTTGTCCAGCCCGGTCAGGATGGCCTGACTGCGCGAAATCAGGCCATTCATGGCCTCCACATCGCCATCGTAGATGGCCAGCTGCGACTCGGTGCCCCGCAGGCGCACGAAGTACAGCTTGATGTCGCCCAGCTTCTTCTGCGCAGGCATCCAGTCACGCGAGATTTCCGAGGACGCGTTCTTGACCTTGGCCAGCTGGCTGATCGAGAAGACACCCAGGATCGCCATGAGCAGCAGTACCGCCAGGAATGCCAGCTGCAGTTTCTTGGCAATCTTCAGATTCTTGAACCATCCCATCATCATTGCATCCCTCGGTCGAAAACAATCAGGTGACGTCCTCTAGTGGAAATACGTCTTCCATAGCGTACCGCCTGCGATTTTACGAAGGGGATTATCACGACTATGGCGTGCATTCAATTGCGGAAAGAGAAGGTATTTTCCCTTGCACGACAGCTCCTGGCGCAGCGCCAATGCTGCGCCGATGACCGCATATGAACGAAAAAAAACGCTGTTCCCGTCAGGAAACAGCGTTTTCATTAACGCAACTGCCAACCACCGACGCCGCTTACGACTTGGCGTAGCGTCCCTCCAGTTCCGACTGGGCGCGCAGGCGATCGTACTCGTTGCGTGGCAGCGGCTGGGCATCGGCCTCGCCCAGCTTGTCCAGCGGAATACGATAGGTCTCGCGCGCCGACCATGCCGCCAGGGCTGCCACCACCGTGATGCCGAAGGCAATGCAGCCGACCGTGAGCCAGATGTTGTTCGATCCCGGTGGTGCCACGGCGGTAAACAGGGCCGGTAGCATGGCGGTGATCGCGGTCCCCACGTTCTGGGCAATCGCCATGGCCGAGACGCGCGCACGGGCCGGGAACAGTTCCGGATAGAAGCTGGGGAAGACCGCGTTATATCCCTGGTACACCACACCCCACATCAGGATCGACATGACGAAGGCAAGCTGGACATTGCGGATGCTGATCGCATACAGGTAGGCAAAGGCGAACAGGCCGGCCAGCAGCGAGCCGACGATGATCGGCGGACGACGGCCGATGCGGTCCGACAGCTTGCCCACATAGGGGATCACCAGCACCGCCACGATGTTGCCCACCACGGGAATCCACAAATAGACGTCCTTGGCGAAACCGATGCCATAGGCCGGCTGGACCGCATAGGCCGCGCCGAAGATGGTGGCCACCACCGGAATCACGTTCATCAACGCCATGCAGACCACGCGCAGCATGTTGGGCGTGCAATCGCGGAAGGCCTCCACCACCGGTGAACGACGCTTGGCCTGCTGCTGGTCGGCGGCCTTGAAGACCGGCGTTTCCTCGACTGTGCGACGGATGATCCAGCCGGCAATGATGACCAGGAAACTCAACAGGAAGGGAATGCGCCAGCCCCAGACATTGAACTGCTCGGCCGGCATGTAGTGCGCCAGCGGCAGGAAGACCGCGGCCGCCAGGATCTGCCCGGCCTGCACCCCCTGCAGGGTGAAGCTGGAGTAATAGCCGCGTCGCCCGAAGGGCGAGTGCTCCAGGATCATGGAACTGGCGCCGGAAATCTCGCCGGCCACCGCAAAGCCCTGCGCCAGCCGCATGATCACCAGCAGCGCCGGCGCCCACAGACCGACCTGGTCATAGGTGGGCAACAGGCCGACCCCGATGGTGGAAAACCCCATCAGGAACATGCACCACAGCAGCACGTTCTTGCGGCCATGGGTATCGCCCAGGTGGCCGAGCACGAAGGCGCCGATCGGACGCGCCACGTAGCCCACGCCATAGGTCGCCAGCGAGGCGATGATGGCGGTAGTGGGGTCGCCCTTGGGGAAAAACAGTTGCGGGAAGATCAGCGAAGCCGCCGTCGCGTAGATGAAGAAATCGTAGTACTCCAGCGCCGAGCCGATCCAGCCGCTGGCGGCGGCTTTCTTGCTCTGCTGGGTAGGGTCGTTGGTATGTGAGGATTGCATGGTGTCTCCGTCTGGTGATGTCAGGGCCTGTCACCACCCAGGCTGCGCGAGCGCAGATTATAGGGGCAGGCCCCTGGCAAGCCGTCCTCGGTGGAGCGGGCCGGCTCGCCGGGATGGTGTCAGAAGCGATGCAGGATGCCCATCTGCAGGCCGACCAGGCTCTTGCCATTGATATCGGCCCCGGCCAGGTTGCTGCCCGGCCCGGCCGACCCGCTGAAGCGCCAGCCGGCATTGGACTGGTTCTTCATGTAGTTGGCGAATCCGTACAGGGTGGTGCGTTTGGAAAGGTCGTAGTAGGCACCGACGTTGCCACCCTGCGCGCCGCCCTGCTGGTGCGAGGTATCAACCATCACGCCATACAGGGCGCCGATGCGTAGTTGCGGGGTCAATCGATAATCCGCCGAGACCTGGTAGACGTTATAGAAACGCTGGATGTTCGGATCATTGCCGGCGAAGAAGTTATTGGGATTGCTGACGTTGTTGAGAATGGTGGCCGCATTGTTGCCGTTGGCATTGGCGGTCGTGTTGTTGCTGCGAACGTAGGCCAGGTAGAGCTTGCCGGCGCCATAGTCGTAGTCCGCATAGACATTGTGGTATTGCACCGCGTTGTCGTAGCGACCGCCGGTATTGGGTTTTGCCAGCAGGCCGGCATACCCCGCGCGGTAAGGACCGTTGGTGTAATCCACGCCAAACTGATAGACGCCGCGCCGTCCCAGGCCCTCGCCGGCGGTCTCCGGCATGGCGTAGTGGATGTCGAACTGGAAGCCGGCCCAGCGCGGCGACTTCCAGGACAGGTCATTGTCGAAGCGCGAAGGCACGCCAAAGGTATTGATGATGGAACCGTAGGTGGTGCGCTCGGTATAGTCGATGGCGCCCCCGATGAAGAAGGGCACGCTGTTCTGGCGACCGATGCGCAACTCGCCGGCCTCGGGGGTCTTGATGCCGACCCAGGACTGACGGTCGAACAGGCGGTTGCTGTCGGCCAGCCCGCCGGTATCGCCGGCAAAACCATTTTCCAGCGTGAAGGTGGCTGCATAGCCGCCCCCCAGGTCTTCGCTCCCCTTGATGCCGATGCGACTGCGCAGGATCGCGCCGTCGTTGAGCGCCCACAGGCTCTTGCCACTGCTGCTGCGCATGTAGCCCAGGTACTGGTCAACGGTGCCGTAGAGGGTGACGTTGCTGGCGCTCTGTGCCAGCGCGCCTCCCGACGCAGCCAGCAGCAAGCCCATGGCGACGGGTGTCCGCAAGGTTCTGATATTCATGTCTCGGTAATCTCTGTTGTCGTTGTGGTGGGTAGAACAGCCCTGGTTGCGGGCGCAGGCATCCCCTGCCGACGCCGGGGCGACATGCGCGATACAAGAAGGGGAATCGGACCGTGCCGGCGCGCCGGCAGGGGCTCAGGATGAAGGGCGCTGCGTTGTCATGTCGTCTCCTCTAGGGTGTGGATGTGGCCGTCGTGCGGACCGACATCGGAAAACCTGCCCGCTCTTGTATTTGTGTTGGGCGAGCTGGCCTGCATCTATGTGCGTCTGTGCGCATCTGTGTGCGTCTATCGTTGGCCGATCCGGCCAGCCTCATGCGACCAGCGCTTCGCGCACGCGCAAGCCGCGCCGCAGAACCTGATCGGTGACCCACTTGGCCGAACGGTGTGCGCGTCCCGCCACCACCGCCGGCGACATCTGCAGGTAATCATCGTTGAACACTTCGAAGCTGTAATCGCCGCGATAACCGCCGCGATGCAGGCGCCGCACCATGTCCGACAGTTCGGCCGAGTGCTCGCCCTCGCCGGGGAACACCCGCAGGTGGCGCGCCGTCTCCAGCCGTTCCTCGGGACTGCGGATGTCGCGCCACATGAAGTCCGACAATTGCACCATCACGATACGGCGACCGGGAATGGCATCCAGGTCCTCCAGCGCGCCGCGATTGGCGAGGATGTGGAAGGAATCGATGACTACGCCGAGGTTGGCGTGATCGGCCATCTCCACCACTTCCCAGGCCTGCATGTACTGGTTGATGTGGCGGCCCCAGGACAGCGCCTCGAACCCCACGCGTATGCCCAGTGGTACCGCCAGGTTGGCCAGCTTGGCCAGGTCACGCGCGATGTGGCCAGTGTCGCCGCTGGCGTGCTGCGAGGTCGAGGAACACACCAGCAACAGTGGCGCACCGACTGCCTTGCAGATCTGCAGCAAGTTCTTGGCCACGTCCACCTTGTAGTCATGCAGCGTTCCCTGCAAGCCCTCATAGTCGCGCATCACCTGGATGCCGGTGACGCGCACGCCACTGTCGCGCACCAGCTTCACGGCCGCCTCCAGCCCGCCGGGATAACCGACCAGGTCCCGGGACCAGAGCATGATCTGCGTGAAGCCGGCCGCGCTCGACGCCTGCAGCTTGGACTCCAGCCCACCCGGCAAGGTAATGGTATCCATGCCGAAATTGTCGAGATTCATAAAGCCTCCAGATGACGGAAGTCGTCGGACGAAACATCCGGCCAGCCAAACAGTTCGAGATACAGCGGCGCCTGCTCGATCAACATCTCCTTGCCCTTCTGGATGCGGCAGCCCTTGGCCCGGGCCTGCACCAGCAACTGGCTCATCTCGATCTTCATGCCGCAATCGGCGACGACCGCCTGCGGGCTCACGCCCTCCAGCGCAAACGGCATGGGGTCGCCGGCATGCATGCCCAGCGGGGTGCAGTTCACCAGCAGGTCCATGCCGCTGGCGTCCGGCTGGGCGAAGCGCACCCGGGTCGCGGGATAGGCCGCCTCGACCCGTGCCAGCAGGGCCTCGGCGCCCGCCCGGTTGGTATCGAAGACGCTGATCTCGGCGACTCCCTGGGCGGCCAGCGAGGCCACGATGGCGCAACCGACGCCACCGGTCCCCACCACCAGCGCCCGCGTCCGGTTCCACTGCAGTGGTCGTTCGGCCGTCGTGCGGGCCAGGGCGCGGATGAAGCCTTCGCCATCGATCAGGTCGCCCCAGACCACGCCCTCGGCATCCCGATAGACGGCATTGCAGGCGCCGGCCACGCGCGCGCGCAGCGTGGCCTGCTCGACCGCCTCCAGCGTCATCGGCTTGTGCGGGATGGAGACGAAGATACCGCCCACATTGGCCGTCTTCATGAACATGCGCACCGCCTCGCAGTAGCGCTCCGGTTCGATCTTGAAGGGAATGACCCGGGCATCCAGGTCGTGGCGCTTGAAATAGGCGTTGAACAGCGTCGGCGCCTTCACCTGTTCCACCGGCCAGCCGATGACAGGGAAGATACGGGTGGTGCCTGTGATTTCCTTCATGATCCTAGTTCTGTTCTTTCCGGCTGCGCACCAGTTCGAAACTGACGCCGCCCTTGTAGAGCTGGGTGAGCGCACCGCGCTCGCTGATCTGGGTGGGCGCGCGATCGACGAAGACCACGCCACGTTCCTGCAATTGCCGCACCGCCTGCGGCACGTCCGGCGTACCCAGGCCCAGGCGCAGCAATTCCTCTTCCCACTGGATATCCTCGGTGCCCTCCGGGGGCTCGACCAACTGGATGTAGAACTGGCGGCAAGGGCTGGCCAGCAGCGTCCCCTTGGGCAGGATGCCGAAGAACTGCCCTTCCGGCAGCACCGTGAACCCCATCAGGGTGGAGTAGAAGTCGATCCACTCACGGGTACGCTCCGGCCGCACCGCCTGCACCACGCCGAAGAAATGCAGCCCGGCCAGTGCGGTGGTCTTGCGCCGCTCCTGGCTGGAGGGCTTGAAGTCCACGTCATAGATGGAGAAATCGCGATAGCGATCGACGAAATAGAGGATGGTGTCGCCGCAGCCATGGACGCCGGGGATGTTCAGTTCCATCGCCCCGGCCCGGGTCGGGATGGCCCAGGCCCCCAGTTCGGTGACGCGCCGATAGGCCTCGTTGGCGTCACGCACCCGCAGCGCGATGGCGCTCAGGTTGGTAGCCTGCACCTCGTGATCGAAGCCGGACCAGGCCGACACGTCGGCATTGACGATCACGTTCATCTCGCCCTGCGAATACAGCACCACTTCGCGCGAGCGATGCCGCCCGACCTGCTCGAACCCCATGCGCTCCAGCACGGCGCCCAGCGCCAGCGGCTCGGTGGTGGCGTATTCGATGAACTCGATGCCATCGATGCCAAGCGCATTGGTGGGGACAGGATTGTTTTCTATGGTGTTCATCTTGATCCCGATGATTTGTCTCGGAGCCGAGTATAGCCAAGCACCACCCCCACAGACAGCCCGATTTGGCGTCAAACGTGCGATAATCGCGCAACTTGTTCGCCAATCACTCATTTTCGGATTTTTTTTACGATGATCGACCCAAACCCGGTGGACCTGGACATCCAGAAGCGTGATCTGATCGAGGGATTGATGAAGGGATTCGATGTCATCACCGCCTTCACCAGCGACGCCCCCCAACTGAGCGCCAGCGAAGTGGCCGAGCGTGTCGGCCTGACCCGCAGCGCGGCCCGCCGCTACCTGCTCACGCTGGTACACACCGGCATGGCGGCCTCGGACGGCAAGAAGTTCTGGCTCATGCCGCGTCTGCTGAACCTGGGGCAGTCCTATCTGGAATCGGCGCGGGTGCCGCGCGCGGTGGTGCCGTTCCTGCAGCGGCTGACGCAGCAGTTGCAGGAATCGACCAATTTTTCGCTGCTCGATGGCGACGAGATCGTCTATGTGACCCGGGTCACGGCGGCCCAGCTGGTCAATGCCGGCTTTGAACCGGGTACCCGCCTGCCGGCCTATACCACCACCGCCGGCCGGGTGCTGCTGGGTACGCGTGAGGATGCGGAAATCCAGGCCTATCTGGAGCGCATCACCCTGATCCCGCACACCCATATGGCCGTCACCGACAAGGCCGCGCTGTTCCAGGAGATCGTCACCATGCGCAAGCAGGGCTATGGCATCACGGAAAACCAGTTCGAGATGGGCATGCGCGGTATCGCCATCCCGGTCAAGAACCGCAATGGTCGCGTGATCGGCGCCCTCAGCGTGACCTCCAACCTGGCCGCCTGCTCGCGCGAGGATGCCATCGCACGCGGGGTTCCGGCGCTGCAGACCACGGCCAATACGCTGATGATGTGGGTGTGAGGAAGACCCGATGACTGCGCCTGATCAACCCGCATCGATGGACGCCGCTCCGGGCGGCCTGTCGCGCCGCGACTGGATCGCCGGGCTGGAAAAGGGATTGCTGATACTGGAAGCGTTCGACTACGACAACCAGCGCATGACCTCGGCCCAGGTGGCTGCCCGCACCGGGCTGTCGCGCACGGCGGCGCGCCGCTATCTGCTGACCCTGGAACATCTCGGCTACCTGCACAGTGAAGGCAAGACCTTCGCGCTGACGCCACGGGTGCTCAAGGTGGGCTGGTCGTATTTCGATTCGGCGCCGCTGCCACGCATCCTGCAGCCGCACCTGCAGCAGATCACCGGCCACACCGGCGAAGCCGTCTATGCCAGCGTGCTCGATGACTGGGAACTGGTCTTCATCGCCCGCAACGGCGCCACCCGCGTCATGACCACCGGCTTCGTGCTGGGCGCACGGGTGCCGGCGCAACTGGCTTCGCCGGGTATCGTGATGCTGGGTGCGCTACCGGAAGAGCAGGTGCGGGCCTGGCTGGCCACCTGCGCGATGACGCCCTTCACCCCGCATACCATCACCGACCCAGGGCGCCTGTACGAACTCATCGCCCAGGCCCGGGAGCTCGGTTATGCGGTGGTCGAGCAGCAATTGCAGACCGGCGTGCGCGGCATCGCGGTGCCGCTGAAGAACCGCCATGCCAGGGTGATCGGCGCCCTGAGCCTGAGCATCCCGATGGCCGCCGAAAGCCGCGAACAGGCACTGGAGCGCATCCTGCCCGCCCTGCAGCAGGCTGCCAATACCCTGATCAACCAGGTCTGAGGATCAGGGCGAGACGGCTCAGAGTTCGGTGAAGACCGTCTCCGCTGCCAGGCGCGACTTCGGCAGCTTGGCGTTGAAATCGTCGGCACCGCTATAGCCCAGGCCAACCAGGACCACGCTGGTGAAGCCCTGCGCGTGCAGGCCGAGTTCCTCGTCCAGCACCTTGGCATTGAAGCCTTCCATCGGCACCGCATCCACTTCCAGTTCGGCCGCGCCCAGCAGCAGCGTGCCCAGGGCCAGATAGACCTGCTTCTCCATCCAGTGCTGGGCATCCTTCAATTCATAGCGATGCAGGTTGCTGTACGACAGGCGCGAGCCGCGCTGGCCGGCGCGTGCCTCGTCATTGACGAAGCGGCCATCGGCCTGTTCCTTTTCCAGCAAGGCCTCCAGGTGCGTCTCGCTGATGGCGGTGCGGGCACACAGCACCAGTACGTGGGAGGCATTGAGGATCTTGGGCAGGTTGTACGGATAACCGGCCTCGGCCGCCTTGCCGATACGCGCCTTGGCCGCATCGGTCGACGCCAATACGAAATGCCAGGGCTGGGAGTTCACCGACGACGGTGCCAGGCGCAGCAGTTCGCGCAGTTCGGCGATGATGGTCTCGGGGATCTTGCGGCTGGGATCGAAGGCCTTGGTGGAATGGCGCTTGCGGGCGGCGTGGAGCAGGCTCATGGGATTTCCTTGCGTGAATGGGTTGGCGATGGTGTTGAACAATGCGGGGGCATGCCAGTGGGACGGCTGCTTGCATGACATCATCGGGCAGGAAGCGCTTTCAAAAAAGTACGGCGCGGCAAAAACATTTTCAAAAAAAAATTGAAAGTAAAATAGCCGCCTGATCTCACCTCTGCCTTGACGCCCACCCATGATCCGCCTGGACGACCTCGCCATCTTCGTCTGCGCTGCCGACAACGGCAGCCTCTCCGCCGCTGCCCGCCAGCATGACGTCACGCCTGCTGTGGCCAGCGCCGCCATGAAGCGGCTGGAAGCCGAACTGGGCGCGCGTCTGCTGGCCCGCTCCACGCGCAGCCTGCGCCTCACCTCCGATGGCGAACGCTACCTGCAATACGCCCGCAATGCCCTGGCCGAAGTCAACGCCGGGCGCGACGCGGTGGCCCATGGCCGGCGCATGGTGGGTGGCAATCTCTCGCTATCGGTGCCCTCCGATTTCGGCCGCAACCTGATGTGTCGCTGGCTCGACGAATTCCAGGCCCAGCATCCGGCGGTCAGCCTGCAGGTACGCATCAGCGACCGCGTGGCCGACATGTTCCGGCAACCGGTAGAGGTGGCCATCCGCTACAGCCCGCCTGACGATTCCAGCCTGGTCGCCCTGTCGCTGGCCCCGGAAAACCGGCGCGTGCTGTGCGCCTCGCCGGACTATCTGGCACGCCATGGACGCCCGCGCACGCCGGCTGACCTGCGCCAGCACAATTGCCTGCGCTACCTGCTGTCGGACATGCTGCATTCGCAGTGGACCTTCTTCAAGGACGGCACACCAATCCAGGTGCAGGTCAGCGGCGACCGCGTCTGCGACGATGGCGAGCTGGTCCACCGCTGGGCGGTCGATGGCCGTGGCCTGGCCTACAAGTCGCGCCTGGACGTGCTGGCCGATCTGCGCAGCGGCAAGCTGGAAGCGGTGATGGAAGATTATCTGGGCGAACCCTCACCACTGGATCTGGTGTGTACCCATCGCATGAGCCTGTCACCGACGGTACGGGCCCTGCGCGAACTGCTCGGCGAGCGCATCGCGCGTTATCTCGCCGACCGCTGAAGTCGAGCTTCAGCCCTTGATGGCCAGGCGGCGCCAACCCATGGCCGGGAGCGCCGGCAGCAACAGGCCCAGGCACAGCAGGCCCATGCCCAGCAACAGATCGGGGGAGAGACGTTCCCCGAAGATGAGCGACGACAGCGTCAGGCCCACCACCGGCACGCCCAGCATGCACACCGACACCGTCACCGGCGACAGGCGCTGGGTCATCTGCAATACGATCAGGAAGGTCAGCGCGGTGGCCAGCGGACCGGTATAGGCGATCACGCCCCAGGAGTGCGGGTCGGCCAGGAAGGTCGGCGCACCATCGACCAGCGTCGCCAGCACGCACAGCGGCACGGCCGCCACCAGCGTCTGCCAGGGCAGCAGGTCGAAGTCCAGCTTCACGCCCGGGGTCAGCTTGATCTGCAGGATGTTCATGGCCCACGACAGCGAGGCCGCGCCCAGCATCAGGTAGCCGATCATGCTGTGCAGGTCCGCATGCAGCAGCGCCGGCAGCACGATCACGGCAATCCCCACATAGCTGCAGACGGTGGCCAGCGATTGCCGGCCGTTCAGTTTGTGCTTCAACACCAGCGCGGCGCCCGGCACCACCCAGATCGACGTGGCATAGGCGATCAGCGAAGCACGGCCCGGCATGACGAAATGCAAGGCGCCGGTCACCAGTGCCGTGAACAAGCCCATCTGCAGCACCCCCACCCCGATCACCACCGGCCACTCCTGGCGAGTGGGCAGGCGCAGCTTGCCGATGACGGCAGCAATTGCGAAGCTGAGCAACGCCGCCGACAGGAAACGGCTGGCCGCAAACCACAGCGGCGGAATGAACTGGCTGCCGAACTTCATCACCGGCCAGTTACCGCCCCAGATGCAGATCGCCAGTACCACGCAGACCAGGAACAGGCGGCTCATGGCCGGTTGCCGGGCAGCTGCGGATCGGGTGGCATGGGGGGTGGCAATGGCGGTGGACATCTCGGACTCCAGGTAGGCAACAGGAGCGCCACCCTGCCCGACGGCCCATGAAAAAAGGCCGCCGGATGCATGTTGCAGCGCATCCAAACGGCCTTCATGGTAGAGAACAGACGGCAAAAAGTGCTGCCGTATTTGATCTGGAGAAACGAGGTTTGCAGCATTTCCTGCTGCCATTTCCTGATTTTCAGATTAATTATTCGAACAAACCAAATTGGCGCAGCATGCACCACTTCGAACTGCGCCGCCCCGGTTTGATCGCAAGGCCTGCGGTGCCGCAGCAGGCCGCCAGGGATATCCTCAGCGCTTGACCACCAGCGAAGAGGAACGGGACGCCGCCACCGCGCCTGCCGGGCGATCCAGCGTGAACACGCCCACCAGGCCCACCAGCTTGTCGGCCTGCTCCTGCAGGGACTGCGCCGCAGCGGCAGCCTGTTCCACCAGGGCCGCGTTCTGCTGGGTGGTCTCATCCATCTGGGTGATGGCCTCGCCCACCTGCTCGATGCCAGAGCTCTGCTCATGGCTGGCGGTTGCGATCTCATGCACCACGGTCGAGACGCCCTGGATGCTGGAGACCACCTGTTGCATGGTCTGCCCGGCCTGCTGCACCAGATGCGTCCCGGCGTCGACCTTGCCCACCGAGTCATCGATCAGTTGCTTGATTTCCTTGGCTGCCGCCGCCGAGCGTTGCGCCAGCGAACGCACCTCGGAAGCCACCACTGCAAAGCCACGTCCCTGCTCGCCGGCACGGGCCGCTTCCACGGCGGCGTTCAGCGCCAGGATATTGGTCTGGAAGGCGATGCCATCGATCACACTGATGATGTCCACGATCTTGCGCGACGACTCATTGATGGAGGCCATGGTCTGCACCACCTGCCCCACCACCTCGCCACCCTGGATCGCTACCTTGGCCGCACCGGACGCCAGTTCGTTGGCGTGCTGGGCATTGGCCGCATTCTGCTTGACGGTGGAGGTCAGCTCTTCCATGGCCGAGGCGGTTTCTTCCAGCGAACCGGCCTGCTGCTCGGTGCGGTTGGACAGGTCCATGTTGCCGTTGGCGATCTCATCGACCGAAGTCTTGATGGACTCGGTCGCGCCCTTGATGCCGTGCACGGTATCGACCAGACGGTCGCGCGTGTAGGCCACGGCCGCCACCAGGCTGCGGTCGTCACCCCCCATGGTACGGATGGTGCCGGTGAGGTCACCGGCAGCGATCTTGCGCGCCATCTCCGCCGCCTCGCTGGGTTCGCCGCCGATGGAGCGGAAGATGTTGCGCGAGACCAGGCCCGCGATCAGCGACAGGATCACACCCAGCACCACCAGCACCACCACCGCCTGGATCAGGGCACGACGGAAATCGGCCTCGATGTCGTCGGAATAGACGCTACAGATCAGGTCCCAGTTCCAGGGCTTGAAGCGCTTGACGAAGCCCAGCTTGGGACTGGGCTTGTCGCTGCCCGGCCGGGGCCACCAGTATTCCAGGTAGCCCTTGCCATCGGCCGAGGAGCCGGTTGCGGCGATCATCTTGTAGAGCGCATTGCCCTTGGCATCCTTGAAATCGATCATGTTGCGGCCATCGAGCTTGCTATTGATCGGGTGCATCACGATGACCGAATCGGCGGCCACGATGGTGGCGTAGCCATCACCGGTATAGCGCTGGTCGCGCACGCGTGCAATGGCGCCCTTCTGTGCGTCTTCGCGGGACAGCTTGCCGTCGGCTTCCAGCTTGGCGTAGCCGGCGACGGTGGTATAGGCCATCTCGGTGACGTCTTCCAGACCGCGTTGCCGTTCGGCAATCTGCAGGTCGCGGGTCTGGTAGGCATGCCAGATCGAGAGCACCAGCAGGGCGATCCAGGAGAACACTAGCGGAAGCCAGAGTTTTTTCTTCAGAGAGAGATTGTTCATGATCGGAAAGAGGTGGCCGTGGTTGCACTGCGTTTGTGAGGTGATCGGGAAAGCCGAATGCCCACGCCACCCGCTGCCGGGACCCCGGCGCGACGTTCACTCCCCCATCCTCGTTTACGGCCGGCAATGTCCTCGGCTAAAGGGTGATTTCAGTGAAAGTCTGTATTTTTCATGACTATTTTTCAGTCCCGGCACAACAATTCCCAAACAACAGGAGATGCGTATCGCGGGGCGGCATAGCTGAGCGGACTGGCCTCATGATGACGCGCTACCATCTCACAACAATACTCAAGGAGACCCATGCATGACAGCTCACGAATCTATCCTGCTGCGGCAGGACCAGGATGGCATCACCACCCTCACTCTGAACCGCCCACAGCTATTCAACGCCCTTTCGGAAGCGATGCTCGATGCGCTACAGGGACAGCTGGATCAGCTCGCACGGGACGAGAACGCGCGCTGCGTGATCCTGGCTGCGCAAGGTCGCGCCTTCTGTGCCGGCCATGACCTGCGCGAAATGCGGGCCACGCCCGAGCAGGCCTACTTCCAACAGCTGTTCGACCGTTGCAGCCGGCTGATGCAATCGCTGCGCGCACTCCCCGTGCCGGTCATCGCCAAGGTGCAAGGCCTGGCCACTGCTGCCGGTTGCCAGCTGGTGGCCAGCTGTGACCTGGCGGTCGCGGCCGAGAGCGCCCGCTTCGCGGTATCGGGCATCAATGTCGGCTTGTTCTGTTCCACCCCGGCGGTCGCGCTGACGCGCAACCTGCCCATCAAGCGCGCTTTCGAAATGCTGGTCACCGGCAAGTTCATCGATGCCGCCACCGCGGCCCAGTGGGGCTTGATCAACCAGGCCGTCCCCGATACCGGCCTGGACGCCGCCACGCTGGCGCTGGCGCACGAGATTTGCAGCAAGCCCGCCATCTCGATCCGGCGCGGCAAGGCCATGCTGTACCGACAGCAGATGATGGCCCTGCCGGATGCCTACGCCCACGCGGCCGAGGTCATGGCCTGCAACATCATGGATGCGGAGGCGATGGAAGGGATCGATGCGTTTCTGGAGAAGCGGGTGCCGCGCTGGCACCCGACGCGGGAATAAATGGCTGGTTCGGCGAGATCTGCGCCCGCCGCGGGATCTGTTGCCATGAGGTTCCGGGGCAATCAAGGAGAATCGATTGCCGCCGACTTGCGGTCCATCAGGTCTTGATCAAGTCTTCATCAGGTACCAGAACACGGGGTCATCATTCTCGTCCAGTTCTGGCAAGGGAACAGGATCACCCTCGCGCAGCGCACATTGTCGCTGGTCCAGGCGCCGCGCCACCCACCGACCAGACACCGGACAGGGCTGCTCGGGAAAGACCGCCAGCGCGGTACAGGTCTGCTTGTGATGACGGTAGGCCTGCGACTCCAGCATGGCGTAAAGATCAATGCCCTTGAGCTCATCACGCAACTGGACCACCACCTCGTCGTCCAGGAAATCGTCGCGCACCAGCAGGAATTTCTTCTTCCCCAGCAGGGTCATCGCGATGGCCCCGGGGCGGTCCTCCACCTGCTCGATCAGCCCAGCCTCCTGCGCGGCCGACAAGGCCTCATTGACCAGTTCGACGCGTCGCCCGTCCAGCACATCCGACGTGCGCACGGCACTGCCCCGGATCGCCTCATCTCCGTCATAATCTGCCATGCAAAAAGGATAGAGAACGGCGCGGACCAGATCGTCTGGGGTGGATTCATAGTCTCTTAAAACGGCGCTTTTCATTTGCCACTGTCCTTATTCAAATAGTCGGGTTCTCTTACGATGGAATCACCGCGGAGCATGAAGCGCGCCGACCTGAACGGCGCGCTGAAAGTATCGAGGCGATGTCTTGCATGATGCGTCTCCACGACTCCGTTTTTTCGAACATCATTTTTTCCTTGCACAAGGCGGATTTCCCGGACACGGATTTCGCACACGCGAGCTGGCGATAGCTCCGATTTTTTCACGAGGTCGGCAGATCGCTGAAGAACATGTCCATCGGCGTTTCTCGTCCTATCTCCCGCCCCAACAGGGACTACGCCATTCATTGCCGTGACATTTCCCTTGAAACCATTTTCTCTTCAACTAACGCGCCACCGCGCAACAGATATCGGGTGGAAGTCGCCCCGTCCTGCTCTTTCACCCGATAACCGAGGTCTGTCCCTTCCCGGATCACCTCGTAACTCTTTCCACACCCCCAAAAATCGCGGTTGATGACTTTCGCCGTGCGCCCTTTTACTGCAATCAGGTATGCACGTTCATCCCCCATGCCGGTCATGCACGGCTTGTACTGCGTTTTATTCTCCGGGATCCTCGTCACGGTCATCACGACATAATCGCCCTGCGCTGTACTGATGAGTGATTCATCGTCAATGGCGAGGACGAAGTCCTGTTTCAGGAGATTGAATGCCTCCTTCAACGGAGCCGGCTTTATCGCCTTCTTGGACGTGATATCCAGCAGATAGGCTGGCGTAGCCGCCCCATCCTCGCAGCACTCGCTCCCATCACTGCGGACAAGCACATATTTCACCGCTATCGGGGAACGCCCGTACATCGCCCGGAACTCTTTCAACTGATTCACGCTGATCGCCGGCTGTGCCAGGACCGGCGCGGCAAGTATCGCCATCAACGTGGCGGCCAGGCAGCTCTTGTTTCTCGCTATGGACTGAGTCACATAGTGCAGAATATTTGAAAGCATTTTCTTCATTGTGTTTATCCTTTTATTTATCGACTGCCGCGCGATCACGCTCAGGGAAATCACTTCCGCGTCATCAACGCTCGACAATGTATCTATGCGACGTGAGGAAGCAACGCTTTCTGAACAACCGGCTCGCGCTTTCCTACCTTATTCCGATCGAACCACTCTCTAAGGAAGACCAGCCTGGCCTTTCTCCTAGTCAGTCTCGTCACATCACCACGCCTACTCACGCTCCCAGACGAGTGAATCCCCTCGGATCATGTATCGCAAAATCTCTGGATTTTCGCCTCGCTCTGTCACCCGATAACCGACAAAACCCTGGCCCCGAACTACCTCATACTCGCGCGAACACCCGCCGAATTTTTTACTGACAACTCTGGCTTTTCCGTCGGAGATAGCGAGAAGATAGGCCCGATCCTCTCCCATGTTTGGCGCACAACGCTCGTAGCGTGGATTGTTTTCTGCAGGACGTGACATCGTCAAAATGACGTAGTCTGTCTTCCCATTACTCAGCAGTGTCTCTCGATCAACAAGGACGCTGAAATCTCCTTTAAAAAGGCTGTCGATTTCTCTTGAATAGATGAGGTTGTCAGCCGATTCCGTCCGGATGTTGAGCAAGTAGGTGGGATCGTTGAGTTTCACGTTCACCGCCCATGAGCCATCCGGGTGAACAAGAACGTATTTCTCCGGTTGGCTTTCAGGTTGAGGTCTCGCACGATAACGCACAACGATTTCCTCGCTTATTTTTGGCAGATCTCGACCGAATGAAATAAGTGGAAAACATATAAAAATAAAAAATAACTTACTTTTCAATGATCTAATCGACATAAAAATCTCTTTTATTCGCGACATTGGCTCCGTTTCCCGGGCCCTGCATCATTCAGATATCACCAAATTCATTCTTGCCTGCTTGGACTTCAGGGGCGACCTTCCGCATCTGCCTATTTTTCAGAGTTCCTCTAATAAATCGGTCCTAAGCGACCGCACCGACCAAAGTCTCCCTGTCACCAATCTCTCGCAATCGAATACTCCTACTCACGCTCCCAGACGATTGAATTCCCTCGGATCATGTATCGCAAAATCTCTGGATTTTCGCCTCCCTCCTTCACGCGGTAGCCGATGAATTCCTGCTCACGAATAACTTCATATGTGCGCGAACATCCACCGAATTTCTTGCTGACGACCTTGACCTTGCCATCGGAGATAGCGAGAAGATAGGCTCGATCCTCTCCCATGTTTGGCGCGCAACGCACGTAGTACGGATTATTCTCCGCAGGGCGCGACATCGTCAAAATGACGTAGTCTGTCTTCCCATTACTCAGCAGTGTCTCTCGATCAACAAGGACGCTGAAATCTCCTTTAAAAAGGCTGTCGATTTCTCTTGAATAGAAGAGGTTGTCAGCCGATTCCGTCCGGATGTTGAGCAGGTAGATGGGATCGTTAAGTTTCATGTTCACCGCCCATGAGCCATCCGGGTGAACAAGGACGTACTTCTCCGGTGGGATTCCAGGCGGGGACTCCGCACGATAACTCGCCACAATGTCTTCGCTCATCCCGGGAAAATCTCGACCGAAAGAGAAAATTGGAAAAAAAATAGCAACAATAAAAAACTTAGTTTTTAAGTAGGTGGTCGGCATAACAAACCCCAGAATATTTCCACTGATGTTCCGCGTCTTGTCCCTTTTTCATTTTGTTGTAACTATCTTTATCACGCTCCCGAAGCTCTTTTTCACTCTTCCCGGTGTTTGCCTCCTTATCCATATCCCAACCGATATTCCCCGTCTGCGTATCACATTGGATATTTCCAATACGTTTCCATGAATGCGACGCGTCGTCCCACTTGTGATACTTCCCCCCATTCCAGCCAGTCACCGTTTCAAGATCCAACATCTGTGGCGTATACGCTCCTCCTTCCGATTTTAGATAGGCTTCTGCGATAGCTCGCTTCTTCCTGAGGCGATCTATCGACTCTTCGATATTGATTCTCCAGCTCCAGATTTGCTCGTAGGTTGGGGGATCCTTCGTAAGCTGGCCTGCACCAAATCCTTTATCTCCCGAAACGATCGGTTGGAAATCCTTATCGCGCACATGCTTGAAGCGCGATTCCTGCGCGATGGCCTTTTCCATCAGGGGTTCATTGTTCTTGCGGATCAGCGCCACGATGCGTTCTTTACCCGGCTGCTTGGCCAACACCTCGACTGTCCTGATAAATTTCTCCGTACCAACCGTAACGGTGACCGTGAGAATGCCGCCGATCACCTTGCCTATGCTGCGCGCGTTCCAGCTTTTCCCTTCCTGCGTGATGCTTCCTCCGTCCATGTATGTTTTTAGCTCCCGCCCTCTGTCCTTTTCGCTCAAACCACTGACCTTCGCACTCCAGGTCATCTTCCAAGCCCAGAGATAAGGTCCCGGCACCTCGGTCTTGAATTCGAATTCGATGTTGGGAAACACTGCTTCTTCATCGATGAAGAATTTCTCCATCGTGTCTGGCTTCACCCATTCCCCCCGGTCGTCCGTGCGCACGACAACCTCCACCAGGGATTTCTTGGTGCGGTTAGTCATGCCGGCGTTGTCATTACCCTTTCTGCTCTGCTTTTTCTTTTCAACCATCATTGGCCTCCTGAAGAATTTCGAGCCGCAACTTGCTCGGCTGATCAGTATTGAAATACGGGGTCAAGCCCTGCGCGTCACTGCGACCTTCCCATGTCATGCCGCAACTGCTCACCACCCGATATGCACAATTGGCCATCGGCTGGCCGGCCTCATCGACCAGCCGGAAGCGTTCGTCAAACGCCGTCATCTCCCTCACATCGACCTGCGGTAACGGCATGGCATTGCTACCCATGAATCGCTTGAGGTCAGCCTTCACATCGAACCCGGCCTTGGTCCCCAGTTCGATACCGCTGCCATCGAAGCGGGCATAGCTCCCGCCACCGTTGAGGACGATGCGTTGCCTGGCGCTCAAGACGATTTCGTCGGCGGTCTGGGTGATCTTCAACTTGGCTAGCAGGTGGATGTTGTCCTTGAGGGCGCGCAGGTCGATGTCACCGCTGGCGGCCACCATCCGCAAACCTGCCTTCTGGACGAACAGGCGAAAGGTATCGCGCACACTGGCGAAGAAGCCGCCAGATGCGGCCAGCGACAGATGGCGGCCGGCCGTCAAGGCGGTATCGCCGCCGCTGGCCAGGTGCGTGTCCCGCGCGCTGCTGGCGGCGATGCCGGCTGCGCTCGCTAGCACCAGCGAGGGTTCGGACAGTTCAGGGAAGCCCTGTTCTCCGGCCTGCGTCGTACCCGCTGCGGTGCCAGGACCAGTGCCGCGGATGGCAACGGTCTGTGCCTTGAGGGCCGCCGCCACCTCTGCTTGTTGTGCATCGCTCTCTTGTGCGCCGGCGCGCTGGGCCAGCCGGGCCAGTGCGTGCTGTTCCTGACGTGCCGTGACCAGGCGCGCCAGCGTCTCGCCCAGATCCTTGGCGTGGCGGCGGGCGCGAGGGCGGGACTCGGTGGTCACCAGCATGCCGCGTCCGGCGCGCAATACACCCCAGGCATCGGTACGCAATTCCCAGCCTTCGCCACGGGCGTCCTGGCGACCTTTTTCATCCTCGATGCGATGCAGATGCCCCAGCGAGAGCTGGCTGCTCTGATGGTCACTGTGTAGCTGCGCCTGCATGCGGTCGAGCGTGTCGTCGAGAATCATGTGATTGCTGCGACCGAGGGGATGATTGCCGGTCTTGCCGGTCAGCTCGCGGCTGCGCATACCCGTCAGGGTCCGTTGCGAGGGCAGGTTCCAGGGTGGCATGTTGAATGCGTTATAGACGCTGCCGATGATCAGTGGCCGGTCCGGGTTGCCGTCCAGCCATTGCACCACGACCTCCGCGCCGACCCGGGGCAAGGCCATTGCGCCCAATCGCGCACCGGCCCAGGGGCTGGCCACACGTACCCACGCCGAACTGCCGGCATTGAGCTTGCCGGCCCGGTCCCAGTGGAATTGCACGCGCACGCGTCCGTATTCATCGGTATAGAGCGCAGCCTGACCGGGCAGGCCGACCACGGTGGCAGTCTGTGGTCCGGCGACGCGTGGTGTGGTGCTGTTGAAGCCGCGCCCCGGGCGCCACGGGTAGGGGCGACGGCTGCAGCTGAACCAGTTGCGATAAGACGGTTCGTCACTATCGCCTTCCCTGGGCAGGTAGTTGTTCACAGCGCGATGACGGATGCCGAGGATGAGGAATTCGTCATGTCCCGGCGTCCGATCCCAGTGCATGCGCGGCAACTCGAAGTGATCGGTCAGCTGGAACCAGCGTCCGGGCAAGAGTCTGCAGCAGTTGCCCTGCCCTTCGACCTGGCGGGCCAGGGATTCGATTTCCTCGATGCGGACACGGCTTTGGGCTTCGCCATGGTCCAGGTTACGAAAGCCCAGATGGCCGGTGTATTCGTAATCCTCCAGAAGCGGCAGCCGACCCTGGCGATTTACCGTGGCGATGCCCACCTGCACCGGAAGCGGTCCCTTGAAGTTGAAGCTGCGCAGCGCGACGTTGGCAGACGCCATCTGGCGCCGAGGCGACCACTGGTCGATGGCGTCCTCTTCCTGCGAACCGCCGGCGCCGTGAAAGCGTACTTCCTGATCGCCATCGATGGCAGGTTGCAGGCGGCTATCGCTGGCGACGATGAGCGTGTGGCCAGTGGCGTCGTGCTCGTACCAGTAGTACCAACCGGCGGCTTCCCAGCGCCGGCTGAGGTAGTTGTGATCGGTCTCGTCATACTGGCAGGCATCGGTCATGACCGGGTCATCGGCACGGACGTGCCATTCCCAGCGCGCATGCGGGCGGTAGTCAGCGAGGATTTCGTTGGTCTGCTGGCGCAGGTTCTTTTCGTGAAACAGGAAATGGTCGCGGCGCAATGAGAGAAAAGTGAACCAGGGTCCCAGTACCGCCTCGTAGAACACGAAGGCGCCGTCGGCACGGGTGCGGCAAAACGAGATGACGTGCCCGGAAAAGTAACGCAGGCTGCCATCCTGACAGACCAGTTCGATGACCAGCAGCTTGCCCAGCATCTCCTTGAGAGCGAGCTTGGGATCGTCGCTCAGCAATTCCACCTTGTAACTGAAGTCCCGCGACATTGCTTCCTCGGCATCCAGCCGCTGAACCAGCAGTGGTGAAGCCGGAGCATCGTCCTGGGGGAAATGCAGCCGCATGAGCCGCTGGTTTTGACGCTGGTGTTGCTGAAGCAATTGCTGGAAAGAAGGAACAGCCTGGCTCATGGAAACTCCTGCACGGTCGATGCGCGTGACGGGCACGCGAGGAAAGGCAGGACTTTGCGACGAATTGTGGGCCACGGCTCGGTCTGCGCGAACAAATGAGCGAAAGCTAGAAAACTCCCAAAAACAAGTTCAAAAAAATTCTAGTTACTCAGGCTGGAGGCTTTATCGGCACGCCATACGCTCGCTCGTACGAGATAGAATTTCGACTCCGCGCCGGTTTTTTACGTCATGTATACGACGCCAAGATGAAGTTTTATCCGGATTAAACGCCCACCCACCTAAGCTGCGTGCTCCTCAACCCGTGGAGCACCCAGCATGATTCGCCGTCACCAGGAACAACATCAACAAACCCAACCGGAATTGGTCCCGCTGGGCCAGCGCCGCCTGCGCCGGGCCCAACTGGCCGGTGTGGCCGGACTGGCGACCCTGGCCGCCAGTGTGCTGCTGGCCATCGCCGTCGTCACCCCGGCGCAGGCTGAAGAAAATGCCAATGCCACACCCTTGGCCGATACTTCCGCCCTGCACCTGGCCGGTAACATCGGCGTGGTCAGCCAGTACGTCTTCCGTGGCACCACGCAGACCAACCAGAAGCCGGCCCTGCAGGGCGGCTTCGATCTCACGCATGACAACGGTCTCTACGCCGGCGTATGGCTGTCCAACATCAGCTGGATTTCGGATACGAACCCGGCCGCCTCGGCCAGCCTGGAAGCGGATATCTATGGCGGCTGGAAGCCGGTCCTGAGCGACTGGCTCAACGGCGACATCGGCGTGCTGCACTATGCCTATCCTGGCAGCTATCCCGATGGCATGACCCACCCCGACACCACCGAGCTCTATCTCGGACTGGATGCCAAATGGATCGCCTTCAAGTATTCGTACAGCACCGGCAACACCTTCGGCAATGCCGATACCCGCGGCAGCAGCTACGCCGACCTGTCGCTCACGCATGAGCTCTTCGCCGGCATCACCGGACTGGCCCATATCGGCCGCCAGCACTACACCGGCCCCAATGCCGCCAACCTGTCCTACACCGACTGGAAGCTGGGCATGAGCCGCGACTTCTCCGGCTATGTGCTGGGCCTGGCCTATACCGGCAGCAACGCACCCGACGCCGGCTACACCCTGCGCGGCAAGAACATCGGCCGCAACCAGTGGATCGCCTCGCTCAACAAGGGCTTCTGATCCCCAACCACGCGCAAGGAGGAAGTCCATCATGCGTAGCCGTCTGCACTGGAAACGGGGCGAGGACCGCCTCCATCCGCTCTCGCCGCGCCACCTGTTCCTGCGTACCGCGCAGCGGCGGCGCTACCGCTGCATGCTGGTGGCGCTGCTGATCTTCCTGGTATGCGCCGGCATGGCGCCACTGACCCAGGCAGTGGCCCCTTATCGCGCTGAAGACGACTACGGCCCCTCGCCGCAGGCCCTGCAGCACCGCAAGGACTGTCGTCGCCAGATCGGCCAGGTAATGGCGGGGAAGATAGAAAGCGAGGATTTCGTGGCACGCAGCGATCGCGAATATTTCCGCTACGTGGTGCGCAAGGACCTGCGTGAAGTAATGTTCATCTGCGATGCGCGCAGCGGCGAAATCCGGCGCCAGATCGACCTATGGGGGGACCTTTAGGTTCACTTCCCGTCCCTGAGCGTGCGATGGACTGGACAAGTGGCGGGGCTGACGGCAAGATGCCGCATCCCCGCCGCTACTCATTTCATCAGACTGCTCATGCAAGCCGATTACGCCACCATCCTGCAATGGATCTACCTGTTCAATTCACTGGCCCTGGCCCAGCTGGCCCTGAAGCAACTGGGGCGACGCCGCAAGGCGAGGCAGCTGGAACAGGGCTTTCGTGCTGCGCAGACCAGCGACTGGCGCGCTACCGCGCCTGACTTCCTGTTCGCCCGGCTGGGCAAGCCGCATGCGCAAGTGGAACAGGATGACGGCAGCACCCTGCAACGCTGGCGTGGCGAGCGCCACTGGCTGGATGCGGTGTATCGCGACGGGCAATGCCAGAGCGTGGAGATTTCCGCGCATCAGGAAGAGAGCTTCCCCACCGTCAATACCTACTTCAACTGCGCCGTGCTGGCGGCGCTGGCATGCGCCTGGAAATTCTCGGGCCTGGCCGATGCACCGGAGCTGCCGGTGGCCGCAGCGGCCAAGCAGTATCTGTCCAACTTCATCGTCTTCGTGGCGGGGGCCTGGCTGCTGTCCTTCGTGCTCAAGCGCCAGCGCATGCTGCTCAATCTCGGCTGCATCGCCATGGTGGTGCTGGCGCTGCCCTTGCTGAACTGGCCTTGATCGCCCTGCCCGCAACGACTATTCGGCCACCACATCGGCCAGCCGATAGCCCACGCCGATCTCGGTAAGGATGTGCACCGGCTGGGCGGCATCGCGCTCCAGCTTCTGGCGCAGGCGCTGCATGTAGATGCGCAGGTAATGTCCATCTTCCACGTGCGACGGTCCCCAGCCGGCCACCAGCAATTGGCGGTGCGTGATGACGCGCCCGGCATCGCGCAGCAGCGTGGCCAGCAGGCGATATTCGATCTGCGTCAGATGCAACGGCTCACCATTGCGCGTGACGCTGCGCGCCGGCAGATCCACCGCCACCTCCCCCATGCGGTAGCGACCGCTGGCCTGTCCCGTGGCCGAAGCACGCGCATGGCGGCGCAATTGTGCGCGCATGCGGGCCAGCAACTCGGGCATGCCGAAGGGCTTGACCAGATAATCGTCGGCCCCGGCGTCGAGCGCCTCCACCTTTTCGGACTCCTGGGTGCGGGCCGAGAGGATCACGATGGGCACGCTGCTCCAGTTGCGGATTTCGCTGACCACCTGCTTGCCGTCGCCGTCCGGCAGGCCGAGGTCGATGATGATCAGGTCCGGCTTGCGGGTCCCGGCCTCGGTGATGCCTTCGCGGGCGGTGCGGGCTTCGTGGACGATGAAGCCTTCCTGCTCCAGCGCGCCCTTGACCAGCTTGCGGATGTGCGGGTCATCTTCGATGAAGACGATATTGCCTGCGTGTTCTTGCATGGTGTTCCTCATTCTTCAGGCAGGGCCGGCTGCGTTTCCACCGGCAGGGTAAAGCAGACGGTAGCCCCCTGCCCGGCTTCCTGCGGGGCGATCCAGATGCGGCCCTGGTGCGCCTCGATGATGGCGCGACAGATCGCCAGTCCGAGGCCCACGCCGGGGGTGCTGGACTCGTTGTCGCCACGGGTGAATTTCTCGAAGGCATGCTGCGTCATGGCCGGCGGGAAGCCGCGCCCCTGATCGCTCACGCTGACCTTGAGCTGGCGGCTGCCATCGCTCTGCTCGACATGGGCCGCGATGGTGATGGGACTGCCGGCGGGTGAATACTTGATGGCGTTCTCCACCAGGTTGGCCAATACCCGCTCCAGCAAGACCGCGTCCACCCGCAGCAAGGGCAGGTCGGCGGCGATGCGGGTTTCCACCGACAGTCCTTCCAGTGCCTTGGCCAGCAGACGCAGGGCCGAGCCGGTCAATTCTTCCAGGGCATTCCATTGCCGGTTCAGCGTAACCACACCGGCCTGCAGCCGTGCCATGTCCAGCAGGTTGTTCATCAGCCCGACCATCTTCTGCGACTGCTCGCTGATGGTACGGGCCATGGCGCGGGCGTCATCGTCCAGGCGGGCATTGGCGGCCAGGACGTCGGCACTGCCCACCAGCGAGGTCAACGGCGTGCGCAGGTCGTGCGAGATGGCCGACAGCAGCGAATTGCGCAGGCGTTCCGATTCCATCGTCACCAGCGCATCCTGGGCCACCTCGGCGTAGTGCAGGCGTTCGATGGCCATGGCGATCTGGGAACAGAAGATTTCCAGCATCTGCCGATTCTCGGGCAGCGCCAGCTGGGCGGCCGCCAACTGGCCCTCTTCCTCGCTGGCGGCATCGATGGCAAAAGCCAGTACGCCACGGGTCCGCATGGTGGCCGTCAGCGGCAGATACAGGGCTGCGGCCGAAGGCAAGGTGGCCGTGCCCTTGCCGGCCACCTGCCCGTTGTCATAGACCCACTGCGCCACGCCGGCATCCACACTGTGCAGCACATGCGCGCCACTACCGTCCTGCTCCGGCGCCGTCAGGCGCAACTGGTCGGCACTGTCCGGCAGGAAGAAGGCGATGCGCGCCCCGAACACCGCGGCCAGGTGACGGCGGCCGATTTCCAGTATCTGGTCCAGCGTGAGCAGGGCCGACAGTTCCTTGCCCAGCATGTAGAGATTGGCAGCCCGCGCCTCGCGCTGCATGGCCACGCTGGCCTGGCGCCGCAGGCGTGCCGTGAGCGAACTGATGAACAGCGACACCGCCAGCATCACCGCCAGGGTCAGCAGGTACTGGGCGTCGGACACCGTGATCGAAAAACGCGGATCGACGAAGAAGAAATCGAAGGAGATCACCGACAGCACCGACACCAGCGCCGACGCTGCTCGCCCATGGCGCATCGCCACCAGCATCACGCCCACCAGGTAGAGCATGATGACGTTGGCCGGATGCAGCTTGCCGTCCAAGAGGAAGGCCAGCGTCGTGGTGGCTGCGCAGCTGGCCACGGCCCACAGGGTGCCACGCGTGCGACGCCGCCGCGTGAGCAGGGCCTCGGCCGCGCTGGCCGCACTGTCGGTACCGTCACCGGCACGTCCCTCGGGCTGCTCGCGGGTGCGGCTGCGGGCGATGGTGTAGAGATCGATCTCGCCACCGGCCGCGGCGATACGTTGCGCCAGCGAGCCACGCGGCCACTGCAGAAGGTGACGCAGACCGCGGCTCTGCTGGCCGATCACCAGCTTGCCGGCGTTGCGGCTGCGGGCAAACTGCAGCAGTGCGGCGGCCAGCTCCTCACCACTGATGCTGGCCGTTTCCGCACCCAGCGATTGCGCCAGTTTCAGATAGGCCACCACCCGCTCGCGGCTGGCCATGGCCTGGCGCTGGCGCGGCAGATCGACGTGCACCGCCAGCCATTCGGCCTGCAGCTTGGCGGCCAGCCGGGCGCCTTCGCGGATCAGGCGTTCCTCACCGACGCCGCTGCCGATGGCCACCACGATGCGCTCACGCGCCTGCCACAGCTGGGCGATGGAGCGGTCGGCGCGGTACTGGCGCATGTCGGCATCGACACGGTCAGCGGTGCGGCGCAGGGCGATCTCGCGCAGCGCGATGAGATTGCCCTTGCGGAAGAAGTTGCGTCCGGCCTTCTCGGCCTGCTGCGGCAGATAGACCTTGCCCTGCTGCAGCCGCGCCAGCAGTTCGTCGGGCGGGATATCGACCAGCTTGACGTCGTCGGCATCGTCGAAGACATGGTCGGGCACGGTCTCGAAGACGCGGATACCGGTGATCTGGCCCACCACGTCGTTGAGGCTTTCGATGTGCTGCACGTTGAGGGTGGTGTAGACATCGATGCCGGCGCGCAGCAGTTCGTCGATGTCCTGCCAGCGCTTGGCATGGCGCGAACCGGGGACATTGGAGTGCGCCAGTTCGTCCACCAGGATCACGCCGGGCCGGCGTTCCAGCGCGGCATCCAGGTCGAACTCGGGCAACTGGCGATTGCGGTAGGCCACCATGCGCATGGGCAGGCGCGCAATGCCGGCCAGTTGCGCCTCGGTCTCGGCGCGGCCATGGGTTTCGACCACGCCGGCGACCACGTCCACGTCCTGGGCCGCCAGCGCCTGGGCCGCTTCCAGCATGGCAAAGGTCTTGCCCACGCCGGCCGAGAAGCCGAAGAATATCTTCAGGCGGCCGCGTGCCTGGCGTTCTTCGTCGCGCATCACGCGTTCCAGCAGGTCGTCGGGGTCGGGGCGTTGGTCCATGGCGGGTATTCGGGTTGCTGGCATTGTAGTGGCAAAAGGCCGGGGGCACGGCAAACGCGTGCCCCCGGCCTGGCTTGCGCGGATGTCTGACCTACTTGGGATCGGCCTGGGCGCGCATTGGCGCGGCCACATCCAGGGCCAGGTTCAGCTTGAGCACATTGACGCGAGGTTCACCGAACAGGCCCCATTGCGGGGTCTCGCTGTTGCCACGGATCAGCGCCCGCACCTGCTCCACGCTCACGCCACGTGCACGGGCCACGCGAGCGGCCTGGTAGTCGGCAGCGGCCGGGCTGATGTGCGGGTCCAGGCCGCTGGCCGAGGCCGTCAGCAGGTCGATGGGGATGGCGCCGGTGTTACCGGGATCGGCTTCCTGCAGGGCCTTGGCACGGTCTTCGGCGGCCTGCTTCAGGGCCGGATTGGTCGGACCCAGGTTGCTGCCACCGGAGGCCATGCCATTGTTGGGGAAGGTGCCCGAGGCCGAGGGGCGGCCCCAGAAATAGGCCGGGCTGCTGAAGTTCTGGCCGATCAGTTCGGAGCCGACCGGCTGTCCCTGGCGTTCGATCAGGCTGCCATTGGCCTGCTGCGGGAAGAAGGCCTGCGCCAGGCCGGTCACCAGCAGCGGGTAGAGGCCGCCCAGCAGCACGCCCAGCAGGATGAACAGCGTGATGGCCGGACGCAAAGGATGGGGAGTAGAGGTTTTCATGAGGCTTTCCTTGGAGCTAGGAGACAAGTTCATACCAGGCCGAAAGCGGCCAGCAGCATATCGATCAGCTTGATGCCCACGAACGGCACCAACAGACCACCCAGACCGTAGATCAGCAGGTTGCGACGCAGCAGCACGGCCGCGCCCAGGGCGCGATAGCGCACTCCGCGCAGGGCCAGCGGGATCAGGCCGACGATCACCAGCGCATTGAAGATCACGGCCGACATGATGGCGGAGTCTGGGCTGGCCAGATGCATCACGTTCAGCGCGCCCAGCTGCGGATAGGTCGCCACGAACATGGCGGGAATGATGGCGAAATACTTGGCCACGTCATTGGCGATGCTGAAGGTGGTCAGGCTGCCGCGCGTCATCAGCATCTGCTTGCCGATCTCGACGATCTCGATCAGCTTGGTCGGATTGGAGTCCAGATCGACCATGTTGCCGGCTTCCTTGGCCGCCTGGGTGCCGCTGTTCATGGCCACGGCGACGTCGGCCTGGGCCAGTGCCGGGGCGTCGTTGGTACCGTCGCCGGTCATCGCCACCAGCTTGCCTTCGGCCTGGTGCTGGCGGATCAGCGCCAGCTTCTGCTCCGGCGTGGCCTCGGCCAGGAAGTCATCGACACCCGCTTCGGCAGCAATGGCAGCAGCGGTCAGGCGGTTGTCGCCGGTGATCATGATGGTCTTGATGCCCATGCGGCGCAGTTCGCCGAAACGTTCCTTGATGCCGCCCTTGACGATGTCCTTCAATTCCACCGTGCCGAGGATGCGGATCGGCGCACCCTGGTTGACCATGGCTGCCTCGGCGTGCCATTCGATGACCACCAGCGGCGTGCCGCCGCGACGGGCGATGGCTTCCACGTCGCTCTCCACCTGCGCCGGCAAGCGCTGGTCGGCCGAGCGCACCAGCTTGCGGATGGCGTCGGCGGCGCCCTTGCGGATGCGACGGCTGCCGATGTCGATGCCGGAGACGCGGGTCTGCGCCGAGAACGGGATGAATTCCGCGCCCAGGCCGGCCATTTCGCGTTCGCGCAGGTTGAAGCGGTTCTTGGCCAGCACCACGATGCTGCGGCCTTCCGGCGTTTCATCGGCCAGCGAAGCCAGCTGGGCGACATCGGCCAGTTCGCGCTCCGCCACGCCGGGCGCCGGCATGAAGGCGGCGGCCTGGCGGTTGCCGAGGGTGATGGTGCCGGTCTTGTCCAGCAGCAGCACGTCGACGTCACCGGCGGCTTCCACGGCGCGGCCGGAGGTGGCGATCACATTGGCCTGCATCATGCGGCTCATGCCGGCCACACCGATGGCCGAGAGCAGGCCGCCGATGGTGGTCGGGATCAGGCACACCAGCAGTGCCACCAGGGCCGTCACCGACACCGGCGCACCGGCACCGGCGGCGGTCACGGAAAAGATCGAGAACGGCAGCAGGGTCACCGTCACCAGCAGGAACACCAGCGTCAGCGCCACCAACAAGAGCGTGAGGGCCAGTTCATTGGGGGTCTTCTTGCGGCTGGCGCCTTCCACCATGGCAATCATGCGGTCCAGGAAAGCTTCGCCCGGATTGACCGAGACCCGCACCACGATCCAGTCCGACAGCACGCGCGTGCCGCCGGTGACAGCCGAAAAATCGCCGCCGGATTCGCGGATCACCGGTGCCGATTCGCCGGTGATGGCGCTCTCGTCCACGGTGGCCACGCCCTCGATGACGTCGCCGTCGGCCGGCACGGTATCGCCGGCTTCGATGAGGATCAGGTCGCCCTTGCGCAGGCTGTCGCCTTCCACCACTTCACACTGGCGGGCGGCGTTCGCAGTGCCTGCCACCGAGGCCGCATTGCGCAACTTCTTGGCCGTCACGCTCTTCTTGACTCCGCGCAGGGCCGCGGCCTGGGCCTTGCTGCGGCCCTCGGCCAGGGCTTCGGCGAAGTTGGCGAAGAGCACCGTGAACCACAGCCAGGCGGCGACGGCGCCGATGAAACCGGCCGGCGCCTCACCCTTGCCGACCAGGGCCTGGATGAACAGCAGCGTGGTCAGGATGCTGCCGAGATAGACCACGAACATCACCGGATTGCGCCACTGCACGCGTGGCGACAGCTTGCGCACGGCGTCGGCCAGGGCCGGCTTGACGATCTTCGGATCGAACATCCAGCGCGCGGTCTGCGCGGCGGACGGAATGGCATCGGCCTGCAGCTTGCTGGCAGCGGCCGGAGTATTGCTGGAAGGGGTAGTCATAGGTTTTCCGTTGCGGGTTGCTGCGCGGCGCGGGCGTGTCCGCCCTTGCCGCGCAAGCCATCGAATCAATTACATCGCCATCATCTGCAGGTGTTCCACCACCGGACCCAGCGCCAGTGCCGGCACATAGGTCAGCGCACCCACCAGGATCACCGCGCCGATCAGCAGGGCCACGAACAGCGGACCGTGCGTGGGCAAGGTGCCGGAGGTGGCCGCCAGGCGCTTCTTGCCGGCCAGCGAACCGGCCATGGCCAGCACCGGCACGATGATGCCGAAGCGGCCCAGCCAGGTGCAGAGGCCGGTCGTGATGTTGTAGTACGGCGTATTGACCGAGAGCCCGGCAAAGGCGCTGCCGTTGTTGTTGGCCGCCGAGCTGAAGGCGTACAGGATTTCCGAGAAACCGTGCGCACCGGGGTTGGCGATGCCGGCCAGGCCGCCCTCCACCATCACCGACAGGGCGGTGAAGATCAGCACCAGGGCCGGGGTCATGAGAATGGCGATCGACATCATCTTCATGTCGAATACGCCGATCTTCTTGCCCAGGTATTCGGGCGTACGGCCGATCATCAGGCCGGCGATGAACACCGCCAGCACCGCGAAGATGAGCATGCCGTACAGGCCCGAGCCGACGCCGCCGAACACCACCTCACCCAGTTGCATCTGCAGCATCGGCACCAGCCCGCCCAGTGGCGAGAGCGAGTCGTGCATGGCATTGACCGCACCGCAGGACGCCGCCGTGGTGATGGAAGCGAACAGGGCCGAGGCCGGGATGCCGAAGCGGGTCTCCTTGCCTTCCATCATGCCGGGGCCGGAGGCGTGCAGCGACGCCAGCATGGGATTGGTCTGCGACTCGCTGTACATCAGCACCAGCGTGAGCACCACGAACAGCAAGGTCATCGAGGCCAGGATGGCCCAGCCCTGGCGCCGGTCTCCAACCAGCACGCCGAAGCTGGTACAGAGCGCGGCCGGGATGATGAGGATGGCCAGCATCTGCAGGAAGTTGGCGAGCGGAGTCGGGTTCTCGTAGGGGTGGGCCGAGTTGGCATTGAAGAAGCCACCGCCGTTGGTGCCGATCATCTTGATGGCTTCCTGCGAGGCCACCGGTCCCATCGGCAAGGTCTGCCGGTCGGTGCTCTGGGCATCGACCAGCGGTTCGCCCTTGGCATCCTTCAAAGGCTGGCCGGCAGCATCCAGTTTTGGCACGGTGTAGTGGGTCACTTCCAGCGTCTTCACTTCCTGGTAGGAACGGAAGTTCTGGATGCTGCCCTGCTGCACCAGCACCAGGGCCAGCACCACCGACAGCGGCAGCAACACATAGAGCGTGCTGCGGGTCAGGTCCACCCAGAAGTTGCCGATGCCCTTGCTGCTGTGGCGGGCAAAGCCGCGAATGAGCGCAAAGGCGATCGCGATGCCGGTGGCCGCCGAGAGGAAGTTCTGCACCGCCAGCGCCGCCATCTGGGTCAGGTAGCTCATGGTGGCTTCACCCACATAGCCCTGCCAGTTGGTATTGGTGACGAAGCTCAGCGCGGTGTTGAAGGACGAGTCGGGACTGATGGTGGGCAAGGCCTGCGGATTGAGCGGCAGCCATTGCTGGACGCGCTGCAGCAGGTACACCACGATCAACCCGAGGAAGTTGAACAGCACCACGGCGATGGCGTACTGCTTCCAGTCCATGTCTTGCTCGCGGCTGATGCCACAGAGGCGATAGAAGACGCGTTCGATGCCACCGAAGAGGCGATTCACGCGTGACCTGCCCTCCATCACGCGGGCCATGTACCAGCCCAGCGGCAGGGAGAGAATCAGCAGCACGGCCAGGTAGAGGCCGAGCTGGAGGTAGTTGTTGCTGTCCATGTCAGAAGTCCTCCGGCTTGATCAGCGCATAGACCAGGTACAGCAACAGGGCAATGGAAACGACCAGCCCCAGCAGATACATGAGGTTCATTTCTTCTCGCCTTCCTGCCGTTCCAGACGGCTGCACAGGGCGATGAATGCCCACATCGAGATGCCGCAGACCAGCAGCATGCCCACGTAGAGAAAATCCGTTTGCCACATTTCCCACTCCATTGTTGACGTTGTGTCCCGCCGCTCCGGGAACCGGAATCAGCGACAGTGGAACGATAGGGAAAGCGGCATTAAATCCGGGTAAATGTTTGGGGCGGGGGTGTAAACAAGAAGTAAACGTGGGCCGGCAAGGTGATGACGTGCGGGCGGAGCGAGGTAGGGCCGGGCGAGACGAGGTGATTTGCAGGACCGGAGGTTTCTCTGGCGTCCGAGTGCGCACTACAGGTCGTCAACACCATCGACATTGCCCACAACGTGCCGCGCCTGGAGTTCTCTCTGCGTCTTCTCCAGTTCTGCTTCCAGCAGCTTTACGTCAGGCAGCACGGTTTGGTATTGGGCCGCCATGATTTTGTTGGGCAGACCTTCCAGGGCGTAGCGGGCCAGCGCCGATCTGGCACGGGCGCACAGGATCAGGCCGACGGGCGGATTTTCATCCGGCAACGTCCAATGCTCACGGGCATAGTTGCAATACATATGCATCTGCCCGACATCGGCATGACTGAGCTCCCCCAGTTTCAGATCGATGATGACCAGGCAACGCAGGCGGCGGTGAAAAAACAGCAGATCCACGCGGAACCAGCTTTCGTCGATGCGCAGTCTGCGCTGGCGGCCGACAAAGGTGAAGTCGCTACCCAGTTCAAGCAGGAAATCTTCCAGGCGTCGGATGAGCGCCTCCTCCAGATTGGATTCGGAATACTCATCCTTGAGGTCGAGGAACTCCAGCACGTAGGGATCTTTGATCACCTCATCTGGCGTGACGACATCCTGGGGCTGCTGCTGGCTTCCTTCTTCAAGCATGGTGCGCTTGTTCTTCGACAGCAAGGCGCGGGTGTGAAACTGGGAACTGATCTGGCGGTCTAGCTGGCGTACACTCCACCCGCCACGCAGGGCTTCGGCTTCGTAGAATGCCCGCTCTTGAGCTGAACGTGTACGGCGCATCAGGTGGATATAGTGGGTCCAGGACAGCGGGAATACTTGCGCCATCTGACGGATGTCGAAATGTCTGGTCAACGACCTTGGGGGCAGCGCCAGGCTGCCTGCTGGCGATATCCGAATCAGTGATTCGGATATCGTCGAAGGCGGATAGGTCTGGTAGAACAAGCGCATGGATTCCAGTGAGTCTACGCCGAACCCTCGCCCGAAGCGGGCAGACAGGTCGGCCGACAGACGCTTGAGCAAAGCCTGTCCGTATCCTGCCCGCTCCCTGCCACCCTGCTCCAGCTCGACGATGCGTCGCCCGATCTCCCAATAGCTGGCCGTCATGAAAGCATTGACGCTGCGTGCGGCAGCGCGTCGGGCCGTCTCGATCAGGTCCACGATCTCGGTGTGGGCGGCGGCGTAGTCGGCATGATCCGACGAATCGGATTCGGGACGATTGACCATGTGTATAGGTAGCTACGCAATACGGGAGCTGGACGCGATGGTCGGTTCTCCGTCGGATTTTCCGAATTCAACATCTGGTGGGGCGGCGAGAGCTGTTTTCACGATCGTCGAGTCCGTAGGAGCGAATGAAGAGATGACTGAAACGTAGATATCGCAGAGTCCGGGATTATCTGTGACCAGCATGGCGCGATAAGAAGCCGCGTCGAAGAAAGCGCAATAAATCGAAGAATGTCTTTTGAATGTCTTTGAATGCAAGGTCTGGATCGCGTCCGGATTCCGATTGGCAGGGCATCACGCCGAGAAGACGCTGGAATACCTGACAACCGCAAGACACCATGGCGGCGCTACGGTAATAACGAGGGGAGAAACGGGAAGAGAAAACAACAGCGGCCGGCAGCGCCGGCCGATCAGACGTCGGACACCTTGCCCAGTTCGACGCGGTTCTTGCCCAGGCGCTTGGCGGCGTACATGGCCTTGTCGGCCATGGCCAGGAGTTCTTCGGGGCCGACTTCGCCGTCCAGGTCGGGGTGATAGACCGCCACCCCGATACTGCTGGAGATGTTGACCGTGGAGTGGGTCAGCTGGAAGGGTTCGCGGATGGTATGGAGGACCTTCTCGGCCACCATCAGGGCGTCTTCCTGGGATTGCAGGTTTTCCAGGATCACCACGAACTCGTCACCGGCCAGGCGCGCCACGGTATCGACGTCGCGCACCGATTGTTGCAGACGCCGCGCAAACTCGACCAGCAGTTCATCGCCGGCTTCGTGACCATAGCGGTCGTTGATGCCCTTGAAGCCATCCAGGTCCATGAAGAACAGCGCCAGCAGTTGATGGGCGCGGCGCGCACGCATCATGCCCTCGGGCAGGCGGTCGCTGAAGGCGCGGCGATTGGGCAGGCTGGTCAGTACGTCGGTGAGGGCCAGTTCGCGCATCTGGTCGCGGAAGGCCAGACGTTCGGTGATGTCGTGCAGGAAGGCGATGAACAGGTGGCCGCTCTGGCGCTTGACATGCCCGACCGTGATCTCGATGGGCAGTTCATGTCCATCGTGATGCAGGGCCTGCAGTTCGATGCGGTTGTTGATGACCACGCTGGTGCCATCTTCGAAGAACTTCTCCATGCCGCGATTGTGGGCGGCGCGCATGTCGGGCGGGATGATCAGTTCGGCCATGTCGCGCCCCATGGCCTGGTCACGCGGCCAGCCCAGCAACAGTTCGGCCTGACGGTTCCATTCGACCACCCGACCGTGTTCGTCGGCGGCAATGAAGGCGTCCTGGGCGTTTTCCAGGATGGCGCGCAGTTCGGCGGCGCTTTCTTCTAGCTGGATCTGGTTGGCCTGTTGCTGGTCCAGCGCCTGCTGCAGGGCGGTGGCGGTCTCGTGCAGGCGGCTGGTGCGCTCGGCGACCCGATGCTCCAGGCTTTCATTAAGGGAGCGCACTTCGCGCAGATAGCTTTCTTCGCGTGCCACCATGTTGACCAGGGTGGAGGACAGCAGATGGATTTCGCGATAGCTGTCCACCCGCGGGATGGAGACGTCGGAGCGACCGGCGGCGCGTTGCTCCAGCGCTGCCGAGAGTGCGTTGATGGGCGCCACCAGGCGTCGCGTGAGCACATAGGCCAGGATCACCAGCACGGCCCCGGAGAGCGTGCCGACCACGATCACGCGTCGTTCCAGATCGCGGAAGGCGGCCAGCGCCACCGACTCGGGCTGGCGCACCAGCACGCTCCAGTTCAGTTTCATGCCGCCCTGCTGGCCGGTACGGGCGTAACCGGTGACATAACGCAAACCGTCAGGCCAGGTCTCCAGCAGCGAGCCGCCGGTACGCGAGGCGCGCGCGGCACGCAGGCTGGCGGTATCGACCTTGGTTTCTTCGAGATTGCGGGGACCGAGGATGACGGTATCGTCATCGCGCACGATGATCACGTCGACGTCATAGCGGTTGCCGGCGGGGTCGAGCAGCTTGGCGGCGATATCGCGGGCCCAGCTCCAGGACAGGTGCATGCCCAGCACGCCCACCAGCTGACCGTTTGCATCCTGCACGGGTGCGGCGAGGTCGACGAAGCGCCAGGGATCGGACTGCGGGGGCAGCTTCTTGCTCAGGAGGAGTGCGGGATGGTAGTCGCCCGCATATTCGCTTTTCCGGCCTTCCTGGAACCAGGGGCGCTCGGCCACGCTGACACCTTCAAGCAAGCCATTGGTGGCCGCCAGTACGGCACCATCGGGTTGCGCCAGGCCGATCCAGGCATAGTGCGGCACATTGGACTGCAGTTCGTTGAGCACCCGGCGCACGCGCGCCACATCGGTCGCGGCGCGGATGGACGGGCGTTGCACCAGCAGACGCAGATCGATCTCGCGTTCGATCATGCCGCGCTCGAGCGCGTCCTGCATCTGCCAGGCCAGCTGCTTCATGCGTGTTTCGGATTCCGAACGCGCGTAGCCGCGCGTGAACTGATCCACCAGAATCAGCACTGACACGGTCGTGATGAGCACGGTTATAACCACCCCCAGCGTAATCAGCGACGACAGATTCGGCGGAGATGGGGCGTTTTTCTTGTTCAATTCAGACAAAATGCTGCGATACGACTGGATGCATGACGGCTCCCCTGTGAACCGCTTGGGTATTTCGGCATCTTGCCAGAACAACTATGGTTTTTCATCGCATTTCCCGAAAAACTTCGAGAAAATTTTTACGCAGGAAAATACTCACCAATACTCCGCAGCGCTTTCCCCTCAAAGCGACATGACTGCAGGCAAAAGCGCGCAATAGACAGCATTTCCCGACAGGCGGGAAATGCAAAAAGACAACGGATGGCGACGATCTGTGAGGATCGCGGCCATCCGTCGCGGGGTGGGGAATGGAGATTTACAGGCCGGCACACACGCCATCGGCGCGGGGATCGGTGGCGCCTTCGATGACGCCATCCGGATGCACGCAGACTGCGCCGGCGTGCCCCATCATGTCGGTGTATTCCTCCACCACCTGCACTTCGTGACCTGCCTGGCGCAGGGCGTCGATGGTAGCGGCCGGCACCCGGCCTTCGACCTTCAGGTTGGTGGAGACATCGCCCCAGGTCCGCCCCAGCAGCCAGCGCGGTGCGCTGACGGCGGCCTGCAGGTTCTGGCCGAAGAGCACATGACGGGTGAATACGGCGGCCTGGGTCTGCGGCTGCCCTTCCCCACCCATGGTGCCGTAGGCCAGGGTACGACCATCCTCCAGACGCGCCAGCGAGGGATTGAGGGTATGGAACGGCAGCTTGCCCGGTTGCAGCTGGTTGGCGCCATCGTCCAGGGTGAAGCTGGCGCCACGGTTCTGCCAGACGATGCCGGTATCGGCCGGCACCACGCCGCTGCCGAATTCCCAGAAGATGCTCTGGATGTAGCTGACCACGCGGCCCTGCGCATCGGCCGCGCCCATCCAGATGGTGTCGCCGGGCTTGGCCGGATGCGGCCAGGGCGCGGCCTGCTGCAGGTGGATCTGGCGGGCTTCCTGGTCCAGTGCATCGGCCAGCAGCCAGTGCGCCGCGTCCACGCTCATGTGGGCCGGGTCGGTGACATGCTTGTTGCGCAGGATGAAGGCGCGCTTGGTGGCTTCCACCAGACCGTGGATGTGGGCGAAGCCGTCGGCCTCGGTGATCCCCAGGCGGTCGAACAGGCCGATGATCATCAGCGCGGAAACGCCCTGCGTCGGCGGCGGCAGGTTGTAGACGCGGCCTGAGCGCAATTGCACCATCAACGGCTGCACGATCTGGGCGTGGAAGGCTTCCAGATCGGCACGACGCACCGGGCTGCCGGCCGCTTCCAGGCCCGCAGCCAGGGTGGCGGCGAGGTCGCCGCGATAGAAGTCGTCCAGCCCGGCTTCGGCCAGGCGTGACAGGCTGGCGGCCAGGGCTGGCTGTTTCAGCACCGCGCCCTGGGCCGGAATGCCGGTCGCGGCATAGGTGGCGGCGAAGCCGGGCTGGTCCTTGAGTTCGGACCACTTGTCGCGGGTGAGTTCATGTTGCGAACGGGTGATGGGGACCCCGGCCTGGGCGTGACGGATGGCGTCGGCCAAGAGCACCGGCAGCGGCAGAGCGCGGCCGAAGCGTTGCGCGTAATCGAGCGCGGCCGACCAGCCGCCCACGGCGCCGGCCACCGTCAGCGCCGCATGCGCGCCACGGGTGGGTACCGCGCTGTAGCCATGACCGGCATAGAACGCCTTGGTCGCCAGGGCCGCCGACGGTCCGCAGGCGCGGATGGCCACCGGCTCGCGACCGGGCTCGCTGATCAGCCAGAAGCCGTCGCCGCCGATGCCGTTCATGTGCGGATAGACCACCGCGATGGCGGCCGCCGCAGCCACCATGGCTTCGACCGCATTGCCGCCTTCGCGCAGGATCTGTGCGCCGGCTTGGGCGGCCAGGTGATGAGGGGCGGTGACCATACCGCCCAGACAGGTCTTGCTATACAACATGGCTGACTCCTGAGGTTTTTATATTGGATGGGAAGGCAATGCGACGATGATAACCGGGGACGGCGCGGCGTTCAGGCCGGCATCGTTTTCGGTGCATCCATCCAGGAAACATGCGCGGCGACGATGCGCCAGCCCTGCGGCAGGCGCAGCCAGGTATGGCTCTGGCGGCCGATGCGCGTTTCCCCTTCGCGGCTGAACTCGGTATTGGCGACGGCATAGTCCTGACCGTAGGTGGTGATGACGGTCTGGCGCAGGGTGCGCATCAGGTTCTTCGGCGAGCGCCCCTGGCGAAAGGCGCGGATGGCCTCGGTCCCGACCAGGTTCTCGGTGGCGCCGTAGCGTACGGTATGCGGCCCGTCGAGGAAGAGTTCATCCAGCACCTCGACCTGATTGGTGGTCAGCGCAACTTCGTAACGCTGGAAGGCCTGGCGTACTTCAGCCACCACCTCCGGCAGGTTGATCTCGAACGGTTGTGTCGATTCCATGCTGATTCCTCTGTGTCCTCAGTGGGCGCCCAGATAGGCCTTGGCCAGGGCATCATTGGCGGCGATCTCGGCGGCCGTGCCCTGTGCCACCACGCGCCCGCCTTCGATCACATAGGCGCGGTCGGCCAGCGACAGCGCCAGGGCCGCCATCTGGTCCACCAGCACGATGGTCATGTTTTCGCGGCGCAACTGGTCCAGTGCCGCGAACAGTTCGGCGATCACCTTCGGCGCCAGTCCCAGCGATGGTTCATCCAGCAGCAGCACGCGCGGGCGCGACATCAGGCCACGGGCGATGGCCAGCATCTGCTGCTCGCCGCCGGAGAGCAGGCCGGCGCGCTGATGCAGGCGTTCACGCAGGCGCGGGAAGCGCCCCAACATCTCCTCTACCCGCGCGTCCACATCCTGCGGATAGAGGAAGGCACCGAGGCGGATATTGTCCAGCACCGAGAGTTCAGGGAACACCTGCCGGCCCTCCGGCACCAGTACCACGCCATGGCGCACGATCTGCTCGGCGCGCAGGTGCATCAGGTTCACGCCACCGGCGTGGATGCCGCCCTCTACCGGACGATGCAAACCGGCCAGTGCGCGCATCAGGGTGGACTTGCCGGCACCATTGGCGCCCAGCAGCGCAATCATCTCGCCCTGCCTGACCTGCAGGTTGATGCCATGCAGGACCGGTTCGGCGCCATAGCCTGTGACCATCTCGCCCACGCCCAGCAATTCGCTGGCACCGGCCACTGCAGCGCGTGCCGCCGTCACCGGCTGTTGGCCGCCCTCGCCCAGGTAGGCCTTGCGCACGGCGGGGTCGTTCTGTACTTCCTGCGGGCTGCCGATGGCCAGGCGCTGCCCGGCATCCAGGACCACGATGCGGCGCGAAATCTGCATCACCAGATCCATATCGTGCTCGACCACCACCACGCTGATGCCGGCCTCGGCGATGCGGGTCAGCAGTTGCGCCAGCAGGGTCTTGTCTTCGCGCGACAGGCCGGCAGCCGGTTCATCGAGTAACAGCACGTCGGGATCGGCGGCCAGCGCCCGGGCGATTTCCACCAGTCGACGGTCCACGTGGGCCAGATCAGCGCTGGGAATGTCGAGTGCACCGCGATAGCCGCAGAAGTCCAGCAGGTGGCGGCTGCGTTCGCGCACCGTGCCGGCCAGGAAGCCACGCGAGGACAGCAGGCCGCCCAGGCGACCGCGACCACAGGCCAGCGCCACGTTGTCGGCCACCGACAGGCTGCCGAACAGTTGCGAAGTCTGGTAGGTACGGGCCACGCCATGACGGGCGATGCGGAAGGCCGGCAGGCCGGCCAGTTCGGTATCGCCCAGCACGAAGCGACCGGCGCTGGGGCGATAGAAGCCGGAGAGCATGTTCAGCGCCGTGGTCTTGCCGGCGCCGTTGGGGCCGATCAGGCTGGTGACGGCGGCACCGGGCACCTCGATGCCGAGATCGCTGACGGCACGCACGCCGCCGAAGACCATGGTGAGTCCGTCCGCGGACAAGGTGCGGCGCGTCCTTGACGGCAGCGCCGGCTGGGCCATGTCATCGTCCGGCGGAGCGATGACGGAAGGTGAGAAGACGGCCGGTTTGCGCAGGCGCGCAGCGAGCTTGCCCAGAAGTCCCGTCACGCCATCCGGGGCGACCCACAGTACCAGCAGCAGCAAGGCACCGAAGAACAGGAGACGATAGTCTTCCAGGCTGGACAGCAGTTCCGGCAGCGCACCCACGATCACGGCACCGATCACCGGGCCAAGGATGGAACCGGAGCCACCCAGCACCACCACCAGTACGAAGAGGATGGACTGCATGAAGCTGAAGGTGTCCGGCGTGACGAAGGTGGACAGCGGCGCGAAGAGCCCACCCGCCAGGCCGGCCAGTGCAGCCGACACCGCAAAAGCGACGGTCTTGATCACCAGCGGATTGAGACCGATGGATTCGGCCGCCGTCTCGCTGTCGCGCACGGCGCGCATGGCTGCGCCCCAGCTGCCGCGCGAGAGCCAGCAGTAGGCGGCCAGTACCACCGCCGCCGTCACCAGACCCAGCACGGCAATCGCGCGCTCGGCCTGCAAACCCATGAAGGACGGTGCGGCCAGACCCATGATGCCGTTCTGGCCACCGGTGAGGTCGCGCAGTTCGATGATGGCGTGCTGGATGATGAAGCTGAAGGCAATCGTGATCATCGCCAGGTAAGGCCCCTTCACGCGCAGTGCCGGTAGCGCCAACAGCATGCCCAGCGCACCCGCAACCACCGCTGCCAGTGGCCAGGCCAGCCAGAACGACAGCCCGGCCTTGGTGGTGAGGATGGCGACCGTATAGGCGCCCACCGCATAGAAGCCGACATGGCCGAAGGAGACCTGTCCGGTCAGACCGATCAGCACGTTCAGACCGATGCCGACGATGGCCACCAGCGCAATGCCGGCCAGCACGAAGACGTAGTAGCTGTTGATCGAGAGCGCCAGCGTGATGGCGGCGATCAGGCCCAGCGCAGAAAACATCAGTGCGGCGGGCGTACCCAATCCGAGCTTGATGTTGGATGAGGAAGAAGTCTCGGCCGATGCTGCCGATGCTGCCGATGCTGCCGACGTGGAGCCCGTAGCCTGCGGACCGCGGGCAATGGAAGGGGGCAGACGATTCATACCTTTTTCACCTGTGCGCGGCCGAACAGGCCGTTGGGACGAATGGCCAGCACCACGATCACCAAAGCGAAGGTGATGATCTGGGTATAACCGGAACCGAGGGTGGCCGTGATGAGTGCCTCGGCCATGCCGAACAGCAGGCCGGCGATCATCACGCCCCAGGCGCTGGTGATGCCACCGAGGATGGCCACCGCGAAGGCCTTCAGGCCGAACAGCGTACCCATGTCGGCATTGACGTTGAACAGCGGCGCGATCAGCACCCCGGCCACGCCGGCCAGCAGGGTCGAAAGCGCGAAGGCCACCGCGATGGCGCGGGTGATGGGAATGCCCATCAGGCGCGCCGCATCGCGGTTCTGCACCACCGCCAGCAGGGCCGTCCCCCAGCGGGTGCGACGCGAGACGGTATGCAGCAAGGCGGCCAGCGCCAGGCCGATGGCCGGGATCAGCAGGTGCAGCGGGTACACGCCCAGGCCCACGCCGCCCAGTTCGATGGACGACAGCGCCAGCGGCGAAGGCAGGCTGCGCGGTTCCTTGCCGAAGGTATGCATGACCAGGTTATCGAGCACGATGCCCAGCGCCACGGTGGACATCAGCCAGGCATTGGAGCCCTGGCGCGCGAAGGGGCGCACCGCCAGTATCTCCACCAGCAATCCGTACAGCGCACAGGCTGCCAGGGCCAGCAGGATGGCCAGCCACATCGGCCAGCCCAGGGTCTGGGCGAAGGTGAAGCACAGCACGGCGCCCAGCATCATGGAGCTGCCCTGTGCAAAATTGACGGTGCCGGAAACGGCATACGTCATGTAGAAGCCGAGCGCCATCAGACCGTACATGCTCCCCAGTCCGAATCCGCTGATCAGTGCCGACAACAGCAACATCGTGTTCTCCTGGCGCCACCCGTGGCCCTGCACGGACGAAAGGTGGCGCGTTTCTTTCCAAGTTTGCGTTACTGGCTCAGGCCGACCGGCAGGATGCGGTTGTCGATGAACTGCGCCCAGACATAGTCGTCGGCCTGCAGGGCGTCATGCACACCGGGGCTGAATGGCTTGACGTAGGTCTTGATCAGGCCTTCGTAGCGATCGATCTTGTAGAAGCCCTCGCGCACTGCATCGCCGTTGGTGGAACCTGCCTTGGCGATGGCCAGCGCGGCCAGTTGCATGCCGTCATAGGCATTGGCCACGCCGACGGCGGGGGTGATGTCGTCCGGCCCCTTGATGGCGGGATACTTGGCCTTGAGCTCGGTAACCACCTTCTCGCCCACCGGGGAGAGCTTGCCGAAGAAGCTGAAGGTCTGGATGAAGTGGACGTTCCTGGCGTTCGGTCCGGCCAGTTCGGTGAAGCGGCCGCCGGCCGGTCCCCAGTGCGACACCACCGGCACCTTCCAGCCCATGCGATCAAGCGACTTGACCACCTGCGCCGAAGGACCGACGTTGCCCACCAGGTACAGGGTATCGGCACCGGCGGCCTTGAGGCGGCTCAGTTGCGGCACCACGTCGACGTCGCTGGCTTCGAACTTCTCGATGCCGGCGGGCTTCATGCCCTTCTCGGCCAGTGCGGCGACGATGCCCTTCTCGTTGGACTCGCCCCAGGGATTGTTGACCAGGATCAGGCCGGCCTTGCTGCTCTTGAAGGTCTTTTGCGCATAGTTGAGCATGGCCTTGTCCACCAGTTCATCCACAGCCGAGACGCGGAAGGCGTAGTTGGGATTGGCGCCATTCCTGGTCACACCGGTGCCGGCCGCCCAGGGACCGACGAAGGGGACTTTTTCCTGGTTGATGATGGGAACGATGGCCATCGACACCGGCGTATCGAGGCCGCCGAAGAGTACCGCCACCTTTTCCTTGAAGATCAGTTCGCGCGCCGCCACCACGCCCTTGGCGGGGTTGCCTTCATCATCGCGGCGCACCAGTTCCAGCTTGCGGCCACCGAGCAGGCCGCCCTTGGCATTGATCTCGTCGATGGCAATGCTCATGCCGCGGGTCAAGGCTTCGCCGGCCTGTGCGGACTGGCCCGACAGGGCGGTGACCAGACCGATCTTGATGGTGTCGGCGGCCAGTGCCAGCGGCGCCAGTGCGGTGGCGACGGTGGCTGCTGCGGCGGCGATCAGGGTACGGCGCGTGAAACGGATCATGTGAATCCCTCCAGTAGGTTCCAGTCATTGAGTGAGTGCTCTGCCCGGCATGACTTATGCAAGGGCTATGCCAAGCAGCACCACGACGCCTAA
Source organism: Herbaspirillum sp. BH-1 (assembly GCF_002870055.1). Taxonomy (NCBI): domain Bacteria; kingdom Pseudomonadati; phylum Pseudomonadota; class Betaproteobacteria; order Burkholderiales; family Oxalobacteraceae; genus Herbaspirillum; species Herbaspirillum sp. BH-1. Next base: position 107,113 of record NZ_PKOI01000004.1, on the reverse strand, counting down.
TTTTTGCCGACAATATTTATCTAATAGTTGCAGCATTTATTAGTACTTATTGCCGCTGATAACCTATTTGAATTGCATTCAATAACGCACAGATATTGTGCAGACCCTGGAGAAAATGATGCACGCCGCACCATCATCAAGCAGCCCCCTGACCTACGATCCTGCCGCGCTGGTCGATGAATACCTGCGTGTGCTGATGATTCCCGATCCGGTGGCGGCGCGCCGTTTCGTTTCGCCGGAGCTGAAAATCCGCTTTACCGGCGGGCGCGAGATGATCGATCCTGCACAATGCGCGGCCTTCAATGCCGGCCGCTACGGCTGGGTCAAGAAGCGTTTCGAAGCGACCGAAGTGGTGACCGGTGCCACGCTGGAACAGGCCATCGTCTATAACCGCGGCACGCTGTACGGTGTCTGGCCCGATGGCGAGGCCTTCGAAGGCAACCGGTACGTCGACCGCTACGTGGTGCGCCACGGGCTGATCGTGCATATGGACGTGTGGAACGACAGCGCCGAACGCATGCTGGTGCGCGCCGGTCTGGCCGAACTCTGAGGGAGGACACATGCAGACCACGATCCTGCCACCAGGCGCCGACGCTGCGCTGGGACAAGACGCCGGCGGCGATACCTATGGCGCCCTGCCCTCGCATGGCCGCTTCGGCTATTCGGCCATCCATCGCCGGCCGCACTATCGCTGGCCCAATGGCGCCCGACTGGCGGTCTACCTGGGCTTCAACATCGAGCACTTTGCCTTCGGCGAGGGGCTGGGGGCCAAGCTGGGGCCGGTGTGCCCCGAACCGGATGTGCTCAACTACGCCTGGCGGGAATATGGCAACCGGGTCGGCGCCTGGCGTTGTCTCGAACTGTTCGAGCAACTGGGCTTGTCGGCCGGGGTGTTGATCAATACCGCGCTTTACGATCACTGCCCCGAGCTGGTGGCGGCCTTTGTGGCGCGAGGGGATGAGTTGATCGGTCACGGCCACACCAACGCCCATCAGCAAGGCAGGCTGGACGAAGCGGCAGAAGCGGCGCTGCTGCGTCACTGCCGCGAGCGCATCGGTGCCGAGAGCGGGGTGGCCCCCACCGGCTGGCTTTCGCCCTGGATTTCGGAGAGCCTGGTCACGCCGGACCTGCTGCAGGAAACGGGATATCGCTACACCCTCAACTGGGCGCATGACGACCAGCCGGTACACATGCTCACGCGCAGTGGAGAAACGTTGTGGTCAATTCCCTATCCGCAGGAGTTGAACGACATTCCCATGATCGTGGCACGCCAGATGGACGGGCGCGATTTCGCCCGCATGATCGTGGACAACTTCGACGAGATGCTGGAGCAGTCGGTGCAGCAACCGCTGGTGATGGGGATCGCCCTGCACCCCTATCTGGTGGGCCAGCCCTATCGTCTGCGCCATCTGCGCAGCGCCCTGCAACACCTGGCGGCTGCCCGCGACCGGGGCGAGATCTGGTTCACCACCCCCGGTGCCATCTGCGACCACGTCGCATCGCTGGAACAATTGCGCCAGCCTTTCTGAGGCCGGCATCCGTTTCTGGAGAATGAGTTGAATACTGCTTCAGGCATTACCCCTGCCATCACCAACACCAACGCCAGCGCCGCTACCGCCTTCGACATCGATGACCACGTCGGCGCCTTCGTTGCGCATGGACGTTTCACCCTGGCCGGCGCCGCCAGCGGTCCGCTGGCCGGGCTGCGCTTCGCGGCCAAGGACCTGTTCGACGTGGCCGGCCAGCCCACCGGTGCCGGCAATCCCGACTGGCTGCGCACCCACGCTATCCCCCGGCGTAGCAATGCACTGGTCGATCAATTGCTGCAGGCCGGTGCGACGCTGGTCGGCAAGACACTGACCGATGAGCTGGCCTACAGCATCCACGGTGACAACTACCACTACGGCACGCCGATCAACAGTGCCGCGCCGGAGCGGGTGCCGGGCGGCTCTTCCAGCGGTTCGGCGGCGGCCGTGGCGGCACGCTTGTGCGACTTCGCACTGGGCACCGATACCGGCGGCTCGACCCGGGTGCCGGCCAGCTATTGCGGCGTGTGGGGCTTGCGCACCAGCTTCGGCCTGCTGTCCACGGCCAGCATGGCGCCGCTGTGCCCCCGCTTCGACACTGCCACCTGGCTGGCGCACGACCCCGAGGTCTTCGAGCGCGTCGGCCGGGCGCTGCTGCCGGGAACCGCCGATACGCCGCTGCGCAAGGTCTTGCTGCCGTTCGACATGCTGGAACTGGCCGATCCTGAATTCCACCCGGTCCTGCACCGGGTCTATGAGGGCCTGCGCAAGACCATGCCGGGCGAGCACATGCGCCTGTCGGGCGCGGAGGGAGAGCTGGAAAGATGGCGCCAGGCCTACGTCAGTGCCTCGGCCTACGACGCCTGGCAATGCCATGGTGACTGGATCAGCCAAACCCGGCCGGCGTTCGGCCCGGCCGTGCAGGCACGCTGGGACATGGCGCGCGACACCAGCGCCGAGACCGCCCGCGCCGCACGGGAGAAACAGGACCTGGTACGCCATCGGGTGCGCACCTTGCTGGGGGCCGACGGGGTGGCGGTGATTCCCTCCGCATCCAGCGTGGCGCCGCTGCGCGATGCCAGCGCGGCCGAGATCGATCAGGTACGCGCACGCACCTTCCGCCTGACCTGTGTGGCCGGACTGGCGGGTCTGCCGCAGGTAAGCCTGCCCTTTACCAGCCCCGCCGGGCTGCCGATCGGCGTATCATTGCTGGGCCCGGCGGGCAGCGACCTGGCCCTGATCGGGCTGGCGACCCGCATCTGGCGCACGCTGCAAGGCGGCGCCGGCTGAGTTCCGGGCGCGAACCACCACTCGACAAGACGATGAGCGACACCTCTCCCCGCAAGACTGCCAAGCCCTCTTCCCGTACCCGCAAGCCTCCGGAGGTGAGCCCGGCACCGGCCCGACAGAGCCGCGCCGGCCGCCCCCGCGTGCGGCACGACGCGCTCACCGATGCCCCCGCACTGGTACCGGACGGCGAAGTGGGCGAGGACATCATCGCCCGCATCTACCAGACCGTTTTCGACAGTGTGATGAGCCAGCGCCTGACGCCGGGGACCAAGCTGCCGGAGGCGGCCCTGTGCGAACTGTTCGGCGTGGGACGCACGGTGGTGCAGAAGGCCTTGCAGAAACTGGCGCATGAACACATCGTGGAGTTGCGGCCCAATCGCGGGGCGGTGGTGGCCATGCCGACACCGGAAGAGACACGCGAAATCTTCCAGGCACGACGCGCACTGGAAGGTGCCATCATGCGCCTGGCGGTGCAGAACGCCACCCGCGCCGACCTGGCCAAGCTGCGCCGCCAACTGAAGGAAGAACACGAGGTCATGCACAGCTATGCGCAGACGCACTGGGCGCGGCTGGCGTCGTCCTTCCACATGCGGGTGGCCGAACTGTCGCGCAATGCCACGTTGCAACGCTACCTGAGCGAGCTGGTGTCACGCTGCTCGCTGATCGTGGCCCTGCATGAGCCGGCCGGCTATGCCGCCTGCGAGCATGACGAGCATACCCATATCGTGGACCTGATCGAACGGGGCGATGCCGAGGGCGCGGTGGCGGCCATGGAAGCCCATCTGCTGTCGCTGGAAGAACATATCCACCTGGTCAGCGAGAAGAGCGGCAATAGCCTGGCGCGGATGCTGGGGATGGAATAAGCCTTCGATTGAAGACGAGAAAAAAGGCGGCAGGGACCACGTCCCTGCCGCCTTTTTGTCTGTGGCGTTAGCGCTGGACTAGATCGTCACATTTTCCTGCAGGGCCGCACGGGCCTCGGCAGCAATCTCGAAGGAATGCAGGCGCGCCGCGTGATCGAATATCTGCGCGGTAATGATCAGCTCATCGGGCGCATGTTCGTCGATGAAGGCCTGCAGGCCTTCCTGCACGGTGTCGCGGTCACCCACCACGGCACAGGCCAGCGAACGCTCGACGTGCGCTTGCTCGCCCGGCTGCCAGAGCGCGTCGATGTCATCCACCGGCGGTCGCAACTGGCCAGGCGTGCCACGGATCAGGTTCAGGAATTGCTGCTGCAGCGAGGTGAAGAGGCGCTCGGCTTCGCGCTGGGTATCGGCGGCGAAGACGTTCAGGGCCAGCATCACATAGGGTTTCTTGAGCGTGGCTGAGGGCTTGAAGCGCTCGCGATAGATCTGGATCGCCGACTTCATGAAGCCGGGGGCGAAGTGCGAGGCGAAGGCAAACGGCAAACCCAGTTCGGCCGCCAGCTGGGCGCTGAACATGCTGGAACCGAGCAGCCAGATCGGTACCTTGAGACCGGCACCGGGGACGGCGCGCAGGGACTGGTAGTCGGACGGGTCGTCAAAATATTCCTGCAGTTCCTGCACGTCCTGCGGGAAGTTGTCGGCGGTATCCCCGCCCATGTGGCGGCGCAGGGCGCGCGCGGTGCGCTGGTCGGAACCGGGAGCGCGACCCAGGCCCAGGTCGATGCGACCGGGATAGAGTGATTCCAGGGTGCCGAACTGTTCGGCGATGACCAGCGGCGAGTGGTTGGGCAGCATGATGCCGCCGGAACCGACGCGGATGCTGCGGGTATGGGCGGCGACATGCGAGATCACCAGCGCGGTGGCGGCGCTGGCGATGCCGGGCATGTTGTGGTGTTCGGCCAGCCAGTAGCGCTTGTAGCCCAGCGCTTCGGCGCGCTGCGCCAGTTCCTTGCTGTTGTTGAAGGCCTGGGCGGCGTTGCTGCCCTGGTTGATCGGGGATAGATCAAGAACGGAAAACGGAATCATGAATGGATCCTTGTGGGGGCAGCGGGATCGCCGCCGCACCGGTTGCCGGGGCGTGGCCCCGGGATGAGCAGATGCGCCAGGGAACGGCGCCTCAGTCCAGCTTGACCACCAGCTTGCCGAAGTTCTTGCCCTGCAGCAGGCCCATGAAGGCCTCCGGCGCGTTTTCCAGGCCTTGCACCACGTCTTCGCGGTAGTGCAGCTTGCCTTCCTTGAGCCAGGTGCCGACTTCCTTCTGGAAGGCGGCATACAGGTCGGGCCGGTTGACGTAGTAGTCGAAGATGATGAAACCCTGCACGCGGATGCGCTGGGTCAGCACGCGACGCAGGAAGGCGGCGCTCTCGGTGGCCAGGGTAGCGCCGTTGTAGTGGGCGATCAGGCCGCACACCGGCACGCGGGCGTGGATGTTGAGCAGCGGGAAGACGGCGTCCAGCACGGCGCCGCCGACGTTTTCGAAATACACGTCGATGCCACGCGGGCAGGCGGCCTGCAGCTGCTGCGCGAAGTCGGCGGCGCGGTGGTCGATGCAGGCGTCAAAGCCCAGTTCCTTGACCGCCGATTCACATTTCTGCGCACCGCCGGCGATACCGACCACGTGACAACCGCGCTGCTTGGCGATCTGCCCCACCAGCGAGCCGACGGCACCGGTGGCGGCCGCGACCACGACGGTTTCACCTGCACGCGGCTGGCCGATATCGATCAGGCCGGCATAGGCCGTGTAACCCGGCATGCCCAGCACACCCAGCGCATGCGAGGGATGGGCGAAGTCGGCCGGCAGCTTGTTGACGCCGCTGCCGTCGGAGATGGCGTACTCCTGCCAGCCGGTATAGGCCATCACGCGCTCGCCTTCCTTGAAATCGGCGTGACGCGAGGCCACCACGCTGGACACGACGCCGCCGGTCATGACGCCGTCGATTTCCACTGGTGGTGCGTAGGAAGGGGCATCGCTCATGCGGCCACGCATGTAGGGGTCCAGCGACAGCCATTCGCCGCGCAACAGGATCTGCCCTTCCTGCAGTTCGGGGATGGCGACTTCTTCCAGGCGGAAGTTGTCGGGGCCGGGGGTGCCGGTCGGACGCGAGGCGAGGACGATGCGGCGGTTGGTCTTGGCAGTCTGGGTCATGGGTATTCCTTTCGGTGTTCTGTTCAATCAGGGTGAGAGCACGACGTTCCTGTTGCGCTATTGCGGCGGCACCAGTACCCGCCGGGTCACCAGCATGGCGGCTTCCATCGGCGTGCGGTCGCGGCTGAGCTTGGTCAGCAGGCTGGCACCCAGCCATTGCTGGTAGAGCATGGTGGCCGTGGCCAGCGGTTCGAGCACGGTGTGCAAGGACCCTTCGGCGATACCCTCTTCGATGCAGGTGGCAATGCGTTCAATGAAGCGCTGCGTGCCGGCGTGCAGGACCTGACGCATGTCTTCGGAAAGATCGGCCACCTCGGCCGAGAGCTTGACCACCAGGCAGCGTTGCTCCACTTCCTGGCAGCACTGGCTTTCCAGCCAGTAGCCCCAGTAGGTCAGCAGACGCTCGCGGGCGCTGCTGTCATGGCTGGATTGACCGAGGACCTGTTCCAGCCGGTCCAGGTAACCGGCCACATAGTGCTCGATCAGTTCGCGGCCGTATTGTTCCTTGGAACCGAAGTAGTGATAGAAGGAACCCTTGGGGATGTCGGCAGCGGCCAGGATTTCCGACAGGCCGACGCCGGAGAAGCCTTTTTGCGCAATGATTGCGCGGCCGGCCAGGAGGATGTTGCGTTTGTTTTCGCCATAGTTTTCTCGCATGACGTCCATTCTAACGAAAAATTAGACCGGTCGTCTAAGACCGGTCCTTTTCGCTGATTCAGGCGGCTCACGCGGGCGACGAAGGTGGCGGCGGAAACAGGAACCACACCAGCAGCGCCACCCCTGCCGTACCCAGCCACACTGCCTGCCAGCCCTGCCACTGCAGCAGCAGCGGCACGGCCTGGGCGCAGAGGAAGAAGACCAGGAACACGCAACTGTTGCCCAGCCCCAGGGCGGTGCCGACCTGAGCCGGACCGGCCACCACGGCCAGTTCGGTATAGGCCACGCCGTGCCAGGCCGATACCACCACGCCTGCCACCACCAGCACCAGCGCGAGCCAGAACAAGGACGTCGACATGGCATGGGAAGCGAGTCCGCCCAGCAGGGCGAACAGCGCGGCGCTGGCCAGCGCACAGGTCCGCAGGTAGGCGCGCCGGCGGCCACGGCGATCGGTCCAGCGGCCACTGGCAATGCGGGCCACCGCCGCCCCCACCTGCACCAGGGTCAGCAGCACGCTGATCGCCAGCAGGCCGGCCTGACCGACCTCGTGCAGGAAGATTCCACCAAAGCTGATCAGCGCCACCTGCGGCGCGCACAGCAGGCCGATGCCCAGGGCCAGCCGCCATACCAGCAGACGACGCAGGGCGGGCGCGGCTGGTGCGGCCGATGCGGCCGATGCGATCACATGCGGCATGACCGGCGGCTCGCGCAGCCACAGCAGGACCAGGGCGACACTGCCCAGGCAAGCCGCCATCAATACGCCATAGACCGCGCCAAAGCCGGTATGGGCCGCCAGCGTCGGCAGCACCAGTGCACCTGCGCCGCCACCCAGTGGCACGGCCGTCTGGCGGATGCTCATGGCCAGACCGCGCTCACCGTCAGCAAACCAGCCCATGATGGCGCGGCCGCTGGCACCATTGACACTGCCGCCCAGCAGGCCGGCCAGCATCAGGCCGCCGCACAGCCAGCCATAGGCCGCCGTGCCGTGACCGGGCAAGGCATTTAGGATCAACAGGCCGAGCGCGACACTGCAGCCCAGCAGGCCCGCCAGCAGCACCTTGCGGTCGCCCAGACGGTCGGTCAGCAGACCCCAGGGCAATTCGCCCAGCGCCACGCCCAGGCTCAACAGGCCCAGCACCCAGCCCAGTTGGGCATTGCTGAGCTGGTAGTCGCTGCGCAGCACCAGCGAGGTCACGGGAATGCCGGAAAACACGGCGGCGAAGCTGGCATTGGCCGCCACTCCTGCGGCCAATACCTTCCAGCGATGCGGGGAGGCTACCTGGAGCGCGGTGACCGGGGACGGAGATGGAACGGCAGGAAGGGTGTTCATGATGGCTGGCACGGGTGGAGATGCGCTGCAGTGTGCCGTGCACGGCCATGGCTTGAATGTCATAATTCCGGCACTTCAGGCCATTTGAGGTTTTTTGCACCATGTCCCCGCGTGATACCGCCTTCCTGATCTTCGCCGATTGCAGCATGCTCGACTTCACCGGCCCCCTGTCGGCCTTCGATGCAGCCAACCGGGTGGCGGGCCGCTCGCTGTATCGGCTCACGCTCCATTCCGAAGCGGGCGGACTGATCCGCAGTTCGGCCGGAGCCATGATCCAGACCGAACGCATCGGCCGCACCAGCTTCGATACGCTGGTGGTGGCCGGCGGTGGTGCCCCTCGCGAAGGCCTGGTGTCGGCCGAACTGCGGCGCTACATCGTGCGGGCGGCAGCACGTTCGCGGCGCATCGCCGGCGTCTGCACCGGAGCCTTCGTGCTGGCGGCGGCGGGCGTGCTGGATGGCAAGCGGGCCACCACGCACTGGCGCATGGCGGCCAAGCTGCAGCAGATGCATCCGCAGGTGATAGTGGACAGCGACCGCATCTATTCGCGCGATGGCAGTGTGTGGACCTCGGCCGGCATTTCCGCCGGGATCGACCTGGCACTGGCGCTCATCGAGGACGATCACGGCGCCGAACTGGCGCGTTCGGTGGCACGCGAGCTGGTGGTGTATTACCGCCGGCCGGGCGGGCAGTCGCAGTTCTCGGCGCTGCAGGAAATCGATGGCGGTTCAGAGCGCATCCGGCGCGCCCTGGCCTATGCCCGCGAACATCTGCAGCACGAATTGACGGTGGATGTGCTGGCCGAGGTGGCTTGCCTGAGCCGCCGCCAGTTCGACCGCAGCTTCGCGGCCGAGACCGGTCAGACGCCGGCGCGCGCCATCGAGCAGATGCGGGCCGAGGCGGCGCGGCTGCGTATCGAACAATCGCAGGACACCCTGGAGAGCATCGCCCGCGCTACCGGGTTCGGCGACGCAGACCGCATGCGCCGGGTCTGCCTGCGCCTGTTCGGTCAGCCACCGCAGGCCATGCGGCGGCTGGCACGGCAGGAAGACGCCGGGTCGGAGCTCAGCGCGCCGTCAGGCGTACCCGGGTGATTTCGGAAGGCGCCAGCAGGCGCTTGGGCGGGCCCCAATAGCCGGTACCCCGGCTGACGTAGATCCACAGGCCCTGCAGGCGCTTGAGGCCGGCCACGTAGGGCTGTTGCAGCGGGACGAAGAAATTCCAGGGGAAGAACTGGCCGCCATGGGTGTGGCCCGACAGCTGCAGGTCGTAGCCCGCTGCGGCGGCTGCCGTGGCGCTGCGCGGCTGGTGCGCCAGCAGGATGCGCGGATGATGGGCGGGCGCATCGGCGATGGCCGCCTGCGGATCGCTGCGATGGGTCGGATCGAAGTGATGGGCGGTGTAGTCGGTGACCCCGGCCAGGACCAGCCCGGCATCCTCGTGGCGCAGTACCACGTGTTCGTTCATCAGCACGGTCACGCCCAGGCGACGCACCTCGTCTATCCATTCATGGGCATTGGAGTAGTACTCGTGATTGCCGGTGACGAAGTAGGCGCCGTGACGGGCACGCAATTGCGCCAGCGGCGCGGTGTGCGGTGCCAGCTGGCGCACGCTGCCATCGACCAGATCACCGGTGATGGCCACCACGTCCGGCTGCAAGGCATTGACCTTGTCCACGATGGCCTGCAGGTAAGGCGCCTTGATGGTGGGACCGACATGGATGTCGCTGATCTGGACGATGGTGAAACCCTCCAGCGCAGGCGGCAGGTTGGCGATGGGCACATCGACCTCGACCACGGCTGCGGTGCGGCGCGCATTGAGATAGCCGATGACCGTGGCCGCGGCGGTCAGGGCCAGCACCAGCCAGGCGGTCAGCTCCACCATCTCCTGCCGCTGGATGGGCGACAGCGAGGCCGCCAGCCAGGGCAGCAGCGCCAGCGCGATGGCGCGCAGCAAGGTCAGCAGCAGGGCCGAGGAAAACGCGCCCATGGCCAGCATCCCGGCCCAGGCCAGACGGTCGGACCAGGCCTCGGAAAGCCCGCGCCGCTTCAGGTAGGGTGCCGCCAGGGCCACTGGCATGAGCAGGAAGGACAGTGTCAGCACCGCCGCGCCCAGTGCTATCCAGCCGGGGTGGATGCTCAGGGCGGGCAGCAATTGCCAGCCTATCCAGGCATGCAGGGCGGCCAGCAGGCCGAGGATGATGAAGACGGAGCTGATGCTACGGCGCATGAGGGGCCTTTGGGAGAGAAAGCAGGGGCGGCATTTCTTGCCAGAAAGAAAATAGATGGCGGTGGGAGACATGCTTTTCAAGCAATTTCTGCGAAAAGCTGCATAAATTCTTTGGAAAACTACCCAAAATCCAGTTGCCCTGGCATTCGACTGAAGAAAAAGTCAGCTTCGGTCATGCAAGAAGACGTGTGGAGGAGGATAATATTGCTTTCATCCCCCCGTTTTTAATTCGCGCGACCTTGATGGCTTCGGCCACATCGATGCCAGACACACGACATCGACCGGAGGCCGCGCCTGCATCATTGGAAGAGTTATTTTGAGTTCAAGCAAAACCAAACGCTGGCATGGCAACGTCGAGGCGATCAAGGCCGAATTCCTCAACGGCGTGATCACCCAGATGACCTCCTACGGCGACCGTGTCCATTTCAGCATGTTCGGTTCGGTGCAAAAGCCCCACTACGAAGTGATCAACAGCTTCGACAAGAAGATGGCCTTCGATGGCAATCACCACCTGCACCGCGCCGAGGAAACCGAATTCGGTCCCGGCAACGTCACGCCCATCTTCACGCTGGACCATATCAAGCGCATCGTCGCCACCGGCGGCAGCGGTACCCGCAGCACTCCGCGCGCAGCCCGTGCGGCGTCGGCCCGCAGTGCGGCCGGCAGTGCTCGTCCGACCACCGCCGCGGCCCGCGCCCGGGAAGCGGTGGATGGCGAAAAGTACGCCTACTTCAAGGCCAACCGCCACATGCTGCCTGACGAAATCAACCAGCATTCCGATGAGATCAGCAAGCTGATGCTCAATGGCATGTCGGCTGAACAGGCGTTTGGCGAAGTCATTTCCAAGTACTTCGACTAAACCGGGCAAGCCCCGCTCTGGCCACACGCCGGCAGCACCAATGACAATGGCCGGAGACTTCGTCTCCGGCCATTTTTCATGCGGGGTCCCGGGCAGGGATCAATAGTATTCCGGCACGATCATCGAATCCGGCACGGGGTGGCGCTCGTAGTCCTCGTGGCGCTCGCGCTCGGGCAGCTGGATCGGCGCATGCGGCACTTCGGCATAGGGCATCTGCTGCAGCAGGTGCTGGATGCAGTTCAGGCGAGCCTTCTTCTTGTCCACCGCCTGCACCACCCACCACGGTGCTTCCGGAATGTGGGTACGCTCCAGCATCACTTCCTTGGCCTTGGTGTATTCCTCCCAGCGGCGGCGCGATTCGAGGTCCATGGGGCTGAGCTTCCACTGCTTGAGCGGATCATGGATGCGCGAGAGGAAGCGCAGGTGCTGCTCTTCATCGGTGATGGAGAACCAGTACTTGATGACCTGGATGCCGGCACGGGTGAGCATGCGTTCGAACTCCGGCACCGAGCGGAAGAATTCCTCGTACTGCTCGTCGCTGCAGAAGCCCATCACCCGTTCCACGCCGGCACGGTTGTACCAGCTGCGGTCGAACAGCACGATCTCGCCGGCGGCCGGCAGGTGCGAGACATAGCGCTGGAAATACCACTGCGTGCGTTCGCGGTCGTTGGGAGCCGGCAGCGCGGCCACGCGTGCCACGCGGGGGTTCAGGCGCTGGGTGATGCGTTTGATCACGCCGCCCTTGCCGGCCGCGTCACGGCCTTCGAATACGATCACCACCTTGTGGCCGGTCTGCACCACCCAGTCCTGCAGCTTGACCAGCTCGCCCTGCAGGCGGAACAGTTCGCGGAAATACAGGCGGCGGTATTCCTTTTCCTCTTCGCCATGGGCGCTGGAGAACTCGCCGGTGACCGGGTCCACGGTACGGTCTTCCAGTTCCAGTTCCATTTCTTCGTCGTAGCTGTCGGCCAGTTCGCGGTGGACGCGCTTGACCAGTTCTTCCTTATCCATTGTTTCCTCGTGTGCAAGATAAAGCGGCGAACGCGGCACTCCCCTTCGCCGGAAAAGTGCGTGACAACATACCTGTCCATTGTGACCAAGCCGTGACAGGACGATAACACCGGCACCCAGCCTCGCCAATGCCGCTCCCATCCTGCGCCAATGGAGGACGGCCCGCCTTGCGCCGGCGCAGGTGGCCCATGCGAAAATACGCTATAGTCCCCAAAACGATTCGGCATAACAGCATGACACTTACAGAACTCAAATACATCGTGGCCGTCGCGCGCGAAAAGCATTTCGGCCATGCAGCAGAAGCTTGTTTCGTCGCCCAGCCCACGCTGTCGGTGGCCATCAAGAAGCTGGAAGACGAACTTGGGGTCGTGATCTTCGAGCGCGGCGGTACCGAGGTCTCGGTCACGCCGCTGGGCGCGCAGATCGTGGCGCAGGCCGAACGCGTGCTGGAGCAGACGGCGGCCATCAAGGAGATCGCCAACCAGAACAAGGACCCGCTATCGGGCCCGCTGCGCCTGGGCATCATCTATACCATCGGCCCCTACCTGCTGCCCTCGCTGGTCAAGACCATGATCGAGCGCGTGCCGCAGATGCCGCTGATCCTGCAGGAGAATTTCACCACCCGCCTGATCGAACTGCTGCGCCAGGGCGAGCTCGATGCGGCCATCATGGCCCTGCCCTTCCCCGAGCACGGTCTGAACGTGCTGCCGCTGTACGACGAGGAATTCATGGTCGCCCTGCCGCGTCAGCACAAGTGGGCCGAACGCAAGGAAATCGACGCCCGCGAACTCAAGACAGAAACCATGCTGCTGCTGGGCAATGGCCACTGCTTCCGCGACCAGGTGCTGGAAGTCTGTCCCGAGATGTCGCGCTTTTCCACCAATGGCGACGGCATCGCCCGCACCTTCGAGGGCTCGTCGCTGGAGACGATCCGCCACATGGTGTCGTCCGGCATCGGCGTGACCGTATTGCCGCGCGCCTCCATCCCCGATGCCAACACCCGCGACGGCATGGTGCGCTACGTCCCCTTCGTGGCGCCGGCTCCCTCGCGCCGCGTGGTGATCGCCTGGCGCAAGAGCTTCACCCGGCAGGCCGCCATCGATGCCGTGCATCAGGCGGTGCTGGCGTGCAATCTCAATGGGGTGCAGATGCTGACGGAAGAAACGACGGTCGGCTAAGGGCCAACGTCTGCGACCAGCGGGGCAATCTGCGCGTGGAGCAATGGCAGATCACGTTGCACCGTGTTCCAGACGACTTCCATGTCCACCTTGTCGTAGCCGTGCGAGACACGATTTCGCATCGTGTACATGACCAGCCAGGGGATGTGGTCATGTCGTGCGGCGAATTCGGGATCAGCCCGCAGAATGTTGTTGGCAGCCTCGCCGATGATTTCGATATTGCGGATGACGGCGTCCTGCACCAGTTCGTTGGCGAGGAACACCAGTTCATCCATTTCTGCCGTGTAGCGGTCGATCCGCTCGATGGCATGCAGGATATGGCCGAGATAGCTCGCCACCCGCCCGGCCTTGTTCATACCGGAATTGCCTCGGAAAGTATCTGCCTGCGCATTTCCTCGGGCAAGGCCCTGGGGGTCAGCACATCCACTGACACCCCCAGCAGATGCTGCAATTCCACCTGAATGGCAGCCACGTCCATGAGCGAAGTTTCTGGCGTGGGATCGATCAGGATGTCGAGATCGCTGCCCTCGGTATCCTGGCCGTGCGCAACGGAGCCGAATACCCTGGCATTGAGGGCGCGATGGGACTCGACAACATGGCGAATCGCGGCACGGTGGCTGGCCAGGGCTTCAGAAGGCTTCATATCAGGCTTTCCCGGAATCAGGTCCGGGTCATGATAGGGCAAGCCTGCCCATCAGGCAATAACGCACCTGGGCCAGCATGGGCAAGTCAGCCGATGCGACGCGTACTCTGCACATCAAACCAATGCACGTCCGTCGCGCCGAATGACGCACCGATATGCTGACCGGTACTGACCGGCACATTGGCAGGACAGCGCAGCACCAGCGCCTGGCCGCCGCAGCGCGCATGCACCAGCAGCTCGGCACCCAGCGCTTCCACCAGTTCCACTTCCAGCGAAAGCTGTGCGGCCGAGCCGTCGAGGATGGGCAGCAGGTGTTCCGGACGTACGCCGAGGATGCGTTCCTGGCCCGCGGCAGCGCTTGCCGGCTGCGGCAGGCGGATGGTATCGGCCTCATCCCCCTTGCTGACCTCGAAGCCGGTGCCATCCGTACTGACCCTGCCCTGCAGCAGGTTCATCGGCGGTGAACCGATGAAGCTGGCCACGAAAGTGGTGGCCGGGCGCGCATACACCTCGGCCGGCGTGCCGATCTGCTCGGCCACGCCACGGTTCATGACGATCATGCGCTGGCCCAGGGTCATCGCCTCGACCTGGTCGTGGGTGACATACAGGCTGGTGGTGCGCAGGCTGGCGTGCAGCTTCTGGATTTCCAGGCGCATCTGCACGCGCAGCTTGGCATCCAGGTTGGAGAGAGGCTCGTCGAAGAGGAACACTGCAGGTTTCCTCACGATGGCACGGCCCATGGCCACGCGCTGGCGCTGGCCGCCGGAGAGCTGGCGCGGAGTGCGCTCCAGCAACGCGCCCAGTTCCAGGATGGCGGCAGCACGCTGCACGCGCTCGTCGATCTCGCTCTTGGACAGGCCCTGGATCTTCAGGCCGTAAGCCATGTTCTGATACACCGTCATGTGCGGATAGAGTGCATAGTTCTGGAACACCATGGCGATGTCGCGCTCCTTGGGTTCCAGGTCATTGACCACGCGCTCGCCGATGACGATCTGGCCGCTGCTGATGTCTTCCAGGCCCGCGACCATGCGCAGCAGCGTCGACTTGCCGCAGCCGGATGGCCCGACCATGACGATGAATTCGCCGTCGGCGATCTCGGCATCGATGCCATGGATCACGTCGACCGCCTTGGGGCCATTGCCGTAGGTCTTGCGGACTTGCTTGAGGTGGATTGCTGCCATGATGGTAAGCGCCGTCAATGGGCGTCGTAAATGATATAAATTATTTCTCGGAATCAACCAGGCCCTTGACGAACCATTTCTGCATCACCACCACCACCAGGCCGGGCGGCAGCATGGCCAGGATCATGGTGGCCATCACGAGGTTCCATTCCACGGCCGAATCGCCGCCGGAAATCAGGGTCTTGATGCCGATGCCGATCGGATACATGCCGGGATCGGTGGCGATGATCAACGGCCACAGGTACTGGTTCCAGCCATAGATGAACATGATCACGAAGAGCGCGATCACGTTGGTGCGCGACAGGGGCCACAGCACGTCCTTGAGGAAACGCAAGGGGCCGGCGCCATCAATGCGCGCCGCCTCGGCCAGTTCGTCCGGCACCGTCAGGAAGAACTGGCGGAACAGGAAGGTCGCCGTGGCCGACGCAATGAGCGGTACGCTCAGGCCGGCATAGCTGTTGAGCATGCCCAGGTCGGACACCACCTGGTAGGTCGGCGTGATGCGCACCTCTACCGGCAACATCAGGGTGACGAAGATCATCCAGAAGAACAGGCCTCGACCGGGGAAGCGGAAGTACACGATGGCAAAGGCCGACAGCATGGAAATGGAAATCTTGCCGATGGCGATGATGAGCGCAGTGGCCAGGCTCACCCACAGCATGTGCAGGACCGGCGGCGCCGTGACCTGCCCGGACGCGCCCTTGAACAGCACGGCGCTGTAGTTGTTGACCAGCTCCCCGCCCGGCACCAGCGACAGCGGCGACAGGGCCGATTGCTCGGCGGTCTGGGTACTGGCCACGAAGGCCACGTAGAGCGGAAAGAACACGATCAGCACCCCCAGCACCAGTACCACATGGCTGAGGAAATCGAGGATGGGGCGACGTTCGATCATGCTGCCACCTCCTGGCGGACAATCTTCATGGTGTTCATGGTGGTGACGGTGTTCATGCGTATTGGACCTTCTTCTCGACGTACTTGAACTGCACCACCGTCAGCAGGATCACCAGCGCCATCAGCACCACCGACTGTGCCGCAGAACTGCCCAGGTCGCCGCCCTTGAAGCCATCGGAAAACACCTTGTAGACCAGGATCTCGGTGTCCTTGCCGGGACCGCCGTGGGTGGTGGCATCGACGATGACGAAGGTATCGAAGAAGGCATAGACCACGTTGACCACGAACAGGAAGAAGGTGGTCGGCGAGATCAGCGGGAAGACGATGGTGAAGAAGCGCTTGACCGGCCCGGCGCCATCGATGGCGGCCGCTTCGATGAGCGACTTCGGAATCGACTGCAGGCCAGCCAGGAAGAACAGGAAGTTGTAGCTGATCTGCTTCCAGATGGCGGCGATCACGATCAGGATCATCGCGTGCGTGCCGTTGATCATGTAGTCCCAGGGCAGGCCCAGCCAGCTCAGTACGTGCGAGAGGATGCCCAGCGAGGGACTGAGCAGGAACATCCACAGCACGCCCACCACCACCGGTGAGACCGCATAGGGCCAGATCAGGAAGGTCTTGTAGATCGAGGTGCCGCGCCGCACACGGTCGGCGAAGACTGCCAGCAGCAGCGACACCGCCAGGCCGAAGAAAGCCACCAGCGCCGAGAAGACCGCCGTGGTCCGGAACGATTCGAGGTAGGTCGGATCGCCGAAGAGGGTCTTGAAGTTGTCGAGCCAGACGAATTCGGAATAGCCGCCGAAGGCATCCTGCAACAGCATGGACTGGTACAGCGCCTGCGCGGCGGGCCAGAAAAAGAACAGCAATGTGATCACGATCTGCGGCGCCACCAGCAGATAGGGCAACCACTTAGAGGTGAATCGCGCGCGTTTTTCCACGATCGTTCCTGCCGGGTTCCCCGGCGTCAAAGAAGTTTGAATGACTGGAAATGGAAACCGGCGATGGGCCCCGTTGCCGGAGCGCCATCGCCGCTTCCGGCCCCTTCATGCCGGTAGGCATGCAGGGGCGGGACTGACGGAATTACTGGTTACCCTTGTTGGCCTTTTCGAAGCGGACCAACAGTTCGTCGCCACGCTTGACGGCCGAATCCAGGGCTTCCTTGGGGCTCTTCTTGCCGGTCCAGACGTTTTCCAGTTCCTCATCGAACACGGTACGGACCTGGGCGTAGTTGCCCAGGCGCAGACCGCGCGACTTGTCGGTGGTCTTGACGATCATCTGCTTGGCGGCCACGTCGGTACCCGGATTGCGCTCATAGAAGCCGGACTTCTTGGTCAGCTCGTAGGCAGCCTTGGTCACCGGCAGGTAGCCGGTATCCTGGTGCCACTTGGCGGCCACTTCCGGCTTGGACAGATAGCTGAAGAACTTGGCCACGCCCTTGTACTCGTCGCCCTTCTTGCCATTCATCACCCACAGCGAAGCACCACCGATGACGGTGTTCTGGGGTGCGCCCTGCACATCGTTGTAGTACGGCAGGGTGGCCACGCCGAACTTGAACTTGGCGTTCTTGCGGATATCGGCGTAGGCCGAGGAGGAGCCGGTGATGATGGCGCATTCGCCCGCGTTGAACTTGGCATTGGCCTCGTCCTTGCGGCCGGCGTAGGTGAAGTAACCCTGCTTGGCCCAGTTCGACAGGTTCTCGATATGGCGCACGTGCAGCGGGCTATTCATCTTCAGGCGTGCATCCAGGCCGCCGAAGCCGTTGTTCTTGGACGCCAGCTCGACGTTATGCCAGGTTGAAAACGATTCCAAATGCACCCAGGATTGCCAGGTCGTGGTGTAGGCACAGGAGGCGCCGCTGGCCTTGATCTTGGCGGCCATGCCAACGAATTCCTGCCAGGTCACGGGCGGCTTTTCGGGATCCAGGCCAGCCTTGGCGAACATGTCCTTGTTGTAGAACATGATGGTGGTGGAGCTGTTGAAGGGGAAGGACATCATGCCCTTGGGGGTCGAGTAGTAACCCGCCACGGCCGGCACGTAGTCGTTCTGGTCGAACTTCTCGCCGGCCTGGTGCATCACCTCGTACACCGGCTTGACCGCACCCTTGGCGTAGATCATGGTGGCGGTGCCCACTTCGAACACCTGCAGGATGTCCGGTGCATTGCCTGCACGGTAGGCGGCGATCGCAGCCGACATCGATTCGTCGTAGGTCCCCTTGTAGACGGGCACGACCTTGTAGTCGCTCTGGCTCTTGTTGAAGTCGTCGGCCAGGGCATTGACACGCTCGCCCAGGGCGCCGGTCATGGAATGCCACCAGCTGATCTCGGTGGCAGCGAAGGCGGAGGAAGTGATCGTCGCCAGGACACCGGTCGCGATCAGTGTTTTCATCATGTTCATCAGAGGGGACCTCTCAAAAAAGGGGTTTTGATGCTAACAACGCTCCATGACAGCGGCGTTACATTAGCGGCCCTTGCCGGCCACTGCAAAGGAAAAATCTGCGGCTATGCAGCACAAAACCTGGAAATGTCTCAAAACGGATAGGCTGTTTTTATAAAATTTATGTTTGATGCAGCTCACCACCAAAAAAGCACGACAGTGCTCAAACAGCGAGGCGAATTATAATGCGGACTTTCGTTTTTGCGGACATCGAATGGACAGGTTAAGGCTATACGCGCTGCTGGTACGCGCCCACAAACCCATCGGCATCCTGCTCTTGCTGTGGCCCACGCTGATCGCCCTGTGGCTGGCGGCAGGCGGCCCGCCGGACTGGCGCATCCTGCTGATCTACGTACTGGGCACCGCGCTGATGCGTTCGGCCGGCTGCGCCATCAATGACTACGCCGACCGCGACTTCGACCGCCACGTCAAGCGCACCGAGCAGCGGCCGTTGACGTCCGGCAAGATCAAGTCCTGGGAAGCCCTGATGGTGGCAGGTGTGCTGGCGCTGGTGTCGTTCCTGCTGATCCTGCCGCTGAACGCGCTGACCCTGCAACTGTCGGTGGCAGCGGTGATCATTGCGGCCACCTATCCCTACTTCAAGCGTTTCTTCGCCATTCCCCAGGCCTACCTGGGCATTGCCTTCGGCTTCGGCATCCCGATGGGGTTCGCCACGGTCACCGGCACGGTACCGCTGGCAGCCTGGGTGCTGCTGGTGGCCAACATCTTCTGGGCCGTGGCCTATGACACCGAATATGCGATGGTGGACCGCGACGACGACCTGAAGATCGGCATCAAGACCTCGGCCATCACCTTCGGCCGCCACGACGTGCTGGCCGTGATGCTGTGCTACGCCGTGGCGCTGGCGCTGGTATGGGTAGTCGGCCTGCAATACGGATTGGGCCTGTGGTTCTCGGCCGGCATGCTGGTGGCCTGCGGCTTCGCGCTGTATCACTACACCCTGATCCGCGAACGTGACCGCATGCGCTGCTTCGCGGCCTTCAACAACAACAACTGGCTGGGCGCGGCGATCTTCGCCGGTGTCGCGCTGGATTACCTGATGCGCTGAAGCGGCATCGGGCGCCGATACGAAAACAGGAGACGACATGGAAGCGCAATTCTGGCTGGAACGCTGGCGCGAAGGCCGCACGCATTTTCATCAGGAGCGCGTGACGCCCCTGCTACAGAAATACTGGCCGCAACTGGCCTTGCCAGCCGGGAGTACGGTGCTGGTGCCACTGTGCGGCAAGTCGCTGGACATGCTGTGGCTGGCCCAGCAGGGGCACCGGGTGCTGGGCGTGGAACTGTCGGAACTGGCCATCACCCAGTTCTTCAGCGAGAACCAGCTTACGCCGGCGATCCATGAAAGCGCTCAGGGCCGGCACTACGTGGCCGGCAACATCGAGCTGGTGTGCGGCGATATCTTCCTGCTGGAAGACGCCACCCTGGCGGCCTGTGCCGGCGCCTACGACCGTGCCGCCCTGATCGCGCTGCCGCCACAGATGCGGGCGCGTTACGTCGCCGAGATCTATGGCCGCCTGCCGGCCCAGGCCCGCAGCCTGTTGATCACGCTGGAATACGACCAGCAGAAGATGGATGGCCCGCCCTTCTCGGTGGCGGAAGAAGAAGTACAACGGCTCTACGCGCCGCACAGCGAAGCCGTGGCAATCGACCGTCGGGATATCCTGGAGAAGGAACCCAAGTTCCTGGAGCGCGGATTGACGGCGCTGGATACGGTGGTCTATCGCTTGCAGCGCGAGGGCTGACGCCGAGCGGACCTGTCTACACCTCAGCAGTCGTGCGCACCACCGTCACCCGGCTGATGAGGAATTCCCCGTCCACCACCACACGAAACGGCACGCCGGTCACGTTGAAGCCAGGGCCACCGTCATCGTCCCAGGCCTGGGCGATGGCATCGAACTCGCTCGGACTCATGTGCAGCATCTGGGCGCTGATGACGAAGGTCGCACCGGTCTTCTGTTTTCTGACGATGTCTTCGAGCTTGGCCATGGGGGTTCCTGATTTTTCCTGAATCTGATCTTTAGTGAGGTGCAGCGTGCCAGTCAGCGCGCCGGCAGCAAGGCCATCACGTTGACCGGCTTGCCGTTGCGGCGGATTTCGAAATACAGCTTCACCTTGTTGGTGTCGCTGTTGCCCATGGTGGCGATCTGCTGGCCGCGCGTGACCATCTGGCCTTCCTTGACGGTGATGCTCTTGTTGTGGGCATACACCGACAGCAGTTGCGGCGTGTGCTTGATGATCACCATGTTGCCGTAGCCACGGATGCCATGACCGGCATAGGTGACCTTGCCGGCAGCTGCAGCCACCACCGATTGTCCATCGCTGCCGGCGATGTCGATGCCCTTCTTGTAGCTGTCCGCGCTGGGGGCGGATTTGCCCTGCGTGGGCCACATCCAGTCCAGCTTGGCGTCGGCCGGGGCCGGGGCATCGTCATCGTCCTGGTCCTTGGGAGCGGGCTTGGCAGCCGCTCGGGCGGCCGGCTTGCGGGTCGCGGTGGAGGATGCCGCCGGACGGCTGCTCTGACCGGCGCCGGTGCGAGCCACCACGCCGGCCGGTGGGCGCACCAGGATGCGCTGCCCGACCTCGAGGTCATCCGGATTACGCAATTTGTTCCAGGCGCGCAGGTTGCCCGGGTTCTGGTCGAAGTCGCGGCCGATGCTGTAGAGGGTATCGCCGCGCTTGACGGTGTAATAGCCATCGCTGTCGGCCGTGGATGCGCAACCGCCCAGCAGCAAGACTCCCGCCAGCAGGGCCGGCAGCGCTCCGGAAGAAACCGCCCGTCTCATCAGGCCTTTCCGAACTCGTCGCCCAGCTCCTTGCTGCGCGTGGCCGCTGCCTGCAGGGCCTGGACGATGGCGCCCTTCACGCCGGATTGCTCCAGGCTGGTCAGTGCCGCATAGGTGGTGCCGCCCTTGGAAGTGACGCGCTCGCGCAGAGTCGCCACCGATTCATCGGAACGACGCGCCAGTTCGGTGGCACCGGCAAAAGTCGCCTTGGCCAGTTGCAGACCGTCTTCACGGGACAGACCCAGCTGGGCTGCAGCCTGCTCCATCGCTTCAAGGAAGTAGAACACATAGGCGGGGCCGCTGCCCGATACCGCAGTGACGGCATCGAGCTGCTCTTCACTGCCCAGCCACAGGGTCTCACCCACTGCCTTGAGGATAGAATCGGCCTGCGCGCGCTGCAGCGTGGAAACCTGCGCATGCGGCACCACGCCAGAGATGCCCTGACCGATCAGCGCCGGGGTATTGGGCATGGCGCGTACGATGGCCTGATGACCATCCAGCCAGCGCTCCATGTCGACAATGCGGATGCCAGCAGCAATGGACACGATCAGTTGCGCGCCGATGAAGGGCTTGAGCGTGGCGACCACCTCGCGCATCTGCTGCGGCTTGACTGCCAGCACCACGACGTCCACACCGGTGATGGCGCCATCGATGGCCTGCGCGGTGGAGACGCCGAACTTGTCGGCCAGCGACTTGAGCGCATCGGCATTGAGATCGACCACGTGGATGTCTTCTGCCGCTGCGACCTTGCCGACCAGTCCGCCGATCAAGGCCGCTGCCATATTGCCGCCGCCGATAAACGCTATCTTCACTTCCGCTCCTTGTGTTTCGTAGATGGTGTATCCGGTGTATCGCCGGGCTGGATATTGTCCTGCTCCGGCCCGCTCATGCGTAATGCCGGGCCCCGAAAATGGCGCTGCCGATGCGCACGATGCTGGCCCCTTCGGCAATGGCAGCATCGAGATCGGCCGACATGCCCATGGACAGCGTGTCCAGCGCCAGACCGTCGGCGCGCAACTGCTCGAACAGCCGACGCACGGCGGCGAAGGCGGACCGCTGCGCGGCCTGGTCTTCGCTGGGTGCCGGGATCGCCATCAGGCCGCGCAGGCGCAACCTGGGCAGGCGCGCCACCTCCACTGCGACCGCGGGCAATGCCTGCGGCGTCAGGCCGCTCTTGCTTTCTTCACCGCTGATATTGACCTGCAGACAGATGTCCAGCGGCGGCAGTTCCTCAGGCCGCTGTTCGGACAGGCGCTGGGCGATCTTCAGGCGGTCCACCGAATGCACCCAGTCGAAGTGCTCGGCGATGGGCCGCGTCTTGTTGCTCTGGATGGGGCCGATGAAATGCCACTCCAGCGCCCCGCCCGGTGCCAGGGCCGGCATGGCGGCCATCTTGTCCAGCGCTTCCTGCAAATAGTTTTCGCCGAAGGCCCGCTGCCCGGCCTGCACCGCTTCCAGCACGGCCTCCGGACCGAAGGTCTTGGAGACGGCCAGCAATCGTACCGATGCCGGGTCACGTCCGGCTTTTTCGGCGGCGCGGGCGATCTGTTGTTGCACCTGTTGCAAGTGTTGAGCGATTGACGACATAATCCGGGGCCGGAAGGGGCGAGCCTGCGGGGAAATAAACAGATTGATAGTGTGATCCTTGCCGGGATTATAAATGGACATTGCCGCCCTACTGGCATTTGCCGTCAGAAATCAGGCCTCTGACCTGCATCTTTGCGCAGGCCTGCCCCCAGCGCTGCGGGTCCACGGCGCCATCCGCCGCATCAATCTCCAGCCCATCGATACTGCCCGGATGCGGCAATTGCTGCTGGAGTGGATGCCGCCGCCCTGCCAGCAGCGCTATGCCGAAGGCGGCGAATGCGACTTTGCCCTCGACCTGCCGACATTGGGACGCTTCCGCGTCCACGCCTTCCACCAGCAGCGCGGCCCGGCCGCTGCCATCCGCCATCTCGGGCGCGAGCCCCCTGCCCTGTCTGCCCTGGCCGCGCCGCCGCTGTGCGCCGAACTGGCGCTGCGTCCACATGGCCTGGTGCTGGTGACGGGCGCCACCGGGGCCGGCAAGAGCACGACGCTGGCCGCCATGCTCCGTCACATCAACGAAGAGCGCGCGGTCCACATCCTGACCATCGAGGACCCCATCGAATTCGTGCATGAACCACGCCGCGCACTGATCAGCCAGCGCGAAATCGGCACCCATACCGCCGATGTCGCGCAGGTACTGCGTGCCGCCCTGCGCGAAGACCCGGACGTGCTGCTGGTTGGCGAACTGCGTGATGCCGATACCATCCGCCTGGCCCTGTGCGCCGCCGAGACCGGCCATCTGGTGCTGGGGACACTGCACACCGCCTCGGCGGCGCGGACCATGGATCGCATGATTGATGCCTTCCCCGCCGTCGAACAGGAAGCGGTCCGCGGCATGCTGGCTGAATCGCTGCAGGGCGTGATCGCGCAGACCCTGCTCCCCACCACCGACGGCAATGGCCGGGTAGCGGCCCACGAACTGCTGGTGGCGACCCCGGCCGTGCGCAACCTGATCCGCGAGGGACGCAGCGCGCAACTGCTCTCGGCAATGCAGTCCGGCGCGGCGCACGGGATGCAGACGCTGCAGGCCAGCCTGACCCTGCTGGTCCAGCAGGGCCGTATCAGCGAGCGCACGGCACGGGAGCATAAGCCATAGGCCCATGCAGCCAGCGACCCGGCGGTTTAGAATGGCGGCGACAAAATCACGGGAAATGCAAAGGACCAGCACATGACCACTCTCTACGATTTCCAGCCCCGGCTGGCAGACCAGACCACCTTCCCGCTGGAGCAACTGCGCGGCAAGGTGCTGCTCATCGTCAATACCGCCAGCAAATGCGGTTTCACACCGCAATACAACGGCCTGGAAGCAATCCACCGCCAGTTCCATGCGCGGGGTCTGGAAGTAATGGCCTTCCCTTGCAACCAGTTCGGCGCCCAGGAGCCGGGCAATGCCGAGGAAATCGGCGCCTTCTGCGAAAAGAACTACGGCGTCAGCTTCCCGTTGTTCGCCAAGATCGATGTCAATGGCGAGCAGGCCGATCCGCTGTTCCGGTATCTCAAGAAGGAAGCGCCCGGCCTCCTGGGCAGCAAGGCCATCAAGTGGAATTTCACCAAGTTCCTGGTGCGCCGCGACGGCAGCGTCTTCAAGCGCTATGCACCGCAGACGCGTCCGGAGGAAATCGTCTCCGATATCGAAACGCTGCTGGCCGAGTGAGTCGTCCTCACGGCAGTTCGCGGATGATGCGGTAGTCAGCGTCGTGCACAGGCACGAAGTGGGTAGCCCGCAAGCTGTCCAGCGTGAGCTTGACTCGTAGCGAGTTCTTGTCCAGGAATACCGCGCGAATCTTGTTGCGGATATCGGCACACAACTGCCCGCGATAGACGAATGGGTCGAAAGGAATCGGTGCCGAGCGCCACAGCACGCGCAGGTCGCTCTTCCTGAGCCTGCCGTCGCTGATCATCCGCGAAAGATTGGTGCTGGCCACGAAGGCCGCATCGGCATGATGGTTCAGTACCGCCATCACCGATTGCTCGTGGTTTCCTGCATAACCGACGCGGGAAAAATACCTGTCCAGCTGCAGCTTGTACTGGCGCGCAAAAAGGTGACGCGGAATCAGCGCGCCCGAGGTGCTGTCGGGATCGGCCAGCGCCAGCACCTTCCCGGCCAACGAGGTCACGCTGTCATACGGCCCCTGCGAGCGCGTGACCAGCAACGAGTAATACACCGATGACACGCCGCGCTGCACGGCGAAATTGGGTTCCACCTGTTCCATCGACGCGAATGGCGTGATCTGTGGATCACCCTTGTGCGCGGTCACGTACGAGGCCGGCCCCAGCCGCGCCACATCGACTGCGCCGGCGATCAGGCCTTCGATCACGCCACCGTAGGAAGTCGGGATCACCACATCGACCGGCATCTTCAACCGCTCCCGCAGTTCATCGATCAGGGGATTGAGCGCAGTCTGCTGCTCGCTGTCCCGCCCCTGCGGCACGAAGGAAAAACGCAAGCGCTGCGGCCGCTCGCAGGCACCCTTGGCCACGACCAGCGCAGGCGTCGCAGCGAGCGTGGACAATAGCGCCAGTGTGGCGCCCAACATGCGCATCGCCCGCGCTGTCGGCAGACCGGAGAAGAGCGTCTTCATGTGACCTCGAACCTGCCTTTCTGCAAGAGCGGCACCAGTTGCGCCGCCGACACCGGACGTTGCAGGTAGAAGCCCTGCACCTCATCGCAACCCATCAGTTTCAGGTGCATCAGCTGCTCCTTGGTTTCCACGCCTTCGGCTACCACCTTCAGCCCCAGGTTACGCGCCAGCGTGACGGTGGAGGCTACGATCATGCCGTCGCTGTTGTCATTGCGGATGTCGCGCACGAAGGAGCGATCGATCTTCAGCGCATACACCGGCAGCGCCTTGATGTGGCTGAGGCTGGAGTAGCCGGTGCCATAGTCGTCCAGGTAGATCTTCAAGCCCTCGTCGCGCAACTTTTCCAGGGTCTGGCGCGCCTGCTCCAGGTCGGTGATGAAGCAACTCTCGGTCACCTCGATCTCCAGCAGTTCGGCGCTCAGGCCATGGCGGCGCAAAGCATCGCGGAAGGTTTCGATCAGGCGCTCGTCATTCAACTGCTTGGCCGACACATTGATCGCCACCGGCATCAACGGCAGACCGTCGGCGCGCCATTGCGCCAGTTGCCGGCACACTGCCTCGATGATCCAGTGGCCCAGCGGCAGCACCAGATCGTGGGTCTCGGCCAGGCCGATGAATTCGCCAGGATAGATCAGGCCGTGCTCCGGATGTTGCCAGCGGATCAGGGCTTCCATGCCGACCACCCGATAATCCTGCAGCGCCACCTTGGGCTGGTAGTGCAGGCAGAACTCGTTGTCGCGAAGCGCCTGGCGGAAGCGTCCCAGCAGTTCCAGCCCGCGCACGGCGATGGCATTGAGCGAGGCATCGTAGAAACGATACAGGCCGCTACCGGCGCTCTTGGCGGTGTACATGGCCGAATCGGCGTTGGTCATCAGCGCCTCGATACTCTGCCCATCGCGCGGATAGAGCGCGATGCCGATGCTGGGTGCCGTCTCGACATCGCAGCCCAGCAGGTCGAGGTAGGGTGTACGCAGGGTGTCGACCAGCTTGTCGGCGATCTCGGCCACGATTTCCTCATTGCGGATTTCCGAGACCAGCACTACGAATTCATCTCCCCCCAGACGCGCCACCAGATCGTATTCGCGTACGGCCGCACGCAGCCGCCGTGCCACCTCCTGCAGCAACGCGTCGCCCACGGCGTGGCCCAGGGTATCGTTGATCAGCTTGAATTTGTCGAGATCGAGGAAGAACAGCGCATACAGGTTGCGACTGCGCCGGGCCCGCGACAATTCGGTCGCCGCCAGTTCATAGAACAGCATGCGGTTAGGAATGCCGGTCAGGTAATCGTGCGAGGCAAGCTGGTAGGCGCGGCTCTTTTCCTGTTCCAGCTGATGGATCAGCCCGCTCTTCTCCCGCTCCGAATAGAGCAGCTTGTCGTAGAGATAGCGGCGCCGGTGCGCCATGCTGATCAAGCCACCCGACAAGGCCACCACCAGCAGCGAAATCAGGATCGCCTGCAGGTAATACTGGCGATGCGCCGGCCACAGCTTGCCCAGCAAGACCTGCGGATCGCGGCTCACCACCACGGCCAGCGGATAGTGCGCCAGGCGCCGCTGCACGCCCACATGCTGCACCTGGTCACCCGGGCGCAAGGCGTGGATCAGGCCATCCCCCTTGCCGGTGAGCAGAAAGGTGGCGTAGTCCTGGCCGGCATAATTGGATCCACCGGAGAGGATGCCACCGGACAATTCCGCCAGTTGCAGGCCAGCCGCGTTGATGATCTCGATGCGGCTGGCGCCGTCCACGCTCACTTCCTGGTAGGTCTTCAGGAAATAGCCCAGATCGAGGATGGCCGCGAAGAAGCCTTGCAGCGCGCCCTTGCCATCCTGCAAGGGAATCAATAGCGGTACGCGCCAACTGTAGCCCTCGCGGTCCATGGGGGGCTTGATGATCATGGCGCTCTGCTCGGACGACGCCGTGAGCGAACTCATGTAGCCGGCGTTGATGAGCCGGCTCAGTTCCGGCTCGCTCTTCTGGCGCGACGACGAATAGACCAGCCGACCACGCGCATCGAACATGGCCACGCGCAGGTAGGCTGAATCGCCGTTGAACAGTGGATTGAAATAGGCCGACGAAGATTGCTCGCCATTGAGCATCGATTGGCCGATGCGCGAGTACAGCAGGGTCTTGCCCAGCACCTCATCCAGGTTGGCCGAGACAATGGCGGCAACGTTGCGGCTGTCTGCGATCGAGCCGGCGATGGCCAGCTGTTTTTCGTTCTCGATGCGGATGATGGTGAAGTACCACACCAGCGACAGCACGCCGGCGGCAAGCAGCACCAGCCCCGCCGACACGCCTCTGCCCGCGAGCAGTCTGGTCAGCAGCCCTTTCGGCTCGAACGATAACGGCTTACGCAATCCCCACCCACTTGAACATGGCGCCGACCCGGCGGCGCTTGGCTAAACCCTTTTTGACTGGGTGAGGGTAATGGGGATTTATGTCAAGTTGATGACAAGAAAGACCGGGGTACGAAACAAAACGCCACGGCAAACCGTGGCGTTACTGGTGCAGACGGCAGATCAGTTCTTGCTTTGATCGACCAGCTTGTTGGCCTTGATCCAGGGCATCATGGCGCGCAGCTTGTCGCCCACGATTTCGATCTGGTGCTCGGCGTTGATACGACGACGCGACAGCAGGGTCGGTGCACCGGCCTTGTTTTCCAGGATGAAGCTCTTGGCGTATTCGCCGGTCTGGATGTCTTCCAACACCTTCTTCATGGCAGCCTTGCTCTGCTCGTTGATCACGCGCGGGCCGGTCACGTACTCGCCGTATTCGGCGTTGTTGGAGATCGAGTAGTTCATGTTGGCGATGCCGCCTTCATAGATCAGGTCGACGATCAGCTTCAGTTCGTGCAGGCACTCGAAGTAGGCCATTTCGGGCGCGTAGCCGGCTTCCACCAGGGTTTCGAAACCGGCCTTGATCAGTTCCACGGTACCGCCGCACAGCACGGCCTGTTCGCCGAACAGGTCGGTTTCGGTTTCTTCGCGGAAGTTGGTTTCGATGATGCCGGCACGGCCGCCGCCGTTGGCGGTGGCGTACGACAGTGCCAGGTCACGGGCGCTGCCGGACTTGTCCTGGTGCACGGCGATCAGGTGCGGCACGCCGCCACCCTGGCTGTAGGTCGAACGCACGGTGTGGCCAGGGGCCTTGGGGGCGATCATGATGATGTCCAGGTCAGCGCGCGGCACGACTTGGCCATAGTGGATGTTGAAGCCGTGGGCGAAGGCGACGGTGGCGCCTTGCTTGGCGAACGGTGCGACGTTCTCGGCATAGACCTGGCCGATGTTTTCGTCGGGCAGCAGGATCATGATGACGTCGGCGTCCTTGACGGCGTCGTTCACTTCAGCGACCTTCAGGCCGGCCTTCTCGGCCTTGGACCAGGAAGCGCCACCCTTGCGCAGGCCAACGGTGACCTTCACGCCCGAATCCTTCAGGTTCAGCGCGTGGGCGTGACCTTGCGAACCGTAACCGATGATGGTCACGTTCTTGTTCTTGATCAGCGAGAGATCAGCGTCCTTGTCGTAGAAGACTTTCATGAATTTCCTAAAGAAGTTGGACAGGGACCGCACTGGCGGTCCGCCTATCGTTTATATGATTTAGATCGTTTCAGGCCACGGCATAAGCCGGCATGGCCTGGTCACGTACGTGCGGGATATCCAGTTGCCTCAGCTTGCGGTAGAGCGAAGCACGGCACATTCCCAGTTGCCGCGAAGCGGCGGAGATGTTCCAGCGACTGCCATTCAAGGCAGCGATAACGCGCGAGCGCTCGTCCCGGTACGGATCGCCGGTAAGCACAACGGACGTGGCGTCCCCTTCGGCTCGTGACGCGAAGGGGCGGATCTGGGCGGTGCGGCCGATGGGATGGACCTGGGCCAGCGGCACCGCCTGGAATTGCATCAATTCTTCGGGCAGGTCGCGCAGCTCGATGCGACCTCCATTCATCACCGCGCAGCTGTAGCGGATCACCGCATGCATCTGACGCAGGTTGCCCGGCCATGGATAGGCCAGTAGTCGCTGCAGGGCCGCCGGGGCGATGACGTTCTCGTCGGCAGCCTCCCCCAGCTCGTCGGCAATCATCTGCATCACCAGCCGGCGACGGTCGGCACGTTCGCGCAGGGCTGGCAGTCGCAGCACGCCACCCGCGACACGGTAATAAAGGTCTTCGCGGAAGCGTCCCTCGCCGATCAGCGTCTTCAAATCCTGGTGGGTCGCGCAGATCAGTTGCAGATCGACCGATACCGGTCGCATCGCCCCCAGCGGGATCACCTCGCGCTCGGACAGCACCCGCAGCAGCCGCGTTTGCAGGGCGAAGGGCATGTCGCCGATTTCATCAAGGAACAGCGTGCCGCCATCGGCCTGCTGCACCTTGCCCTTCATGCCGCCTGGCAGTGCGCCCGAGAAGGCCCCCTTGCAATAACCGAACAGTTCACTCTCGGCCAGGCTTTCCGGGATGGAGGCGCAATTGACCGCCACCCACGCCGCCTGGCGACGCGCGCTGTAGTCATGCAGCGCGCGCGACAGGTATTCCTTGCCGGTACCGGTCTCGCCCAGGATCAACACCGGAATGCCGCGATCGATCAGGCGCTTGCCGCGCTCCACCAGATCGCGCATGAGCTCGTCACCCGCGGCCAACTGGTCGATGTCACGGTAGCGCGGCGCGGTGCGGGAAGCAGCGCAGCGGTGGCTGCGGGCAGTATGGGCAGTATCGGCGGTCTGGACGTCACTCTCAGCCATGGGCTGTTCTACCGGGGGTGTCGGCATGATGGTCTCCTGTCTTGAACTGCTTTTCTGTCGAGCCGTCTTCCCTCGGAGCGGCTCTTTATGCGCGGGGTCTGGCTTGTGGCCGGCCCGGAGAAGTGTCGCAATGGCACGTCTGCGGCAAAGAATAGCCAGACAATCTCATGACTTCCAATACAATGTACAGACAGAATCAATACCTTGAAGGTATCAAATGATCGAGTTGAGACACCTCACCTATTTCCGCACCGTAGCAGAAACCCTGCATTTCGGACGCGCGGCGGAGCTGCTGCATATCTCGCAACCGCCGCTCACACGGCAGATTGCGGCCCTTGAAAGGGAACTGGGCGCGCAATTGTTCGACCGCAGCAAACGAGCCATCCAGCTGACCTCGGCCGGCAAATATTTTTATCGCGACACCACAGAAATTTTCAAGGCACTGGAGCGTGCCAAACGCAATGTCTCATCATCGAGCACCGGCAAGAGCGGTGCGTTGAAGGTGGGGTTCATGATGTCCTCGGCCTACAACATCCTGCCGTCGGTGACGCGCCACTATTCCGCCGCCTATCCCGAGGTGGACATGCGCCTGACCGAATACGTCCCCAACCTGCTGGCCACCGACATCGAGGATGAGAAGGTGGATGTGGGCATCATGTACCGCCCGGAGGACTGTAGCCGCCTGGACAGCCACACCATCTATGCCGAGCCCCTGCTGGCGGTGCTGCCCCGCGAGCATCGCCTGGCCGGCAAGGAGGCCATCTCCGCTGCAGAACTGGCGGATGACCCTTTCGTCAGCATCCCCCGTACGATCGCGCCGGTGGTATTCGACCTCATCATCAACCACTGCCAGTCGCGGGGTTTCCGCCCGCGCATCGTGCTGGAAGCCAATCTGCAGCAGACCATCGTCAACCTGGTTGGCGAAGGCCTGGGTGTAGCCCTGGTACCGACTTCGATGCAGGCCATGCACCTGGACACTACCGTCTTCAAACCCCTGATCGACGCGCCACTGGTCGAAGTCGCCGTGATCTGGAACAAGGAGAATACCAATCCCTGTATTCGTACCTTTGCCGATACGGCGGTGGAGGTGTGGCGGAAGATGCAGCCAACGGCGCCATAAAAAAACCCGGACGCTCTTGGACGCCCGGGTTCAAACCGCGGCAGGTCGGCTTCCACGCCCGCTCGCCTGCGGCCAACAAACAAACCTGCTCAACTCATCCGGCGCAGCGCAGCGACAGCCCTCCATCCACGATCAGGTCCAGTCCCGTGATGTAGCGCGCGTTATCAGATGCCAGGAACAGCGAGGCATGCGCCACGTCCCAGGCGTCGCCCATGAAGCCCATCGGGCATTGCGCATTGCGCTTGGCGCGCATCTCTTCGATATCGCCCCCATAGGCGGCCTTGAGCGGCTCGCGGATCATGGGCGTATCCATCATGCCCGGCAGCACGCAGTTGGCGCGGATGCCCATGGGCGCGTACTGCATTGCCACGTTCTTGGTAAATGCCAGGATGGCGGCCTTGGTCGCGGTATAGCCGAGGTAGGGAAAGCCGATCCAGCGCAGTGCCGCCAGCGAGGAGATGTTGACGATGGCGCCCTTCTTCTGCTTTTCCATGATGGGCAGCACATGCTTGTGGGTCAGGAACAGGCTGGTCTGGTTGACCGCCACCAGGCGGTTCCAGCTCTCTTCGCTGGTCTCCACCGGTCCGCCGGTTTCGGCAATGCCGACATTGTTGTGCAGCACATCCACCCGGCCGAAGTGATCCATCGCGGCATCGGCGATGGCCTTCACGTCGGCGCTTTTTGAGACATCGGCCGCCAGCACTTCACAGACCCCGCCCTCGCTGCGGATGATTTCGCGGGTCTGCAACGCGGCTTCGATGCTGCGATCCACCGCCAGCACCCGCCCGCCTTCACGGGCATACAGCGCGGCAGCGGCCTTGCCGTTGCCCCAGCCTTCGCCCACCGAACCGGCGCCGGTCACGATGATGACCTTGCCTTCCATCAGCTTGTCCATGGTGGCCCTCCTCAGATCTCAAGCACGCCGCCGGCGACGAAGCCGCCATCCACCGGTACCACGTGACCGGTGATGTAGGACGACTCTTCGGAGGCCAGGTAACTCACGGCCGAGGCGATCTCGTCGGTGGTGCCGTAGCGCCGCATGGGCACCAGGCGGTAGTAGCTCTCACGGGTCTGCTCGGAATGCATGGCCTGGGTCATGGGGGTATCGACCGGACCGGGGGCGACGCTGTTGACGGTGATGCCGTATTGCGCCAGTTCGATCGCCATCTGGCGCGTCAGGCCGATGACCGCGGCCTTGGAGGTACCGTAGGCAGTGCGGCCGGCCCCGGCGCGGATGCCCGAGATGGACGAGATATTGACGATGCGGCCCCATTGCTGCCTGACCATCAGACGCGCCGCATGCTGGCCCGCCAGCAGCACGCCGGTGACATTGACGTTCATAGTCTGCAGCCAGTTGTCGAGCGGGTAATCGAGGAAGGAGTAGGTGCGCGCCACGCCGGCATTGTTGACCAGCACGTCGCAACGGCCATAGTCCTTCTCGATGTGGACGAAGGCGGCCGCGATGGACTCCGGATTGCCGAGATCCATCTGCAGGGCGGCTGCGCGGTGACCGGCGGCCACCAGCGCGTCGGCAGTCTGCTGGGCCGCCTGCAGGTTGATGTCAGCCACCAGCACGGTGTGGCCCTTGGCCGCCAGTTGCTGGCAGATGCTGGCGCCGATGCCCATGGCTCCGCCCGTCACGAGCGCCACGCGGGCGCCGCTATCATTGCGATTCATATTGTCTCCGTGGATGTTGGCGGCCCCGGGAAGGGATGGGGTAAGGGGCCGCCGTATTCTAAGTCGTCGTTGGCAAATCAATCATGGACATTCCCTGATCGCTCGCATGACCGGTGAGTGGATCAGAGGAAGCCGATGGAAATCCAGGGCACGAAGGCCACCACCAGCAGCGCCACCACGAGCGCGGCCAGATAGCCCCAGACCCGGTTGAAGACGCCGTCCGGCGAGACCTTGCCGATGGCGCAGGCGGCATAGAAGCCGACGCCGAAGGGCGGTGCGAACAGGCCGATGCCCATGGCCAGGATCACCACCATCGCATAGTGCACGTCATGCACGCCCAGCGAACGCGCCACCGGGAACAGCAGCGGCCCGAACAGCACGATGGCGGGGATGCCTTCCAGCAGGCTGCCCAGCACGATGAAGATGACGATGGTGATGAGCAGGAAACCCGCGCCGCCACCCGGCACACCCTGCATCAACGCCACCAGCTTGGAGGAGAAGCCCGACTGCGTCAGCGCCCAGGCCATCGCGGTGGCCATACCGATGATCAGCAGGATGGCGCCGGACAGCGCAGCGGCTTCGATCAGCATCGGATAGAGGCGCTTGAAGTTCAGGTGCTTCATGAACAGGTGCATGATCAGGCCGACCACTACCGTGTAGGCCACGCCGATGGTGGCGACCTCGGTGGCCGTGGCCACGCCCTCGATGACGGCCACGCGGATCAGCATGGGCAGCGCCAGGGCGGGAATGGCGGCAATCAGGGTCTTCATGATCAGCGACATGGGTGCGCGCGGCACGTCCGGCATCGGCTCGCGGCGGGCGCGCATCCAGCACACCACGGCGATGGCGATGGTGGCGATGGCCGCCGGCATCAGGCCACCGATGAACAGCGCCGTGATCGAGACGCTGCAGACCGCGCCGATGGTGATCAGCACCAGGCTGGGCGGGATGGTCTCGGTCATGGCGCCGGAGGATGACAGCAGGGCCACCAGTTCTTCCGGCTTGGAGCCGCGTTTCTTCATTTCGGGGAACAGCGCCGGCGCGATGGCCGCCATGTCGGCCGCCTTGGAACCGGAGATGCCGGAGACCAGGAACATCGCGCCCAGCAGCACGTATTGCAGGCCGCCGCGCACATGGCCCAGCAGGGCCGCCATGAAATCGATCAGGGTCTTGGCCAGACCCGACATTTCCAGCAGCGAGCCCAGCAGCACGAACAGCGGTACCGACAGCAGGATCAGGCTGGACATGCCTTCGTCCATGCGGCTGACCACGATCATCAGCGGCGCATTGGTCGCCAGGGCGAGATAGGCCATGGTGGCGGTACCGAAGGCGAAGGCGATGGGAATGCCACCAGCCACGCACACGCCAATCAGCAGCACGAAGAACACAATCAGGTTGTAGTTGCCCATGGCCATCAGGGCCGGCTGCGCCAGCCACAGCGCACCCGCGATCACGGCCACCACCGCCAGCGCCGAGAGCAGCAGGCGCATGGTGGTCAGGGCGGCCATGCGCGAGACGGCCGCCAGCAGCATCAGGATGGCGCCCACCGGCAAGGCGGCAGCGCGCAGGCCGTCGGGAATTTCCAGGGCCGGGGTGGTGATGGGCATCTGCTCGACCGCATGGTCCAGTGCCGGGTGGATCACCATCAATACGAAGATGCAGACCACCAGCGCCGCCACCGTTTCCAGCCAGATGCGGCCTTTCTCGGAACACTTGTTGATGATGGCGGTGAGCCGCATGTGCTCGCCACGGTCCAGGGCCAGCACGGCGCCCAGCATGGACAGCCAGATGAAGAGGATCGAGGCCAGTTCATCGGACCAGACCAGGGGGTCATGCAGTGCGTATCGGTAGATCACGCCGGTCAGCAGCACGATCGTCTCGGCCAGCACCAGGCAGGCGGCCAGCGCGCCCACCACATGCATGACCATGCGGTTCAGGCCCACCAGTGCGCGCGCGAACGGATTCATGTTGACCGGGGCGCGGTAAGTCATTGCAGCTTCCATCATCAAGCTCCAGCGAAAAAAGTCGGGGCGGATGGCGCCACGGCCCGCAGCGGGCGGTGGCGTCATCCGTTCAGGCCGGACGGGGCGTCAGGCCAGCTTGCCGGTGTACTTCTCCAGCAGCGCCCAGGGCTCGTCGCCGAACTTCTTCTTCCATTCGGCGTAGAAGCCGGCGCTGCGCAGCTTGGCGCGGAAGGAATCGGCGTCGGCATTGTTGAAGGCCAGACCCTTGCCCTTCATTTCCTCGACCAGCGAGTCGTTGAGCTTGCGCACGTCGGCACGCTGGTTCATGCCGGCTTCGTTGATGGCGCGGGTGACGATGTCCTGCAGGTCCTTGGGCAGCCGTTCGAAGGACTTCTTGTTGCCCAGGAACCAGAAACCGTCCCACATGTGGTTGGTGATGGAGCAGTACTTCTGCACTTCGTACAGCTTGGCCGTGGAGATGATGGCCATGGGGTTTTCCTGGCCTTCGACGATCTTGGTCTGCAGGGCCGAATACACTTCGGCGAAGTTGATCGAGGTCGGCGCCGCATCGAAAGCCTTGAACATCGAGGTCCACAGCGGGCTCGGCGGCACGCGCAGCTTCATGCCCTTGAGGTCGTCGGAGGTCTTGATGGGACGGGTGCTGTTGGTGATCTGGCGATAGCCGTTGTCCCAGATCTTCTCGAAGGCGAACAGGGTGGATTTGGCTTCGATCTGCTTGCGCACATGGGCGCCGAGTTCACCATCCATGGCCGGCCAGACCTGGCTGTAATCCTTGAAGGCGAAGCCGATGCCGGAAATCTGCGCGGCAGGCACCAGGGTGCCCAGGATCAGCGGCGAGAGGGTGAAGAAATCGATGGCGCCGGCACGCACCTGCGAGAGCATGTCGGTATCGGTACCCAGCTGGTTGTTGGGGTAGAGCTGCAGCTCGATGCGGCCCTTGGACTGCTCGGCGATGGCAGCGGCCATTTCCTTGGCGCGCGCATTCATCGGGTGGGTCACCGGCAGGTTGTTGGCGTACTTGAAGGTGAACTCGGCCGCATGGGCGGAGGTGCTCACCATGCCGGTGGCGGCAGCAGCCGAGGCCACCGAGGCGGTCTTCAGAAAATGACGGCGCGTGAATTTACCAGTGGATTGATCCATCTGTCTTGTCTCCTGTTTGTCTGTTTGTATTTATGAATCTGCTGATTCCGGTGCCACTCAGCTGCCGCGAAATCCTGGCGTGCAGCCCCCTGTATCCGGGTTGTCAACACTGCCCATGCATCGATAGAGCAATTAGGATGCCAAGCCGTCGGAGCGGGCCGACGCGATGGCGATGTCCCTCATGGTCATCTGCATTGCGCCTGTATTCTCTGCGATAAAGGCTGCGCAGGACAAGGGCGCGGGCAGCGCCGCCTACAATTTATTTGATGCCGCCCTGCTGCGACACCTGTCGCATGCGCTGTCGCCAACCTGTCGCAGGGATGTCGCAGGTGTCGACATCTGAGGCGCTGCTGCCGGGCAATTTTTTTGTGTTGCGGCGCAATGATTTACGTTAACGTAAAGTCCGTGCTATCTTCATCCGGTCGGTCGCTGGCGTAGCGGTTTCCTGCTCAGCAGGATTCAGCGCCGCCCCGTGGTCGATCTTATTGACGACGCAACACCGCATCAGAATCAACAACAAAGCGAGAGCCGGCGCGCCTTTGCGTCGAGCTTTCAGGAGACGGGCAAGAGGCCGGCCCGGGCAGGGGCACACCCCGCCTGCGGCCGTCGGCGACCAATGGCACCTCACTCTTGTGGCAATCGCATGGCGACGGCGACGAGCTTGCTGCACGTGGCAATTGCATTGGCACTGCAGTGGAAGACATTGGCACCGAATTTGCATATTGCCCCCGTGTGAACCGGAGCGACCAGGCTCCACCGACCAAGTCTTACAAGGACACACCATGACTGCTTCTGCATCCTCACCCTGCATCACCGGCTGGCACCATTCCCAATTCGGCAAGCTCGACGGCATCGATCCGGAAGTGTTGATCGGCCAGGTCGCCAAGGCCGCCATCGAACATGCCGGTCTGCAACCGGTAGACATCGATTCCATCCACGTCGGCACCTTCAATGCCGGCTTCCTGTATCAGGACTTCCCCTCGTCGCTGGTCATGAATGCGCTGCCGCAGTTGCGTTTCAAGCCGGCCACACGCCTGGAGAATGCCTGCGCCACCGGCTCGGCGGCAATCCATTCGGGCCTGCAATCGATCAAGGCGGGTGAATCGAAACACGTGCTGGTGATCGGCTTCGAGAAGATGACCGAACTGGCGACCCCACAGGTCGGCGAGGTCTTGCTCAAGGCCTGCTACGCCAAGGAAGAAGCGGGCATCCCCGGTGGTTTCGCAGGCGTGTTCGGCAAGATCGCGCAGAGTTACTTCGACCGCTTTGGCGACCAGTCCGACGCACTGGCCATGATCGCCGCCAAGAACCACAAGAACGGCCTGTCCAATCCCTATGCCCACATGCGCAAGGACTTCGGCTTCGATTTCTGCCGTACCGTTTCCGAGAAGAACCCGTTCGTGGCCGGCCCGCTCAAGCGCACCGACTGCTCGCTGATCTCGGACGGCGCCGCCGCCCTGGTGATCAGTGCCGCCGACGTGGCCAAGTCCATGCCACGTGCCGTGCAGTTCCGCGCAGCGGTGCATGTGAATGACTACCTGCCGCTGTCGCGCCGCGACCCGACCCGCTTCGAAGCCGCCGAACTGGCCTGGAAGAATGCGCTGGGTCAGGCCCGACTGTCGCTCAATGATCTGTCGCTGGTGGAAACCCATGACTGCTTCACCGTGGCCGAGCTGCTGGAATACGAAGCCATGGGCCTGGCCCCGCATGGCCAGGGCGCGCGCGTGATTGCCGAGGGCATCACCGCCAAGGATGGCAAGCTGCCGGTCAATCCGTCCGGCGGTCTGAAGTCCAAGGGCCATCCGGTGGGCGCCACCGGTGTCTCGATGCACGTGATGGCGGCCATGCAGGCGGCCCATGATGCTGGCGACATGCAGATCGCCAATGCGCGCTATGCGGGCGTGTTCAACATGGGCGGCGCGGCCGTGGCCAACTATGTGAGCATCCTGGAGCGCGTGAACTGATTGCAGTTGCAAATTTCCGCTTGAAGGGTGCAACACCGCGTCGTTCGCTGCACCAGCGAACGACGCGCAGGAACATGAAGTATCAAGAAGAACAAGAACGAAGCGCCACGCCAATTTCCATTAGAACGAATCGGGACGAGTGAGACGATGTTAACGAAAGTGATGAACCTGGGCCGCCTGCTGTCGGACGTGGCGCGCCGTTTTCCGGATGAGCCGGGTCTGATCCTGTCGCAGGGCAATACCGATGGCAGCGACAGGCTCATCTCCTGGAAGCAGATCAACGACCGCGTCGATGCGCTGGCCCACGCCCTCACCCGCCGGGGTGTGAAGAAGGGCGACAAGATGCTGGTCCATTCGCGCAACAACCAGCAGATTTTCGAGAGCGCCTGGGCCGCCTTCAAGATGGGCATGGTCTGGGTCCCGACCAACTTCCGCATCACACCGCCTGAAGCGGCCTACCTGGGCCAGTCCAGCGGCGCTTGCGTGATGCTCTACGACCGTGGTTTTTCCAACTACGTGGATGCCGTCAAGGCAGCCTCGCCGGCACTGGAGCACGTCATCGCCCTGGCCGATGCGCGCCCGGGCGAGCTGGATTTCGAGGCACTGGTGGCCGAGGGTGGCCATGAGAGCTTCCGCGAAGTGGAAGTCGATTACGAAGACCCGATGTGGTTCTTCTATACCTCCGGCACCACCGGTCATCCCAAGGCAGGCGTGCTCTCGCACGGCCAGATGGCCTTCGTGGTGACCAACCACCTGGCCGACCTGATGCCGGGTCTGAACCATCAATCGCGTTCGCTGGTGGTGGCGCCGCTGTCGCACGGTGCCGGCATCCACGCCGTCATCAACACCGCGCGTGGCGCGGCCAGCATCCTGTTGTCGTCCGAACGGCTGGTGGTCGAGGAAGCCTGGCAGCTGGTGGAAAAGTACAAGGTGGACAATCTCTTCACGGTCCCCACCATCGTCAAGATCCTGGTCGAGGACGAATCGGTGGATCACTACGACCACTCGTCCTTGAAGCACGTCATCTACGCCGGCGCGCCCATGTACCGTGCCGACCAAGTGTATGCGCTGAAAAAACTGGGCAAGGTGCTGGTGCAGTATTACGGCCTGGGCGAAGTCACCGGCAACATCACCTTCCTGCCGCCCTACCTGCACTTCGACGACGACGCCCATCCGCAGGCGCGGGTCGGCACCTGCGGCATGCCGCGTACCGGCATGCAGATCGCCATCCTCAACGACGACGGCCAGGAACTGGCGCCCTTCGAGACCGGTGAAATCTGCGTGCGCGGACCAGCCGTCTTCATGGGATACCACAACAATCCGGACGCCAATGCCAAGGCCTTCAAGCATGACTGGTTCCATACCGGCGACCTCGGTCATGTGGACAAGGATGGTTTCCTCTACATCACCGGGCGTTCTTCGGACATGTACATCTCGGGCGGCTCCAATGTCTATCCGCGCGAGATCGAGGAGGCCCTGCTCACGCACGCGTCCGTGTCGGAGGTGGCCGTGCTGGGCGTGCCCGACCCCAAGTGGGGCGAGAGCGGGCTGGCGGTGATCGTCTGCAAGGCCGGCCAGCAGGTCGATAGCGCCGCCTTGCTGGCGCACCTGGAAGAGCGCATCGGCAAGTACAAGTGGCCGCGCCGCTTCGTCTACTGGGACAACATGCCCAAGTCCGGCTACGGCAAGATCGTCAAGAAACAGATCAAGGCACTGCTGGAAGAACAGGGGGAATACCGCCTATGAAGCTGACGAACAAGACCGCCCAGGCCGCGGCCGGCACCGGTTTCGTCGAGGTACGCAAGTTCCTGCACGCAGGCCAGCAAAGCTATCCGCGCACGCTGGACCTGGAGGCCGACCCGGCCGAGGAACTGCGCATCACGCTGCAACCGGGCAGCTCCGTGGGCGAGTCGCTGCGAAGCGTGCTGGCACGCTATGGCCAGCGCGGCGGCGTGGGCCGCATGTGCGGTGGCACGGCACGGCGGCTGCACTATCACCGCATCGAACATACCGGGGACGCCAGCCGTCCCTATGACTACGGCCCGCCGCATGTGCTCGAAGGGGTGATCACCTTCATCACCGGCGCCATCACGGTGGGCCAGAACCAGGACGGAAAGGTTTTACTGCATTGCCATTCAGGATTCATCGACGGTGACGGCGCCCTCCACGGCGGCCATCTCCTGCTCGATACGGTGGAAGTGGGCGACGATCCGCTCATCATCCGCCTTTGCTTGTTCTCCCGGGGCGCCTTCGTCGTCAACAGCGATGAAGAGACGCACTTCAGTCTATTGCATCCGACACCCATGGAATGATGATGACTCTCCACGCCAACGACACTACGACACGCGACGACCATACCCCCCCTATCCACGTAGAAGAAGGCCGCCTCGGCAAGCTCGTGATGGCCCGCCTCAAACCCAACCAGGACCTGACTGAAAGCGTGGAAGCGCTGTGCCGCCAGCACGGCATGAAGACCGCCATCGTGCGCGGCGCCATCGGCAGCCTGATCGATGCCCACCTGCAATACGCCACTCCGAACGGCCCACGCGAGATGGAGATCAACGGACCGGGTGTGGAAATCCTCAATGTCTTCGGCGAGATCGGGTTTTCCGATGGCCGGGGCAATCCCCATCCCCTGCAGGGCGTGGTGGCCGACACTGACGGCAAGATCTTCGCCGGCCGCTTCGTGCGCGGTGCCAACCTGTCCTTCATCACCATCGAGATCACCCTGCAGGAGTGGGTCGCGGTCAAGCAGCAGGAAGCCGTGCCGGCCTGAAACGAACAATGCCGTCCAGCGACAGACTGGACGGCATTGCATTCACATCACCAGGGCCTGTTCAGGCTTCGTTGTGCAGCGTGGCTTCGGCTTCCTGTTCGATCTCGGCTTCGGCGCGCGCCGCTTCTTCTTCGCTCAGCAGACCACCTTCCCACTTGGCGACCACGGCCGAGGCAATCGAGTTGCCCACGGCGTTGGTGGCCGAGCGCCCCATATCGAGGAAGGTATCGATACCCAGGATCACCAGCAGGCCCGCTTCGGGGATGTTGAACTGGTGCAGGGTCGCGGCGATCACCACCAGCGAGGCACGCGGCACGCCGGCGATGCCCTTGGAGGTCAGCATGAGCACCAGCATCATGGTGATCTGGGTCGAGATCGGCAGATGGATGCCGTAGGCCTGGGCGATGAAGAGCGTGGCGAAGGTGCAGTAGATCATCGAGCCATCGAGGTTGAAGGAATACCCCATCGGCATGACGAAGCTGGAAATCTTGCGCTTGACGCCGAAGCGGTCCAGCGCATCGAGCAGCTTGGGATAGGCAGCTTCCGAGCTGGCCGTGGCGAAGGCCAGCAGGAAGGCTTCCTTGATCAGCGCCAGCAGGCGGAAGATGCGCTTCTTCAGGAACACGAAACCCACCGCGATCAGGATGGCCCACAGCAGCACCAGCGAGAAATAGAAGTCACGCATGAAGACGGCAAAGCTGACCAGGATCTCCAGGCCATTGACCGCCACAGTCGCCGCCATCGCCGCAAACACCGCCACCGGGGCGAACTTCATGACGTAGACGGTAATCTTGAGCATGGTGTGCGACAGATCGTCGATCACCGCCAGCAGGTGCTTGCCGCGCTCGCCCAGCGACGCCAGGGCGATACCGAAGAACATCGAGAACACCACCACCTGCAGCACTTCGTTCTGGGCCATCGCCTCGACGATGGACTTGGGGACCAGGTGGTTGAAGAATTCCTTGATCGTGAACTTGCCCGTGGCCAGGCCGGCGCCAGCCGCGTCAGGCGGTGGCAGTGCCACGCCCGCGCCCGGTTGCAGCAGGTTGGCCATGATCATGCCCAGTGCCAGCGAGACCAGCGAGGCGATGAAGAACCAGGCCAGCGACTTGCCGAAGATGCGGCCGACCGACTTGGCGTCCCCCATGTGGGCGATGCCCACCACCAGGGTGGAAAACACCAGGGGCGCGATGACCATCTTGATCAGGCGCAGGAACAGGTCGGAAGCAATCGAGATGTAGCCGGCCAGTTCCTTGGCCTGGGCCTTGTCCAGATGACTGAAGATCAGGTAGCCGACCAAGATGCCCAGCAGCATCGCAATGAAGATGAAGATGGCCGGCGGAATGCGTTTTTTCATGGGTTCTCCTGCCCCTCGATCGCAAGTGGCATGGCACCGGTGCGAGGACGATGATGGTGGGGGCTGATTGTCTGGGCGCGGGGCCGTGGCGGGACGCTGCGCCGATCGTCGGGATTGTCGGAAATCACCTGTTTCCGATGAGAAACGGGGACCGGTTTTTTCCCGCTGTGCGGAAAAAAGGACGAAGCTTATTGACTTATGCCCCCTGCCGTCAAGCCGGTTTGGATAAATGGGGTCAAATTGCCCGGGTCATGATCAAAATGGCCACAAAAAAGCCCCGCAGAGCGGGGCTTGGGTTGTTTCCAGAGCAACTTGCAGGGCATCCGGGGGCGGCCGGCGATGCCTCAGCAAGCCGTCAGGAAATCGTCAGGAAACCGCCACCAGCGCGGCGTCCAGCAATTCGATCCAGTGCCGTACCGGAGTCTCGGTGCCGGATTGCAGATGGGTGACGCAGCCGATATTGCCGGTGACGATCATGTCGGGATCGGTGGCCTGGAGCTTGCCGATCTTGTCATCGCGCAGGCGGTAGGAGAGCTCCGGTTGCAGGATCGAATAGGTGCCGGCCGACCCGCAGCAGAGATGACTGTCGGCGCACAACTGCACATCCACCCCGGCCGCGCGCAGGATGGCCTCGACCTTGCCGCGTATCTTCTGGCCATGCTGCAGGGTGCAGGGCGGATGGTAGGCCACGCGCTTGCCGTTGAAGTCCTTGAGCCGGTGTGTCAACTGGTCTTCGAACTCGGGCAGGATTTCGCTGATGTCGCGGGTCATGTGCGAGATGCGGCGCGCCTTTTCGGCATAGACCGGATCGTGCTGCAGCAGATGGCCGTATTCCTTGACGGTGACGCCGCAGCCGGAGGCATTCATGACGATGGTATCGGCCCGGATGCCATCCCGGCCTTCGATGTAGGGCCACCAGGCGTCGATGTTGCGACGCATGTCGTCCAGCCCGCCGTCCTGGTCATTCATGTGATAGCGGATGGCGCCGCAGCAGCCGGCCTTGGGGGGCGCGAACAACTGCACGCCGAGGGCATCGAGCACGCGGGCGGTGGCGCTGTTGATGTTGGGCGACATCGAGGGCTGCACGCAACCTTCCAGGTAGAGCATCTGGCGCGCATGGGTGCGCGTGGGCCAGGTGCCGGCATCCTGCGGCAGCGGCACCTTGTTCTGCAGCAGCTTGGGCAACAGCGGGCGCACCAGCTGGCCTGCTTTCATGGCGGGACGGAAAATCCACTTGCGCGGCACCAGCTCCTTCAAGGCGGTGCGCATCACGCGCTGTGACAGGGGGCGTGGCACCTGCTGCTCCACCACCTTGCGACCGATATCGACCAGGCGACCATACTGCACGCCGGACGGACAGGTGGATTCGCAGTTGCGG
Organism: Herbaspirillum sp. BH-1; assembly: GCF_002870055.1. Lineage (NCBI taxonomy): Bacteria > Pseudomonadati > Pseudomonadota > Betaproteobacteria > Burkholderiales > Oxalobacteraceae > Herbaspirillum > Herbaspirillum sp. BH-1. Next base: position 63,706 of record NZ_PKOI01000004.1, on the reverse strand, counting down.
CAGGTCAGGCAGCGGTCCAGGTGCGACTGCGTGGCGGCAGTGGCGGGCTTGCCTTCCAGCACCTGCTTGATGAGGTAGATGCGGCCGCGCGGACCGTCCAGTTCATCGCCCAGCAATTGGTAGGTGGGACAGGTGGCGGTACAGAAACCGCAATGCACGCAGGAACGCAGGATGCTGTCGGCTTCCTCGCCGGCCTGGGTGTTGCGGATGAAATCGGCTAAGTTGGTCTGCATGGAGGGTCGCTGGCTAAGTAGTTCGCTTACAGGCTGGCGTAAAGGCGGCCGGGATTGAAGATGCCGCTCGGGTCGAATTGCTGCTTGAGCCTGCGATGGATCTTTTCCACTGCCGGTTGCAGCGGATGGAATACGCCGATGGCCTTGTCACCCCCGCGATGCAGGCTGGCATGCCCGCCCACCGCCAGGGCGGCGGCGCGAATGGCGACCGCATCCACATTGCCTTGCGGGCGCAACCAGCGCTGCGCCCCGCCCCACTCGATCAGCTGGGTACCCGGCAGATCGATCGGCGGTGCCACCGATGGCACCGACAGGCGCCACAGCGGCGCTTCGGGCTGGGCGAAGAAGGGATGGGTCTGCTCGCGCAGGTCGGTCCAGTAATCGTCCGGATTGCTCAATTCGGTGCCACCCAGCTTCTTGATCGCTGAATCCACCGCAGCCTGCGCACCCGCCAGACGCAATGTCAGCACATTGCCGACCCAGGCGCTGGCCACCAGCGGCAGCGGCTGGCCGGCGCTCTGGTTCAACAGGCGCAGCGCGCCTTCCTGGTTGATCTCGAACACCCGGGTGCTGCTGGCGAAGGGGCGCGGCAAGACCTTCAGCGAGACCTGCAGTATCAGGCCCAGCGTGCCCAGCGAGCCCGCCAGCAGGCGCGAGATGTCATAGCCGGCGACGTTCTTCATGACCTGGCCACCGAAATGCAGTTGCTCACCCTGGGCGTCCATCAATACCGCACCCAGCACGAAATCGCGCACGGCACCAGCGGCTGCGCGCGAGGGACCGGAAAGTCCGGCGGCCACCATGCCGCCGACGGTCGCCACGCCGCCGAATCGCGGTGGCTCCCAGGCCAGCATCTGGTTGTGCTCGGCCAGGGCGGCGTCGATCTCGGAGAGCGGCGTGCCGCAGCGTGCGGTGATGACCAGTTCGGTCGGTTCGTAATCGATGATGCCGCTGTAGGGACGGGTATCGAGCAGGTCGCCACTGGGCACCTGCCCATACCAGTCCTTGGTGCCGCCGCCGCGAATCTGCAAGGCGCGGCCGGAGAGGATGCGTTCACGGAAGGATGCCAGCACGGCATCGAAGTCGGGTTGGGCGTGCTCTTGCATGATCAGAATCTCGGCAGGTCGGGGAAGCGCAGCTGGCCGCGCTGCACATGCATCTTGCCGTACTCGGCACAGCGATGCAGGGTGGGAATGGCCTTGTCCGGATTGAGCAGGAAGGCGGTGTCGAAGGCGCGCTTCAACTTGAAGAAGGCCTCGCGCTCGGCGGGCGAGAACTGCACGCACATGGAGTTGATCTTCTCGATGCCCACGCCGTGTTCGCCGGTGATGGTGCCACCGACTTCCACGCACAGCTCCAGGATCTCGGCGCCGAACAGTTCGGCGCGGTCGAATTCATCGGCCAGGTTGGCATCGAACAGGATCAGCGGATGCAGGTTGCCGTCGCCCGCGTGGAACACGTTGGCACAGCGCAGGCCGTACTTCTTTTCCATCTCGGCGATGCCCAGCAGCACCTGCGCCAGTTTCTTGCGCGGGATGGTGCCATCCATGCAGTAGTAGTCGGGCGAGATGCGGCCGGCGGCCGGGAAGGCGTTCTTGCGACCGGACCAGAAGCGCAGGCGTTCCGCTTCCGAGGCCGAGCAGGCGATGGCGGTAGCACCGCTGGCATTGAGCACGGCGGTCATGCGGCCGATCTCTTCTTCCACTTCTTCCACGGTGCCATCGGACTCGCACAGGAGGATGGCTTCGGCGTCGATGTCGTAACCGGCCTTGACGAAGGGTTCGACCATGCGCGAGCTGGTCTTGTCCATCATCTCCAGGCCGGCCGGGATGATGCCGGCGGCGATCACGTTGGCGACTGCATTGCCGCCCTTCACCACGTCATCGAAGGACGCCATGATCACCCGTGCAGCCTGTGGCTTGGGCACGAGCTTGACGGTCACTTCCGTGACCACGCCCAGCATGCCTTCGGAACCGATGAACACCGCCAGCAGGTCCAGGCCCGGGGCGTCCAGCGCGCCACTGCCCAGTTCCACGACGTCGCCCTCGATGGTGACCATGCGCACGCGCAGGACGTTGTGTACCGTGAGGCCATATTTGAGGCAGTGCACGCCGCCGGAATTCTCGGCCACGTTGCCGCCAATGGTGCAGGCGATCTGCGAGGACGGGTCCGGCGCGTAATAGAGGCCATGCGGCGCGGCCGCTTCCGAGATGGCCAGGTTGCGCACGCCCGGTTGGACCACGGCGGTGCGCGAATACTTGTCCAGCTTGACGATCTTGTTGAACTTGGCGGTGGAGACCACGACCCCGTCGGCAATCGGCATGGCCCCGCCCGACAGGCCGGTGCCGGCGCCTCGCGGGACGATCTGTACCTGCAGCGCGTGGCAGGTCTGCATGATGGCCACCACCTGGGCCTCGGTCTCGGGCAGCACCACCACCATCGGCAACTGGCGATAGGCGGCCAGGCCGTCGCATTCGTAGGGGCGGGTGTCTTCCTCGTCGAACAGCACGCAGTGGCCAGGCAGGACCCGGCGTAGGGCATCGACGACTTCGCGCTGGCGCGCCGGCGCGAAGGACGGTTGGACGGGAGCATTCATGCTGGACCTCGGCGTTGGGCTAGGCAGGCGTGGGGTGTGGACGTCCCTCTTTGCGTCCGGTGACACGGCTCACGCTGTCTCGTTTGTTGTCAGCCCGCATGGGGCGGGCTTTTTCAGTCCGACAAGTGTAACGAATTTTGCCCGGCCGTACGGGGCGATATTGCCCGCTGGCCCACTGAAAAGAATTTCCGGCCGCCGTGAATTATTTTCAGGGCGGCCGGTGTGACAGTGCTGGCGTGGGCTCAGATGTTGCGGAAGGCGTTCTGCATCCAGCTGATGAAGGTATCCACTTCGGGCCGTTCTCGCACGGCGCGCTCATAGACCACGTAGTAGGCATGCGGCGGGGTGCGCAGGCGCACGTCGAACAATTCGACGATCTCGCCCCGCGCCAGCAGTTCTTCGGCGAAATGCTGGCGGGTCAGGCCGACGCCGTAGCCATGGCGCACCGCTTCGAGCAGCAGGCCAAGGTCGTCCACGCGCAGGCCGGCGGAAGGTTCCACCCAGTCCTTGAGACCTGCGGCCTCGAACCACGGTTGCCAGGGCTCCAGCGCCGAGCGCAGCAGGGTCGCATGCTGCAGGTCGGCGGGCGACTTCATCGGCGGCAGGGTCTTCAGGTAGCCGGGGCTGGCGACGGCGAAGGCCGGTTCCTCGAACAGCTTTTCGGTGATGATGTTGGGGTAGTTGCCGGCACCGAAGCGGATCTCGACATCGCTTTCCGACAGCGACAGGTCGTACAGCGGCACCGAGAGATACAGCTCCACCACGATCTCGGGATGGCGCTGGGTGAAATCGGCGATGCGCGGCATGAGCAGGTGGCGCGCGAAGGTCGGCGGCAGCATCACCTTGATCTTGGGTTGCACGGCGGCATTGCGGTGCGGCATGGGGAAATCGGTCAGCGTGCGCAGTGCCGAGCGCACCACGTCGAGATAGCGGCGACCAAATTCGGAGAGCCCGATGGAGCGGCCATCGCGATAGAACAGGCGCTCGCCGACGAATTCTTCCAGCAGGCGGATGCGGTGCGACAGTGCCGATGGCGTGATGCAAAGCTCCTCGGCCGCGATGGCGAAGGAGTTGTGACGGGCCGCCGCTTCGAAGGCGGACAAGGCATGGACGGGCGGTAGGCGGGTGGCCATGGGTGATGGATTCCTGCTGCTTTAGCGAAGGGCATGCAAAAACGCCCTGCTCTTTGTTCAACTAAAAAACTGCTGAAAACCAACAAATCAGCGCTGACAAAACTGCGCTACTGTCGTCAACATCAAAAAAACTACCGTTCGCACTGAGTAAGCCCTCTGGGCCGTATCGAAGACGTACTGACGGCGCCCCTTCGATACGCGGCAATGCCGCTACTCAGTCCGAACGGCCGGCCGATGAAGTCAACGGCAAGCAAGATACTTGATCCAAGGTTTACTGTTCCCAGCGCAGAATCTTGCCCGGGTTCATGATGTTCTTCGGGTCCAGCGCATGCTTGATGGCGCGCATGACGGCGATGGCGCCGTCACCATGCTCCTGGATCAGGAAGTCCATCTTGTGCAGGCCCACCCCATGCTCGCCGGTGCAGGTGCCGTCCATGGACAGGGCGCGCGCGACCATGCGTTCATTGACGCCTTCGGCGCGGGCAATGTCGGCCGGATCATTGGGGTCCACCATCATCTGCACGTGGAAATTGCCGTCGCCGACGTGACCGATGATGGCGTGGATCAGCCCCTGCTCTTCGCAGTCGGCCTTGGTGGCCAGCACGCATTCGGCCAGGCGCGAGATCGGTACGCAGCAGTCGGTGGAGATGGCGCGCGCACCCGGGCGCAGTTGCAGCAGCGCGAAATAGGCGTTGTGACGGGCGGTCCACAGGCGGGTGCGATCTTCGGGGCGGGTGGCCCATTCGAAGCCCAGGGCGTGATTTTCGTTGGCGAGGTCCTGTACCAGCTCGGCCTGTTCCTTGACGCCATTCTCGCTGCCGTGGAATTCGAACAGCAGCAGCGGGTTGACCGGCAGGGTCAGCTTGTCGTGGGCATTGATGGCACGCACGCCGTTTTCATCGAGCAACTCCACGCGCGCCAGCGGCACGCCCATCTGGATGGTCTGGATCACCGTATTGACCGCATCGGCCACGCTGGGGAAGGAGCAGATGGCAGCGGAAATGGCCTCGGGCTGCGGATAGAGGCGCACGGTGACTTCGGTGATGATGCCCAGCGTGCCTTCGCTGCCGACATAGACGCGGGTCAGGTCGTAGCCGGCCGAGGATTTCTTGGCGCGGGTGCCGGTCTTGATGATCTCACCCTGGGCCGTGACCACGGTCAGGGTCAGGGTGTTTTCCTTCATGGTGCCGTAGCGCACGGCATTGGTGCCGGAGGCGCGGGTCGAGGCCATCCCGCCCAGCGAGGCGTCGGCGCCCGGGTCGATGGGGAAGAACAGGCCCGTGTCCTTGATCTCCAGGTTCAGTTGCTTGCGGGTGACGCCGGCCTGGACGGTGGCGGTCAGGTCTTCGCCATTGACTGCCAGCACCCGGTTCATCTGCGACAGGTCCACCGTCACACCGCCCTGCAGGGCCAGCACGTGGCCTTCCAGCGAGGTACCGGCGCCGTAGGGGATGATGGGGGTGTCGTACTGGCTGCAGAGCTTGACGAAGGCGGCGACTTCCTCGGTGCTGTGGGCGAACACGACGGCGTCGGGCAGCATGGGGTCGTAGGAGGATTCGTCACGGCCGTGGTGCTCGCGCATGGCCAGGGTGGTGGAGCAACGCTCACCGAAGAGGGTCTTGAGCTCGTCGAGCAAGGCCTGCGGCACGGGGCGTTTCAGTTTGCGGGCGTCAACTAGATGGTTCATGCGATTTCTCGGTTTCTCTCTGGAGTCTTGTGTCTCGGTCGTTGTTCTAGGTCTTGTTGGGGGAGGATGCAGGGCCGTTGCAGTAGCCACCCCGGCCGCTGCAGTGGACTGACCACTGATCCAATCGATGAATTTTACTCTCTTGCGGGCGGGAGATCGGGCAAATCTCCCATGCCGTCGCGGCAAGGCGGGCAAATCAAGTGAATTATTTACGTGATTCTTGCATCGCTGGCGCGTGCTCTCGCATCCGGCGGGACGCTTGCCTTGCACCGGGCTTGCGCTTAAGCTGGCGCGCATTATCAAGGAGCAACGATGGGCAACCGACTTAGCAAGATCGCCACCCGCACCGGAGATGACGGCAGCACCGGCCTGGGCGATGGCAGCCGCGTGGGCAAGGACAGCCTGCGCATCCAGGCGTTGGGCGATGTGGATGAACTCAATTCGCAGCTGGGCCTGCTGTTGTGCGAGACCCTGCCGGACACCTTGCGGGAAGAACTGGTCTCGATCCAGCACGACCTGTTCGACCTGGGCGGCGAACTCTGCATCCCTGGTTACACGGTGCTGGCCGAGGCCCACCTGGCGCGGCTGGATGCCCTGCTGGAGAAATACAACGCCACGCTGCCGCCGCTGAAGGAATTCATCCTGCCGGGTGGCTCGCGTACGGCCGCGCTGGCGCATGTCTGCCGCACGGTATGCCGGCGCGCCGAGCGCAGCGTGGTCTTGCTGGAGAAGGCCGAGTCGGGCGTGAATGCGCCCGCCCGGCAATATCTGAACCGGCTGTCCGACCTGTGTTTCGTGCTGGCCCGGGTGCTCAACCGCGAGGCCGGCGGACAGGATGTGTTGTGGGAGAAGGAGCGGGAGCGCTAGTTTGCCCCACTAGCAGAAGCAGGAAACGAAACGCCTCGCTGGAGAACTCCAGCGAGGCGTTTTATCTGCCACCCCCCGGTTTCGGGAAGGTGAAATCAGCCGTTGTTGACCACCAGCTTAGGCTGGTCCTTGCCGAAACGTTGCACGATGGACTGTACGATGCCATCCGCATCCAGCCCGCATTGCGCCAGCAATTGTGCCGCATCGCCGTGGTCGATGAAACGGTCCGGCAGGCCCAGGTGCAGGATGGGCTTGCTGATGCCGGCTGCGGCCAGCGCTTCCGAGACGGCGGCACCGGCGCCACCCATGATGCAGCCTTCTTCCACGGTGACCAGAGCATCATGGCTCTCGGCCAGTTGCCGGACCAGTTCCACGTCCAGCGGCTTGATGAAGCGCATGTTGGCGACCGTGGCATTGAGCTTGTCGCCGGCACCGAGGGCCGGGGCCAGCAGGCTGCCGAAGGCGAGGATGGCGATGTCCTTGCCCTGGCGGCGGATTTCGCCCTTGCCCAGTGGCAGGGTGTCCAGTGTCTTCTGTACGCTGGCGCCGACGCCGGCACCACGCGGGTAACGCACCGCGGCCGGGCCGGGGTACTGGTAGGCGGTGGAGAGCATCTTGCGGCATTCGTCTTCGTCAGCCGCGGCCATGACCACCATGTTCGGAATACAGCGCAGGAAGGCCAGGTCGTAGTTGCCTGCATGCGTGGCGCCGTCGGCACCGACCAGGCCGGCACGGTCCAGGGCGAAGGTGACGTCCAGGTTCTGCAGGGCGACGTCGTGGATCAACTGGTCGTAGGCGCGCTGCAGGAAGGTCGAGTAGATCGCCACCACCGGCTTCATCCCCTCGCAAGCCATGCCGGCGGCGAAGGTGACGGCGTGCTGCTCGGCGATGCCGACGTCGTAGTAGCGTTCCGGGAATTTCTTTTCGAAGGCGACCATGCCCGAGCCTTCACGCATGGCCGGGGTGATGCCGACCAGCTTGTCGTCGGCCGCACCCATGTCGCACAGCCATTCGCCGAACACCTGGGTATAGGTCAGCTTGCCGCCGGCGCTGGGCTTGATGCCTTCGCTGGGGTTGAACTTGCCGGGGCCGTGGTAGAGCACCGGGTCGGCCTCGGCCAGCTTGTAGCCCTGGCCCTTCTTGGTCACTACGTGCAGGAACTGCGGCCCCTTGAGGTGCTTCAGGTTCTGCAGGGTGGGGACCAGCGAATCGAGGTCGTGGCCATCGATGGGGCCGATGTAGTTGAAGCCGAATTCCTCGAACATGGTCGCCGGCACCACCATGCCCTTGGCATGTTCTTCCAGGCGCTTGGCCAGTTCCAGCACGGGACCGGGCAGCATGGACTTGCCCACGTCGCGGGCCTTGGCGTAGAACTTGCCGGACATCAGCCGGGCCAGGTAGCGGTTCAGCGCGCCCACCGGAGGCGAGATCGACATGTCGTTGTCGTTGAGGATCACCAGCAGGTTGATGTCTTCATGCACGCCGGCATTGTTGAGCGCTTCGAAGGCCATGCCGGCGGTCATGGCGCCGTCGCCGATGACGGCAATGGCGTGCCGGTCCGAGCCCTGGGTCTTGGCCGCCAGGGCCATGCCCAGTGCGGCCGAAATGGAGGTCGAGGAGTGCGCGGTGCCGAAGGTGTCGTATTCGCTTTCGATGCGGCGCGGGAAGCCGGAGATACCTTCCTGCTGGCGCAGGCTGCCCATGCGTTCGCGACGTCCGGTGAGGATCTTGTGCGGATAGGTCTGGTGGCCGACGTCCCAGACGATGCGGTCTTGCGGAGTGTTGAAGACGTAATGCAGCGCGATGGTCAGCTCGACCGTACCCAGGTTGGACGACAGGTGGCCGCCGGTCTTGGACACCGAATCCAGCAGGAATCCGCGCAACTCTTCAGCCAGCGGCTTCAATTGATGACGGGACAGGCGGCGCAGGTCAGCCGGGTCGTTGATGGTGTTCAGGAGCATCTGTTGTTACCGTGTTGGGGTCTGAAGGCCACGCCTGGCAGGTTGCCGCGTGGTCCGTCTTCATGCCTTGGATTACGTCTCTCAGGTCTTTCTGTGTACGATCAGGTCCGCCAGCTCGCGCAGGCGCCGTGCCTTGTCGCCGAACGGAGCGAGCGCCCGGTGGGCATCGCCGCGCAGTCTTTCGGCCAGCGCCTGCGACTCGGCCAGGCCCAGAATGGACACATAGGTCGGCTTATTGTCGGCGGCGTCCTTGCCGGCGGTCTTGCCCAGCGTGGCCGAATCGGCGGTGGCGTCGAGGATGTCGTCCACTACCTGGAAGGCCAGGCCGATGGCGCGCGCATAGTCATCCAGCGCCGCGCTTTCGTCCCGGGTCAGCGCCTTGCCACCCAGCGCACCCAGCATCACCGCCGCACGCAAGAGGGCACCGGTCTTGAGGCGGTGCATCTGTTCCAGCTCGGCCAGCGACAGGGTCATGCCCACGCTGGCCAGGTCGATGGCCTGGCCGCCACACATGCCCACCGAGCCGGAGGCCTGGGCCAGCAGGTTGAGCATGCGCAACTGGCGTGCCGGCAGGTCGGCGTCGGTCTTCAACTCAGCTTCCAGCGGTGCCGACAAGGTTTCGAAGGCCTGCGCCTGCAACGCGTCGCCGACCAGCAGCGCGGTGGCTTCGTCGTATTTCACATGCACGGTAGGCTTGCCACGGCGCAGCGCGTCGTCATCCATGCAGGGCATGTCGTCATGCACCAGCGAATAGACGTGAATCATCTCTACCGCTGCCGCAGCCCGGTCCAGCAGGGCTGGCGGCGTATCGAACACATCACCGGCGGCATAGACCAGCAGTGGCCGCACGCGCTTGCCGCCATCCATGGCGGTGTAGCGCATGGCCTCGTGCAGGCGCGCCGGCACCACCGTGGTCGGCGCCAGGAAACGGTCCAGCACGTGTTCCATGCCGGCCTGGACCTGGTTCATCCAGTCCGCGAATGCCATCGAGGCCAGCGACATCTGCGCGCCAGCGGCGGTGATAGGTGCATTCATCAATCGTCCTCGTTGCCCGCGTCGGTCGCCTGGAAGGGCTTGAGCATGTCGCCTTCGAGCAGCTTGACCTGGCTGTCCACCTTCTCCAGTTGGGCCGCGCAGAACTTGACCAGTTCCGAGCCGCGCTTGTAGGCGGCCACCGAGGCTTCCAACGGCAGTTCGCCGGCTTCCATCCGCGCCACCAGCTGCTCCAGCTCTTCCATGGCTTGTTCGAAGGAGGCCGGCAAGGCGGCGGTCGCGGCAGCGCCGGAGGCGGCAGAGGTTCTAGGCATATCGACCCATTCAGAAAACTAACCCGGTATTTTAGAACAAACCGGCGATGACCAAGTCAATCAAGGGCGTGGATTTGTCGAAGGTTTTGGAGGCCGTCGCGTAAGTTCGTCCAAAATGCTGGCATTTTGGACACAAAACCCGGCCCCTTATGGGGGTTTTGTGGCATAATCCTCGGTTCTGTCCAAAATTTCCTCTTCATATTATTTGAACATAGGTTTTTGCGGATTTTCTTCCTTAGGTTGGTGCAAATTAATTTGGGGGCGGAAATGTCCGATCTTGCTACTTTTGCCAAATTGGCGCGTTCAAACGCGCAACTTCCAGTCCACGTCTACTTCGACGAACCGCTCTATCAGCGGGAACTGAAACAACTCTTCCAGCAGGGACCCCGTTACGTCGGCCATGAGCTGATGGTGCCCAATGCCGGTGACTATTCCACGCTGCCCTGGGAAAACGAAGGCCGCATGCTGGTGCGCAATGCGCAAGGCATCGAACTGGTATCCAATGTCTGCCGCCATCGCCAGGCCAAGATGCTCGATGGCCGTGGCCATGCCAACAACATCGTCTGCCCCCTGCATCGCTGGACCTATGATCTGAAGGGTGAACTGATCGGCGCGCCGCATTTCGGCGAGACGCCGTGCATGAACCTGTCCAAGACGCCGCTGCAAAGCTGGAACGGCCTGCTGTTCGAGGCCAACGGCGTCGACATCGACGACAAGCTGAAAAACCTGGGCGTGACCCGCGACCTGGATTTCTCCGGTTACCTGTACGACCACACCGAAGTCCACGAGTGCGACTACAACTGGAAGACCTTCATCGAGGTCTATCTGGAGGACTACCACGTCGAGCCCTTCCATCCGGGCCTGGGCAACTTCGTCAGCTGCTCGGACCTGAAGTGGGAATTCGGCCGCGACTACAGCGTCCAGACCGTGGGCGTGAACCACGGTCTGATCAAGTCCGGCTCGCCGACCTACGCCAAGTGGCAGGAGAAGCTGCTGCAGTTCTCCAACGGCAAGCCACCCAAGTTCGGCGCCATCTGGCTCACGCTCTACCCCAACATCATGGTGGAGTGGTATCCGCACGTGCTGGTGGTATCCACGCTCTGGCCGACCGGTCCGCAGAAGACCACCAATGTGGTGGAGTTCTACTATCCGGAAGAAATCGCGCTGTTCGAGCGCGAGCTGGTGGAAGCCGAACGGGCCGCCTACATGGAGACCTGCGTCGAGGATGACGAGATCGCCCAGCGCATGGACGCAGGTCGTCGTATACTCATGGATCGCGGCACCAGCGAAGTCGGTCCGTACCAGTCGCCCATGGAAGATGGCATGCAGCACTTCCATGAGTGGTATCGCCAGCAACTGGACGTCCCGCAAGGTACCAGCACACCATAACATCGGCCACAGGCCGCGCAGGGGGAAAAGCAGATGCAAGGGAAGCGGCAAGCACACGATGGACGCAGTCTGCGCCGTCATTGTCGCCAGCGCTCAAGCACCAGCATCTGCAGCGGTATCCCCCTCTCCCGCATGACGACGGTCATCGGCACCAGCACAACGGCAGCCCCGGTTCATTCCGGGGCTGCCGTTTTTGTTGCTGGCCGTCGTTGTGCGCCTGTTCCTGTTTCAGTCACTCCCCTCCACTTCTCCTACTGATCCGTCACCGTCATGCAATCGCTCTGGATGCTCGTCGCTTCATTCCTCTTTGCCATCATGGGCGTGTGCGTCAAGCTCGCCAGCAACTACTACTCGACCTCCGAGATCGTGCTCTGTCGCGGATTGATCGGGGTGATCTTCATCTTCGGCCTGATCCGCCTGCGCGGCGGCACCCTGCGCACGCCCTTCCCGCGTGACCACCTGATCCGTGGCGGCATCGGTGTGATCTCGCTGTGGATGTGGTTCTATTCCTTCAGCCTGTTACCGATTGCCACAGCCACCACGCTGAACTACATGTCCTCCATCTGGATCGCCGTGATGCTGTTCGTGGCCGGCTGGTGGCAGGGGAACAAGAAGTTCGAATGGGGTCTGGCTGGCACGGTCGCGCTGAGCTTCGTCGGCGTGGCGCTGCTGATGCGCCCTTCCCTGAATGCCGACCAGTTGCTGGGCGGCGTCATCTCGCTGGTCTCGGGGGTGCTCTCGGCGCTGGTCTACCTGCAGGTGCGCAAGCTGGGGCTGCTGGGGGAACCGGAGTACCGCGTGGTGTTCTACTTCTCTGCCACGGGCGTGCTGGCGGGACTGGTCGGCAGCGTCGTCACCGGTCGTGTGCCGCTATGGCACAGCCATTCCGGTACCGGCGTGCTGCTGGTGGTCATGATAGGCTTGACGGCCACGCTGGCGCAGATCGCCATGACGCGCGCCTACCGCCTCGGCAATACGCTGGTGACGGCCAACCTGCAGTACACGGGCATCGTGTTCTCCAGCCTGTTTGGTGTACTGATCTGGAACGACGCACCGGGCTGGATGGGCTGGGTCGGCATGGTCATCATCCTGGCCAGCGGCATGCTGGCGACCTATCGCAACCAGCGCAAGAGCCAGACGGCCGCCAAGAACCTGCCCAAGGTGGACCCGATCGCGACCGAGGTGTGAGCATCGCCACATCCGCCGCCTACGATTAAAGGAGAAAGCCATGACCTACCAAACCCTCATCAGCGCCAGCGACCTGAAGGCGCGTGCGCAATACCTGAACCTGGTGCTCGTCGATTGCCGCCATGACCTCGCCAATCCGGATTTCGGCCGCCAGGCCTACGCCGCCGGTCACCTCCCGCAGGCCCGCTTCGCGCATCTGGATGAGCTGCTGTCCGGTCCCAAGACCGATGCGACAGGCCGCTTCCATGGCCGCCATCCGCTGCCGGATCGCCAGCAGTTCGTGCAGGCCATGCGTGATCTGGGCATCAGCAACGATACGCAAGTGGTGGCCTACGACGCCCACGGCGGCATGTTCGCCGCACGCCTGTGGTGGCTGCTGCGCTGGATCGGTCACAGCGACGTAGCGGTACTCGATGGCGGCATGGCCGCGTGGCAGGCGCTGGGCGAGAACCTCAGCACCGAAGTGCCGCCGCCGACTGCGGCGGGCAATATCCAGGACCTGTCGTCGCTCGTGCCGACGGTGGATGCCCAGGCGCTGCTGGAGAACCTGCGCAATCCGTCTTTGCAGGTGGTGGATGCGCGCGCGCCGGACCGCTTCCGTGGCGAGAACGAAACGCTGGACGCCGTCGGCGGACATATCCCGGGCGCGAAGAACCGCTTCTTCAAGGACAACCTGCAAGCCGATGGACACTTCAAGAGCGCCACGCAATTGCGCGAAGAGTGGCTGGCAGTGATCGGTGATCCGCAGGCCGCGGTCATGCAGTGCGGCTCAGGCGTCACCGCCTGCCACAACCTGCTGGCGCTGGAAGTGGCAGGTCTGTCGGGAGCCAGCCTCTATCCCGGCTCGTGGAGCGAATGGAGCTCCGATCCGCAGCGACCGGTCGCGACCGGCAACTAATTGCCGCCCGGCCGCTCAGGCCGGGTCCGGCGCTGCCAGTCCGGCCTGTCCGGCCAGGCCCACTAGCCCCCCAGTCCCGTCTGCTGCAGACGGGACATGAAGGTCTCCACGAATTGCTGCACCATCACCGGCGCATCGCGTCGGCGCAGCAAGGCGACTTCCGAGTGAAAATCGGCGTCCTTGAGGGCCGGGAAACTGACCCCGGCCGACAAGGAAATGCTGGCCATGCTCTGCGGTACCACGGCGATGCCGAAGCCGGCATTGACCAGACTGAGCAGGGAATTCTTGCGCGAGGTCGCCCGTGCCACGCGGGGATAGAAGCCATGCGCGATGCAGCGCTCGGCCACCAGATAGCTCAGTCCGCCACGGTCCCGATGCGGGACGGTGACGAAGAATTCATCCCGCAATTCTGCAATCTCTACTTCGGCACGCTGCGCCAGCCGATGTCCGGCCGGCACCGCTGCCACCAGGCGCTCGCGGTACAGCACGGTACTCTCCAGATCGGGATTGGCGCGCAAGATGGGCAGCCGCGCCAGTCCGATATCGGCACTGCCTTCGACGATCTCGCGGGCCTGGTATTCGGACGGGGTCTGGGAAATTTCCAGCGAAATCCCGGGGAAATCCTTCAGCACATCATTGAGCGTAGGCCCCAGGGGCGCGGTCAAGGGTACCGAACTGGAATGCAGCAGACGCAGCGCGCCATGCTCGCCCTTGCCGATAGTGCGGGCCTGGGCCACGGCACGGTCCAGATCGAGCAGTATCCTGCGGCTACGTGCATAGAAGTCCTGGCCGGCCTGGGTCAGTTCGAAGGCCTTGGCATCGCGCTTGAGCAGGACCACGTCGAGGTCGGCTTCCAGTTCCTTGATCTGCCGGCTCAGGGCCGATTGCGCGATGAACAGGCGCTCGGAAGCCCGGGTATAGCCTCGCGCCTCGACGATCTCGACGAAGTAGCGCAACTGCCGGATGGAAATCATCTGCCCTCTCCTCCCTCTACGGTCGGCCATATCAAATTGAGATGGCACGCCGGCTGATTTGATATTGGCGCTGTGCGCGTTGTACACCTACATTGAAGCCATCCGCTGCCCCCGGCGAGCTGCCTCCAAGCAGGCAGCGCCAGCCGGGTCCACAACTGCCATGGAAGGATGGATCATGCTCCAAGACCTGCTGTTGTTCGTCGGCCTGCTGGGACTGGTCTGCAGCATCGGCCTGCGCTGGGTGCTACGCAGCCGGGGCGATCATGGCGAGCACTATCTCCAGCACGGCCGGGCGCCGGATGTGATCAGTGACCGTGCGCGTGCCGCGTCAGTGCCAGCACGATCAGCACCCCGGCGGCAATCAGGATCACCTGCGGAATGGTCTCGCGCAACGTGGCGCGGCGCTGCATCTGCGGCATCAGGTCGGAAACGGCGATGTAGATGAAGCCCGACGAGGCGAACACCAGCACGAAGGGAATCCACTCCATCCCCCGCTCCAGCATGAAATAGCCCAGCGTGCCACCGGCCACTGCCATGAGGCTGCAGATGAGGTTGTACACATAGGCGCGGGTACGCGAGAAACCGGCATTGAGCAGCACGATGAAGTCGCCGATCTCTTGCGGAATCTCGTGGGCGATGATGGCCAGCCCGGTCACCAGGCCCAGGTGCGGATCGGCCAGGAAGGCGGCGGCGATGAGGATGCCGTCGGTGAAGTTGTGCAGGCCGTCGCCCACCAGGATCATCCAGCCGGCCTTGCCGGCTTCCTTCTTGTCGTGACCGTGGTGGTGGCCGTGTCCGTCATCCTCGTGATGGTGCGAGTGGCGCAGGATGGCGGTCTTTTCCAGCAGGAAGAAGGCCAGCAGGCCGCCCAGCAGCACGGCGAAGAGGGTATGCGGTTCGGCCTGGGATTCAAAGGCTTCGGGCAACGCATGCAACAGCGAGGTCGAGAGCATGATGCCCACCGACAGGCTGACCAGGCGCTCCACCATCTTCGACAGCAAGGCAAACGAGAACACCGCGGCAGCGGTGATGCTGACCACGCCGGCCAGGGTGGTGGCCAGGAGAATGGAAACGAGTGTGGGGTCGATGACGGGCCTCGGGCGAAGTGCAAGGGCGCGCCGGCAGGCCGCCCAAAGCGCGTTATTGTACGCCCGGCGTGACCACGCTGCCATCGGCACGGCGCGAGCCGGCCAGCAGCAACGGGTTGAGGATCAGGACGATCTGCCCATCCCCCAGCACGGTAGCGCCCACCAGGCCGGCCAGGGTCGCCAGTTGCGGGCCGACCGGCTTGACCACCACCTCACGATTGCCGTTGACGTGATCGGCCATGATCACCATCAGTTCGTCGCCGCTCTTGATCAGTAGCGCAAAGGCGGAATCGGTATCGGCCTGATCGGCGGCCTCGGCCTTGACCTCAAGGTCGGCATCTTGCTCCGGCTCCAGTTGTTCCCGCAGCAGGTGATGCAGGGGATACAAGGCCAGGCGCCGTCCATTGACCTCCAGCACACGCTGCTCCAGGGCCTGGTGTGCCTGTTCGCTGCGCAGTTGCAACACGCTGTCGATCAGGGTGGAGGGAATGGCGTACTGCTGCCGGCCATGCTGCAGCAGGCAGACCTGCTGCACCGCCAGCGACAGCGGCAGATAGAGCGTGAACAGCACGCCCTGCCCGGGTCGCGAATGCACGGTCATGCGTCCGCCCAGGGCCGCCACTTCGGCCCGCGCCACATCCATGCCGATACCGCGCCCGGCCAGCGCCGACACCTGCGCCGAGGTACTGAAACCCGGCTCGAAGATCAGCTCGGCCAGCCCGGCATCACTGGCGTCCCGGGCAGCCGGTAGACCACGCTGACGGGCCTTGCCACGAATGGCGACCAGGTCCAGGCCGCGCCCGTCGTCGCCCACGCGGATGACGGCTTCGTTGCCTTCATGGCCGGCCTGCACGCGCAGTTGACCGGAAGGCGGCTTGCCGGCTGCGCGGCGGGCTGGGGTGTCCTCGATGCCGTGGACGGCGCAATTGCGCAGCAGGTGCTCCAGCGGACCCATCAGGCGCTCCAGGATGGCGCGGTCGATCTGCAGCCGACAGTCGGACAGGTCCAGTACCAGCGGCTTGCCGGTCTCGGCAGCCAGCTGGCGTGCCAGATGCTGCAGGCGCGACTCCATGCTGTTGAACTTGATCATGCGCGCGTGCATCAGGTCCTGCTGCAGTTCGCGGGCATAGCGTCCCTGCTGGCGCAGCCCTTCGCAGGCCCGGCCAACGCCATCGTGCAGGCGCTTTTGCTGCCGCCATGCCTGCGCCAGCACGGTATCCATGGCATGGGTCGCAGCCTGCAGCTCGTGCGCTGCGCCCGGACCGGGGCCGGTGTGCCGCTGCAATTGCCTGACCTGATCGGCCAGGGTGCGCAATTGATCGCCCAGTACGCGCACATCGTCCTGCAGGGCCGCCACTTCATTGTCCAGCCGGGCGCGCATGATCGAGACTTCGCCAACCTGATTGAGCAAGCGGTCCAGCACAGTGGTACGGATGCGCAGCAGGGGCGCCGCCCGGAAATGAGGTTGCAGAGGGGACTGCAGGCCGCCCGATCGGCTTGCGGCCGGGACCGATGCGGCGGCCTGCTCCAGGGTGCTGAAGTGCTCCATGGTCTGGTCGTAGAGTGCCAGCAACGCGGTCAATACCTCGGCATTCTGGGCAGCCTCGCCAGTCTGCAGGCACTGCAGCGCACTCTCCATCTCGTGCACGCACTGGCTCAACCGCATCGCGCCGACCATGCGGGCGCTGCCCTTGAGGGTATGCAGGGGACGCGCCAGTTCGGCCAGCAGGTCGGTGTCGGCAGGGGTATGGCTGTGGCCAGGGGGCAGCGCCAGCAAGGTCTCGCCGATGCTGGCCATGAGCTCCTGGGCCTCCTCCAGAAAGACAGGCAGCAGACCGGGATCGATCACGTCGTGCGGCGTCGTGACGTTCGCGATGATCGGTACGGGCGCTTCGCTGCCTGGGAGAGTAAGCACTGCTGGCGTACCTGGGGCGTCCAGCAGACGCGTCAGCTGGTCCAGGCGTTGTTCGAGCAGAAGCAATCTGGGCGGCGCCAATGGCGAATCGGCTGTGTGCTGTTCCAGCAGCATGATGAGCTGACTGGCGATATCGGCCAGAGGCACAGCGCCGATGCTGCGTGCGCAGTCGCGCAAGGTCAGCAGGGTGCGGCGATACAAGGGCGGTACGGCACCGGCATGTCCTTTGCCGAGACAGCTGCGCCAGACGCCATCCCGCTGTCGGACGATCGTCAGCAGCGGCAGCAGGGTCTGGCGCAGCGAGGCATCGATGCGGCCAGCTACCGGGTCCAGGGAATCTTCAGTCGCAGAGCGCGCGGCGGCGGATGCGGAATCGAGATGCATGAGCGCCCTGCCCGCTCAGGAGACGGTCACGCGGAAGCGCGAGACCGAGTTTTCCAGCTTGCGGGCGGCGTCCCACAATTCTTCGTACAGGGTGGAAACCTGTTCGCGGCTTTGTTCGATGACGTCGTTCTCGGTCAGGATGCCCTGGATCTGCTGGGCCACGCCATTGGCCGAGACCGCCTGCTCCCGGGTAGCCGCGGCCATGCCCTGGATCAGGTCCGCCAGCTTCTTGGAAACGCTGCGGATGTCGGCCAGGGCGCTGCCGGCAGCGTCGGACAGCACCGCACCTTCGGTGACGCCGGTGGTGGATTTTTCCATGGCCACCACCACGTCGCGGGTATCGGCCTGGATCATGCGCACCAGCGAGCCGATCTCGCGGGTGGCGGCACTGGAACGCTCGGCCAGGTGCTGCACCTCTTCGGCCACCACCGAGAAGCCGCGCCCGGCTTCGCCGGCCGAAGCCGCCTGGATGGCTGCATTCAGCGCCAGCACATTGGTGCGCTCGGTGATGTCGGAAATCAGGTCGGTGATTTCACCGATCATCTGGGAGGAGGCCCCCAGGCGGGCGATGCGGTCGGAGGTCTCGCTGATCTGCTCGCGGATGCCATCCATGGCCTTGACCGCGTCTTCCACCGCGCGTGCACCGCGCTCGGCCACCACCACCGCATGCCGGGCCACGTCGGCCGATTCATCGGCCGACAGCGAGATGCCGGCAATCTGCCTGGACATCTCCAGCATGGCATGGGCAATGCGCTGGATACGACGCGCCTGGGCGCGGGCGGCCTCGCCCAGTTCGGTCGTGGTACCACGCACCTGCTCGGAACTGAGCGCCACCTTGGCGGCCATCTGGGTGACCTGTTCTACCAGGCCGCGCAGGGCTTCCACGGTGTAGTTGACGGAGTCGGCGATGGCTCCGGTGACGTCGTCGGAGACGGTGGTGTGTACCGTCAGATCGCCGTCGGCGACCTTTTGCAGTTCGGTCATCAGGCGCAGGATGGCGGCCTGGGTCAGGTGGTTGGCACGCATGGCCTTTTCTTCCTCCTGCTGGGCCAGCTGGCGCTGCAACTCGGCCTCCTGGCGTCGCGCCTCGGCGGCGGCGGCATTGTTGCGGCTGCTCTGCAGCTGTACCAGGGCGATGCCCACGGCGCTGAGCAAGGCAGCGATCATCGCCGCCAGGATCGCCCAGAAGGTCCAGGACCTCGCCTTCAAGGCGTTGCGGTAGGCGTCCTGCAGTTCGGTGAGGTGGCGCTTGAGGGTCTCGTTCTCGACGAAAACCAGTTGCTCGGAACGCTTGGCAGCGATGAAATTCTGCAGGTTGCCGAGGATGCCGGCGATCTCCGGCTGGTAGTCGGCGAATACCCTGGCCAGTTCCTGCAGCTTCTCGCGCAGGTCGGGGTCGGTGGCCGGCCGCAGGCGCAGCATTTCGCTGCCTTCCAGCAGACTCTTCAAAAGATCGCCAAAGGCCGTGATGTCCTTGCCCAGCATGAAGGCGGTTTCAGGATTGACGCCGTCGGAGGTGAGGAATTCATTGGAACTGCGACCCAGGCGCAACGTCAGCATGACCAGTTGGCTGGCGGCATTCATCTCGCGGGTGGTAGGCCGTCCTTCCGATTGCAGCATGGCGATCTGCTCGCTCAGGTCCAGCATCACCGGAAGCAGCTGGTTGAGGTGCTTGAGGGTGGTGCCGAATCCAGTGAGCTCTTTTTCCATGCCCAGGATGGTATCGGCGGCCTGATCGGTACGTCGCCACATGCGCGCCACGTTTTCCAGTGCAGGCTTCATGCGGGCATCGGGCAGGCCGATGGTCTGGCCCTGGAAGCTGCCGCCGCTGCTCAGCAGCAGCAGATCACGATTGAACTCGGTGCGACTCTGGGCCAACTGGATGAAGGCCTGCGGATTACCCTGGATGGCATTGGGTACGGCTTTGCCGATGCGCTGGGAATGCATCACCAGGTCGGATGCCAGGTTGGTCTGCAAGGTCGCCAGCACGTACAGTCGCGCGCCCAGCCACATGAACAGAAATAAGGCTGTCAGCGACAAGGCCAGCACGGCCAGCAACATGCGCGTCTGCGTGCGCAGGGTATAGCGGTGCAGATAAGGCAGGCGAAGGCCGATAGCGGCCGTACTGACGGGGATGCCCGGATCGGCCCGACTTGCGGTTTCGGACGCGATCGCAACCGGCGCGGTTCTATTCGACAGATACGGCAAGGTCGGTTCCATGACCGGTGTTCCTACCCCTATTGTGTGGGTCTTGTGATGATGCGGTGGTAATTGAAGGCCGGCGTGGCCGACCCAGGGTCTTGTCAGGAGGGCGATCTACCGCCCTACCTCCAGGAAACTGCTGTCCTGACTCAATTGCGCCAGGTCCAGCTCGTCCCATTGTTGGCCGCTGCTGTCTTTATAACGTTGGTTTGCTCCAAGAATGCGAATTCCTTCATCGACATTTTTCGAGATTCTCACCATTTCTGATATGTCTCTCAGTCCCAGGACGGCCGACACCAGCAAGCCGCACTGTGGCGCCACCCCCGGAGCCAGTAACAAGGCATGACTGGCCGTGCCGACCCGCTGTAGCGGCGCGCCGGCCAACCCCATCAGATCGGCCAGACCGATCAGGTTGCCGCGAATGTTGAGCAGACCGCGAAACCAGGGTCGTGTCGCCGGCACCGGAGTGATGGCATGCCCGACCAGGGGAACGATTTCACCGGCCTGGTTCAGCGGTACCAGGCAGCGCTGGCCCGCCATGGCCACCGCCAGTCGCCGCGTATGCAGACTTTCGTGGTTGGAGGCGGCCATGCGGGACAGCAGTGAGGCCTGGAACTGCTCCAGTCCCTCGCGACCCTGCCGATCCTGCGGCGGACACGCATGTTGTGCGTCGATGACGAAATCCTTGGTGTGTGGCATACCAGCCTCTCGGAGCGATAAGAGAAATGCACCGTGCATCGGATGCGTGCCGATGCCACCGGATGGCCTGAGCCGATCGCCATTGGCGGCTAGCCCAAGGTGCAAGCCTTTCTGGGGAGTGCCTGGTGCAAACGGCGCGGGCGTCTGGGCGCCCATCATCCGGTAAGCGGGGCAGTGCTGGTACAGGGCTCGATTTTACCTAGAAAATCCCGAAGAATTTCCATGCAGCAAACTTATTCAGCCAGACAGCACAACAAAATGATGGAAAAAAACCACGGACAGGGAATTTGACCTACATCAAATCCCGCAGAACAAGAAAAAAGATGGGGAGGCGGCGTCCCCGCGATAGGCGGGGGCGCTCTGGAGGACGTACTATCCGGCGTCAAAGGCGGATGGGTGCAGCTCGGCGCCGCCAGGTGCGGCCACGTACTTCAATCAGATGGCGACCATCTCGAAATCTTCCTTGCGGGCGCCGCATTCCGGGCAGGTCCAGTTGATGGGCACATCGTCCCAGCGGGTGCCTGGGGCGATGCCTTCTTCCGGCAGGCCTGCTTCTTCGTCGTAGATCCAACCACAGATCAGGCACATCCAGGTTTTGAATTCGGTTTGGCTGCTATTCGTCACGGCTGACTATCCCTAAAATCAATCAAGTAAAATGCTAAGTCAGCTATCTTAATCTACTCGACGTGCAAAACCAAACTCCCCCCCTCATCCTGAGCTTCGGCGCCACCGATCCGGTCGGCGCCACCGGCGTCCAGGCGGATCTCGCCACCTACGCCGCCATGGGTTGCCACGGTTTGTCCGTCGTGACGGCCTTGCTGATCGGCGACACCGCCCGTGTCGAAGATGTGCAGGTGGTCGATGTCGACTGGGTCGCCGACCAGGCTCGCGTAATCCTGGAAGACATGGCCGTGGCGGCCTTCAAGGTCGGCGCGCTGGGCAGCATCGAGAATATCTCGGTGATCGCCGAAATCGTCTCCGATTATCCCGACGTGCCTCTGATCCTGGACCCGTTCATCAGCGCCCTGGCCAACCAGGAAGACGAGGACGACCGCCTCATTGCCATCCGCGAACTGCTGATCCCGCAAGCTACCGTGATGGTGGCATCGGCCGGCGAACTGACCCGGCTGGCCGAGACCTGGCGCGAGCCGGTGACCGGCGATGCCCTGATGCTGGACGCCATGCGCATCATCGAGATGGGTTGCGAGTACCTGCTGGTGACCAATACCCAGACCGACCTGCAGGAGGTGGCCAACTCCCTCTTCGATGAATCCGGTCTGGTGCGCCAGGACGCCTGGCCGCGCCTGCCGGGGTCGTTCGTCGGCGCCGGCACGACCCTGTCGGCAGCGCTGACGGCGATGCTGGCCAATGGCCTGGAGGTGCCACTGGCGGCCTCCGAGGCGCAGGAATTCACGCTGGCCGCACTGGCCAATGCCCAGCGCATCGGCATGGGCAAACTGATGCCGGACCGTTATTTCTGGGCGCGCGAATCTGAAGATCCGGACGCGCCTCCCTCCATCAACTGAACTGATCCCTGGATTTCATCCTTAGCACGCTCATGACCAAGACCAATGCCTCGCTCTTCGCCCGCGCCCAACAAAGCACGCCGGGCGGCGTCAATTCCCCGGTACGCGCCTTCCGCTCGGTAGGCGGCACCCCGCGCTTCATCGAACGGGCCGAAGGGCCGTGGTTCTGGGACGCCGAAGGCAAGCGCTACATCGACTACATCGGCTCCTGGGGACCGGCCATCGTCGGCCACGCCCATCCGGAAGTGGTCAAGGCAGTGCAGCAGGCGGCCGCGCGCGGACTGTCCTTCGGTGCACCCACCGAGGCCGAAATCGAGATGGCCGAGGAAATCATCAAGCTGGTGCCGTCCATCGAACAGATCCGTCTGGTGTCCTCCGGCACCGAGGCGACCATGAGCGCGCTGCGCCTGGCCCGCGGTGCGACCGGGCGCGACAAGATCATCAAGTTCGAAGGCTGCTACCACGGCCATGCGGATTCGCTGCTGGTCAAGGCTGGCAGCGGCCTGCTGACCTTTGGCAATCCGACCTCGGCCGGGGTGCCGGAAGATTTCGCCAAGCACACGCTGGTGCTGGACTACAACAACGCGGCCCAGTTGGAAGAGGCCTTCAAGGCGTCCGGCAACGACATCGCCTGCGTGATCGTGGAGCCGGTGGCCGGCAACATGAATCTGGTGCGCGCCAGCGATGAATTCCTCCAGACCATGCGCCGCCTGTGCACGCAGTACGGTGCCATCCTGATCTTCGACGAGGTGATGTCGGGCTTCCGCGTGGCGCGCGGTGGCGCCCAGGAGTTGAACGGTATCGTTCCCGACCTCACTGCACTGGGCAAGGTCATTGGCGGTGGTCTGCCGGTTGCGGCCTTCGGCGGTCGCGCCGAGGTCATGAAACACCTGGCGCCGCTGGGCGGCGTCTACCAGGCCGGCACATTGTCAGGTAATCCGGTGACCGTGGCTGCAGGGATGGCGACGCTGAAGATCATTCAGCAGCCGGACTTCTACAAGCACCTGACCATCCAGACCCGCAAGCTCGCTGATGGCCTGGTGGCAGCAGCCGGCGCGGCCGGGGTGACGTTCTCGGCGGACGCGGTGGGCGGCATGTTCGGCCTGTACTTCGATGCGAAGGTGCCGGCCAGCTATGCCGAGGTGATGCAGGGTGACAAGGAGCGCTTCAACCGCTTCTTCCACAAGATGCTGGACGCCGGCATCTACTTTGCGCCCTCGGCATTCGAAGCCGGCTTTGTCTCAGCACAACACAGCGATGCCATCATCGAGGAGACCATCGCTGCAGCCGCCAAGGCCTTTGCAGAGCTGGGTTGAGCGGGGATACTGGTGCAATCACGGGTGGATCGCCAACGGCGCGATCCGCGAAAGAGGCAACGAAAAAAGGACGCCGCGGCGTCCTTTTTTTCGGCCCCTCGCCCTGAGGCCGGGGGAACTGGTGGCGCTTAGACCGAGAACGACGAGCCGCAACCGCAAGTGGTCGTGGCATTCGGGTTCTTGATGACGAATTGCGCGCCTTCCAGGTCGTCCTTGTAGTCGATCTCAGCGCCGACCAGATACTGGTAGCTCATCGAATCGATCAACAGCTGGACGCCGTTCTTGCTCATCGTGGTGTCGTCTTCGTTGACGATTTCATCGAAGGTGAAACCGTACTGGAAACCCGAGCAACCACCACCCTGCACGAACACGCGCAGCTTCAGGTCGGGGTTGCCTTCTTCTTCGATCAGCTGGGCCACCTTGGCGGCAGCGCTGTCGCTGAAGTTGATCGGGGCGGGGATATCGGTGTGTTGCAGTTCGGCTACGGCATTCATTTCGGGCTCCTGCTGGGCTTGAGGCGGATCAATACACTAGATCGATAAAGCCATTATAAGCGCTTGCGGATTTTCATGCTTCCGACGATGCAGCCAGCTTGAGCACCGGGGTATCCACGGCCTGGTCATGGCTGAGCTTGCCGGAAACCAGCGCCCCGCCGTGCATCTCCAGCGCCTTGTAGAAGACATTGCCGGTAATGCGAGCCTTGGGTTGCAGCTCCAGCAGTTCGGAGGAATGGACATCGCCCACGATCTCGCCATTGACGATCAGATGCGCCGCGCGTACCTCGCCGACCACCTTGGCATGCTCGGAGATCACCAGCACGCTGGGCTCGCCGCTCTCGGCGTTGATGTTGCCGTTGATATTGCCATCGATGCGCAGGCCGCCCCTGAAGCCCACATCGCCCTTGATGGTGGTGGACATGCCGATCAGGCTGTCGATCGTGCTTTTGGTCTTGCGTGTAAACATGGAATCACCTCACAGATCTACCGACTGCTGGGCACGAACCTGGCCGCGGTCGAGAACACGGACGGCAACCGATTTGACGGTGGCCCCCTCGGGGATAGTCAGCAAGCCTTCGACCCGCTGGTAATACTTGAATGCGAGCCGGTAGCGCGCCTGGTCGGCGGCATTGCCTTCAGGAAAATTGAGTGTAGCATTTTTGCCGCCCTGCACAATATTGATACTAAGCTGTAGGTTTCCTGCAAACTGTTGCGTTCCCCCACCACCTTGCATCACCAGTACGCGGTAGCGCAGCTGGGTCGGCGCCGCCTGCTCGGCCTTGAAGCGCTGGATCGTGATGCCAGGTGCGCCCAGATTGGTCGGCAGCAGACTGTCGAAGAAGGCCAGGTCTTCCTTCTGGCGGTTGTTTTCCGCTTCCAGGTTCTTCACCTGGGTCGCCAGCGTGGCCTGCGCGGTCTGCGCAATCTTCAGTTCATTCTGCGACGCATTGGAGGCAGATTGCAAGCGCTCGTTCTCCGCAGTCAGTTTCCTGACCTGCTCGCTAAGCTGCTCGATCTGCTCGCCGGTATCACCATGCAAGCCCGGCAGATTGTTGCGGCCGAGCTGGTAGGTCCAGACCGCCGCCAACGAACCCACCGCCAGCACGGCTGCCCACAGCAAGACCATCAGGGGCCAAGGCAGATGCCGCTTGATGGTCATCTTCGGCGCAGAAATCGTCATGCGCTGACGCCATAGGCGGTACTTCACGGCAGGACCGGGACCTGCTGCAGGCCAGTGGCTTCGTCCAGACCGAACATCAGGTTCATGCACTGGACCGCCTGGCCCGACGCGCCCTTGACCAGGTTGTCCTGGACCACCAGCACCACCACGGTGTCACCACCGTCCGGACGGTGCACGGCCAGGCGCAGCATGTTGGAAGCGCGCGTGGTGCGGGTTTCGGGATGCGAACCGAAGGGCAGCACGTCGACGAAAGGCTCATCCTTGTAGGCAGCCTCGAACAGCGCCTGCAGGGCGGCGTTGTCGATTTCCTTGGTCAGCCGCGCATACAGCGTGGAATGCATGCCGCGGATCATCGGTACCAGATGCGGCGTGAACAGCAGGCCGACCTTGTCGCTGGTCAGGTGCGACAGGCGCTCGATGGTTTCGGGGGAGTGACGGTGACCGGACACGCCGTAGGCCTTGAAGTTGTCGGAGGCTTCCGAGAACAGCAGGCTCAGCTCGGCCTTGCGACCGGCGCCGGAGACGCCGGACTTGCAGTCGGCGATCAGGTGCGAGGCATCGATCACACCGGCCTTCAGCAGCGGCGCGAAGCCCAGTTGCATGGTGGTCGGATAGCAACCCGGATTACCCACCACGCGGGCCTTGCGAATGGCTTCGCGATTCAGTTCAGGCAGGCCGTAGGCGGCTTCCTTCAGCAGGTCGGTGCAGCTGTGCGGCAGCTTGTACCATTTCTCGAAGGCAGCCACGTCCTGCATGCGGAAGTCAGCGGCCAGGTCGATCACCTTGACACCAGCAGCCACCAGTTCAGGTGCCTGGGCCATGGCCACGCCGTGCGGGGTGGCGAAGAAGACGACGTCGCAGTCGGTCAGCTTGGCCTTGTCAGGTGAAGAAAACGCCACATCCACACGGCCACGCAGGGACGGATACATCTCGGCCACGGGCATCCCGTCTTCCTTGCGCGACGTTACTGCCTGCACCTTTGCCTGCGGGTGAGTGGCGAAAATACGCAGCAATTCGACGCCGGTATAACCGGTTCCGCCAACGATACCTACCTTGATCATGTCTGGTCCTTGCGAAAAAAGGCGAAGAAACATCGCCGTGGCGAGCGAGCGCCGGACGCACGTGCAACACGCGCTGGAAAGCTTTTCATTTTATCAGGAGAATATTTCCCGCTGATTTCCCGTCAGGAAGTTATTTCGTGAAACAAGGTCTTTTCCTGCCGGCCAGGCAGCTCGAATCGCCAACGATGGGCCACGCACTTCCACTCAAAAGCTCTGCAATGGCCGACGAACAGAAAGCAAAAAGCCGTCGGCACGCATGCCGACGGCTTTCTGTGATGCAAGAAACGATTAACGCTTCGAGAATTGCTTTGCGCGACGTGCCTTGCGCAGACCAACCTTCTTACGTTCGACTTCACGCGCGTCACGGGTGACGAAGCCTGCGTTCGACAGAGCCGACTTCAGGCCGGCGTCGTAGTCGATCAGAGCGCGGGTGATGCCGTGGCGAACAGCGCCGGCCTGGCCGGATTCGCCGCCACCGTGGACGTTCACCTTGATGTCGAAACGTTCGACGTTGCCGGTCAGTTCCAGCGGCTGACGGATCACCATCAGGCCGGTTTCACGGGAGAAGTACTCGGCTGCGGGCTTGCCATTGACGATGATGTTGCCCGAACCTGCCTTGATGAAAACACGCGCCACTGCACTCTTGCGACGGCCGGTTCCGTAATTGTAGTTACCGATCATGTCTGTTCCTTAGAGGGCGAGGGGTTTCGGTTGCTGCGCGGAGTGCGGATGGTTGCCATCTGCATAAACCTTCAGCTTCTTGATCATGGCGTAGCCCAGCGGACCCTTGGGCAGCATGCCCTTGACGGCCTTCTCCAGCGCACGGCCGGGGAAACGCTGTTGCATCTTCAGGAAGTTGGTTTCGTAGATGCCGCCCGGATAACCGCTGTGGCGGAAATAGGTCTTTTCAGTGGCCTTGGTGCCGGTCACGCGCAGCTTGCCTGCGTTGACGACGACGATGAAGTCACCGGTATCGACGTGCGGAGTGAATTCGGGTTTGTGCTTGCCGCGCAGTCGGAGTGCCACTTCGCTGGCAACACGTCCGAGGACCAAGTCCGTCGCGTCAATCACGAACCACTCGCGCTGAACCTCATGGGCTTTAGCGGAAAAGGTCTTCATGTTTGACTTTCTCTATCAATGTATAAACGCTCAAAGTGGCGGTTCCGGTCATGCGGGTCAGCCAATGTTGCAGGCTGTCCTTGGTGTTTCGCTTCGCGGACTCATCCTTTTATCTTCCCGAGCGCATGGGAAAGCCGGCAAGTATAGCCTTTTCAAGGACTTAGCGTCAAAAGGTTTCGGGGATTTGTGGCGCGAAGATCAGGCAGCGGCGCGATCCAGCAGGATTTCATTGCCCACCAGACAACTTCGGCCGCACCCCGCAGGAAAAAAGGACAAAAAAAACCCGGACACTGTGGTTCCGGGTTTAATCCACACCAATGAGGAGGGTGGAGGAGACATCGTTACGTGCTGCAAAACTTCCGTTGAATTCAATATAGCAAAGCGGTTTGTGCATTGCAATAACGACTGCGAAATTTATTTGTAACCGTCTGAAAGCAGCATCACTGCTGACTCCAAGGATCATCTACAAGCACCCGCTGGATGATAACTGAATAATATTCCAACAATTTTCCGCATCGCAATAATCACAAATCTTCAGCGCAGCATTCTCTTCTCCACCCGCCCAGGCTGCGGCCGGGGCCAGCAAAAGCTACAATAGCCAGCCTCACACAACCGATTTGGACGATACAGATGGAATGCACAGTGCGCTGGACCGGCTTGTCCGGCATGACCTTTACGGCCGAGACGGGCTCGGGCCACCTGTTGACGATGGACGGCGCACCCGACGGCGGCGGCCGCAACCTGGCACCGCGTCCGATGGAAGTGGTGCTGGCCGGCACCGGTGGCTGCACCGCCTACGATGTGGTGGTGATCCTGCGCAAGAGCGGCCAGGATGTGCGCGGCTGCGACGTGACCTTGAAGTCCGAGCGCGCTGACAGCGATCCCAAGGTCTTCACCAAGATCCATTTCCACTTCACCGTGCGCGGCCGCAATCTGAAGACAAATGTTGTCGAACGAGCCATCAAGCTATCCCACGACAAGTATTGCTCCGCCTCGATCATGCTGGAGAAGACCGCAGAGATGACGCACTCCTTCGAGATCATCGACGACCTGACCGATATCTCCTCGGCGGCTGCCCAGCAGCAGTAACACGGACAGCACCAACGAGAAAAGCGGCCAAGGCCGCTTTTTTCTTTCCTGTTCATTCGGTAACGATCAGATCCGGTAGGCCACCGTGGTCATCACCTTGGCCATGGCCTTCATCAAGCCCCTGACCGGCGCCGGCATTTCGGCCGCCCCCAGGTCGCGCGCCGCCTGACCGTGTTCGATCTCATCGATGCGCATCTGGTCGACGATGGCGCGGGAACGGTTGTCCTGCACCGGCAGTTTTTCCAGGTGGCCCATCAGGTGGTGCTCCACCTGGCGTTCGGTCTCGGAAACGAAGCCCAGGTTACGGGCATCTCCCAACCTGGCGGCGATGCTGCCCAGCACATAGGCACCGCCGTACCACAAGGGGTTGAGCAGGCTGGTGTGCGAACCCAGTTCGCGCAGGCGCTCGGCGGTCCAGGCCAGGTGATCCTCTTCCTCGATGCCGGCGCGGGCGAAGGCATTCTTGATCTCTGGCTTCTGTGCAAAGCGGCCCTGGGCGTCGTACAGCGCCTGGGCGCACACCTCACCCACATTGTTGACCCGCATCAGGCCGGCCGCGTGACGCTTCTCGGCCTCGTTCATGACCCCGTCCGGCAGGCCGCGCCCCGGGTTGGGACGGCTCTCGAACACCACGCCATTGATCACGCGCAGCGCCTTGTCGAAATCGGTAATCAGTTCATCGACGAATTGCATACAGCTCGCCTTTCTCTCGTTGTTGAGGACATCCCGGCGATGGTCTCCATCATCTGACGCGACCATGACCGGGGACGAAGGAACAGGGCTGCCTCCCTGTGGGGGTCAGACCATCTTCCAGTTGATCTGTTCGCCGGCCGACAGCGGCACTACCGTGGCCTCGCCCATCGGCAGCTCGGCCGGGATGGACCAGCTTTCGCGCTTGAGCGTGACGGTGCCGGTATTGCGCGGCAGATTGTAGAAGTCCGGGCCGTTGAAGCTGGCGAAGGCCTCGAACTTGTCCAGCGCACCGGCGGCATCGAAGGCTTGCGCATACAGTTCCAGCGCATGCAGCGCGGTGTAGCAGCCGGCACAGCCGCAGGCATGTTCCTTGGCGCCCTTGGCATGCGGAGCCGAGTCGGTACCGAGGAAGAACTTGTCATTGCCGGAGGTGGCGGCGGCCACCAGGGCCTGGCGATGGGTCTCGCGCTTCAATACCGGCAGGCAGTAGTAATGCGGACGAATGCCGCCCTTGAACATCTCGTTGCGGTTGAACAGCAGGTGGTGCGCAGTGATGGTGGCGGCGGTCGGCCCTTCGCCGGCCAGCACGTAGTCCGCCGCATCCTTGGTGGTGATGTGTTCGAAGACCACCTTCAGCTCCGGCATGGCCTGGCGCAGCGGCTTCATGATGCGGTCGATGAACACTGCTTCGCGGTCGAACAGGTCGATCTCGGGATTGGTCACCTCACCGTGGACCAGGAAGGGCATGCCCACTTCCTGCAGCACTTCCAGGGTCTTGTAGCACTTGGAAAGATCGGTCACGCCGGCATCCGAATTGGTGGTGGCACCGGCCGGATAGAGCTTGACGGCCTTGACGAAGCCACTCTCCTTGGCGCGGCGGATTTCCTCCGGCGGGGTATTGTCGGTCAGGTACAGGACCATCAACGGCTCGAAGGCCATGCCTTGCGGCAGCGCCGCCAGGATACGGTCGCGATAGGCGCCAGCCTGCGCGGTGGTGGTCACCGGCGGCTTCAGGTTAGGCATGACGATGGCGCGCGCGAACTGGCGCGCGGTGTGCGGCAGCACGTCGCGCATGGTGGCGCCGTCGCGCAGGTGCAAGTGCCAGTCGTCCGGGCGGGTGATGGTCAGTACGTTGCTCATTGCAATGATCTTTCGGTCTGGAGTGGGAGTAAGGCGAGGCATCCCGGCCATGCGGGCTGTGGAGAGCCAGCCGCGATGTCTTCAAGGGCGACATTCTACCGTAGCCGTCAAGCGCTCCGGGCGCCCTGCCGCCACCCGCTTTTGATGTAGCCCAAACGACAAGGGCCGCCCCGTTGCCGGAGCGGCCCTTGACCTGATGCTGAGGGGCTGAAGATCAGTGCGTGATGATCTTGGCCAGGAAGTCACGCGCGCGCTCGGAACGCGGCTGCGCGAAGAACTCGTCCTTGGCGCAATCTTCCACGACCAGGCCCTTGTCCATGAAGACCACACGGTTGGCGACCTTGCGGGCGAAGCCCATTTCGTGGGTCACGACCATCATGGTCATGCCTTCCTGGGCCAGGCCGACCATGACGTCCAGCACTTCATTGATCATTTCCGGGTCCAGCGCCGAGGTCGGTTCGTCGAACAGCATGGCGATCGGATCCATCGACAGGGCGCGGGCAATCGCCACACGCTGCTGCTGGCCACCGGAAAGCTGGCCGGGGAACTTGTCCTTGTGCGCCAGCAGGCCCACGCGGTCCAGGTACTTCAGGCCCTTCTCGGTCGCCTCTTCCTTGGAACGACCCAGCACCTTGATCTGGCCGATGGTCAGGTTCTCACGGATCGAGAGATGCGGGAACAGTTCGAAGTTCTGGAACACCATGCCGATGCGCGCACGCAGCTTGGACAGGTTGGTCTTGGGGTCACCCACCGAGACGCCGTCGACGGTGATAGTGCCTTTCTGGAACGGCTCCAGGCCGTTGACGGTCTTGATCAGCGTGGACTTGCCGGAACCGGACGGGCCGCACACCACCACCACGTCGCCCTTCTTGACGGAGGTCGAGCAGTCGGTCAGGACCTGGAAGCTGCCGTACCACTTGCTGACATTGTTGAGTTCGATCATTTGATTCTCCTGGATTTCTGAATTCACTGGGCCGCCAGCCTCCCTGGGCGGCGGCCGTCATAGGCTTTAGCGGATGATGGCGATCTTCTTCTGGAAGCGCTTGACCAGGGTCGACAGACCGAAGCTGAGCACGAAGTAGACCACGGCCACGAACAGGTACATTTCCACCAGACGACCGTCACGCTGGGCGATCTTGGAAGCGCTGGTGACGAAGTCCGGCACCGAACCCAACACGTACACCAGCGACACGTCCTGGAACAGCACGATGGTCTGGGTCAGGAGGATCGGGGTCATGTTGCGGAAGGCCTGCGGCAGCACCACGTTGCCCATCATCTGCCAGTAGTTCATGCCGATGGCGTAACCGGCGAACACCTGGCCACGCGGAATGGACTGGATGCCCGAACGCATGATCTCGCAGTAGTAGGCCGCTTCGAACAGGATGAAGGTGATCAGGGCCGACTGGAACGCACCGACCTGGATAGGCTCGGAGGCACCGATGATCCAGGCGCCGATGAAGGGCACCAGGAAGTAGAACCAGAAGATCACCAGCACCAGCGGAATGGAGCGGATCAGGTTGACGTAGGTGGTCGCGATGAACGACAGCGGCTTGTTCGACGACAGGCGCATCATCGCCAGCAGCGTACCCAGGATGATGCCGCCCAGCATGGCCGAGAAGGTCAGGATCAGGGTGAACTTCAGGCCGGTCGTAAAGAGATAGACCCAGGAGCGCTGGATGACGTCGAAATCGAAATTGCTGAACATGGATCAATGCCCTCCTGCGCTGGTGCTGCCGCCGGTGATGTAACCCGGGACGGCGGTGACCTTTTCCAGCAGGCGCGCCATGAACAGGGCGATGACGGAAATGATCAGGTAGATGATGGTGGCACCGGTCAGGGCCTCGAAGGTCTGGAAGGTGAACTCACGCATCGAGTAGGTCGCGGCAGTCAGTTCGACCAGGCCGATGGTCAGCGCCACCGAGCTGTTCTTGATGATCGCGGCAAACTCGTTGGTCAGCGCCGGGATGATGATGCGGAAGGCCATCGGCAGCAGCACGTAACGATAGGTCTGCACCGGGGTCAGGCCCAGTGCCGCACCTGCCATGCGCTGGCCGCGCGGCAATGCCTGGATACCGGTGGTGACCTGCACAGCCACACGCGAGGAAGTGAAGAAACCCAGGGCCAGGGTCGCGGTCACGAAGGACGCGTCCGGCAGGCTCTTGATCCAGTCGCCGAGGGCACCGGGCAGCAGTTCCGGCATCACGAAGTACCACAGGAACATCTGTACCAGCAGCGGAATGTTGCGGAACAGTTCCACATAGCCGTTGGCGATGCGCACGACCCATGGTTTGGTGGTGGTACGCAAGGTACCGAAGATGGTGCCCAGGACCAGTGCCATGATCCAGGCGCAGGCAGCGGTGGCCAGGGTCCATTTCAGGCCGGCCAGCAGCGTATCGATGTAGGGGATGCCATCGGGAGACATCTCCCAGAAGATTCCCCAGTTCCAGTTGTAGTGCATAAATGGCCTCGTCTGTGGTTCGAGTCTGTGTCGAGTCGTTTTATCTGTCGGGCGCGGTCACCAGGCAAATGCCGCACCGCATCTTGTAGGGTCAGGGCCGGTGACGTGGAAAAAGCCCTTGCCCGGCGGCAAGCGCTTTGACACCGGCTAAACAAAACGGGGGACAGGCCCCCGTTTCGTCAGATTGCACCAGGAAATGCGCCGATTACTTCTTCTTGCCCAGGTTCTTCTGCGCTTCCGGCACCACAGCGTAGGCGGCCGGATCGTAGGAGTCGGTCGGCTTGGCCAGCACGGTCTGCAATTGCGGGCTCATCGGCACGTTCAGGTTGACACCCTTGGGAGGGATCGGCGACTGGAACCACTTCGCGTAGATCTTCTTGATGTCGTCACCCTTGTAGACCACGGTCAGGGCGTCGTCAACGACCTTCTTGAAGTCGTTGTCACCCTTCGGCAGGATCAGGCCATACGGCTCGACCGACAGGGCTTCAGAAGAGACCTGGTAGTCGGCAGGAGCCTTGGAGTTGGCAGCCAGCGAGGACAGCAGGATGTCATCCATCACGAAGGCGGCGGCACGGCCGGTTTCCACCATCAGGAAGGCTTCGGCGTGGTCCTTGGCAGCCAGGATGTTCATGCCCAGGTTGCGTTCGGCGTTCAGCGCGGTGATCTGCTTCAGGTTGGAGGTGCCGGAGGTCGAGACCACGGTCTTGCCCTTCAGATCATCCAGGGTCTTCAGATTGGCCGACTTCTTGGACAGGAACTTGTTGGCGGTCACGAACTCGGTCACCGAGAAGGCCACCTGGTTCCAGCGTTCCTGGTTGTTGGTCGCGGAGTCGCAGGAGATGTCGGTGGTGCCGTTGGCGATCAGGGGGATACGGGTGGCCGAGGTCACCGGAACCATCTTGATGTTCAGCGAAGTCAGACCCAGCTTCTTCTGGATCGCGGTGGCTGCCTTCAGGCACAGGTCGATCGAGTAGCCTTGATAGGACTGTTTGTCATCCAGATACGAGAAAGGAATCGACGAATCGCGCACGCCCAGCGTCAGGGTGCCGGAGTCCTTGATCTTCTTCAGACGGCCAGTGAATTCCTCGGCATGCACCGAGCTCATCAGCACGCTTGCCCCAACCAAAACCCCTGCTAGCTTCAATAACTTCATTGTGTGACCTCCTGGAAAAATTTTTTACGTAGTGTATCAAAAGCCCCATTCCGAAACCGCTTGCGCGGCGCCCGGAACCGGGCTGGCCGGCCGTATTGACGAGCCTGTTATTGTTCTCTGCCGTGCTGCCTATTCTGTGTGCTAACAAGGATCTTTGCCAGCATTGTTTGATCCACACCTGGCGCCTTCTTTCGAAGACCACCCCCACGGTGGACCCGCTGCAGACAAATTACCCGTGCGCAACAGGCGGCGGGCGCATTGTACGACATATGCCACCGGGTCAGGCAATACGCAACATCCCTGATGAGGCAGTTCTCGACCAGCAGCTGCGCTGACATCCCCGGGAACGCGCCGGAAACTGCAATATGGCGCGCTTGGCGTCACGGCAGCGACAGTGTTCCTGTCAGCAATATCCATGCCAGAAATAAGATCCGTGAATGCCTCTGCACGGTGCGCGGGAACGCGGTCGTCGAGCCCTGAAGCACGCAGGCACAGTTTGCCCATGACCGGCGCAACACCAGTACGGGAGCGCCTTGCAGGGCGATGAAGTCGTTCGGGGAGAGAGGGGAAAAGCGGGAGGGAGGCAGAGGCGGGAGAGCAATGCGAACGATGCGACGCCACCGCAATCAGGTTGACATCGCAGGCGCAAACCGGGAGCGCACATGCAGCAGCGCCCGGCATGGAAATGCCGGGTTGGTCGATGATGATCCTGCGCCGCAAGGCTGGCTGGCCTGCGGTGCGCGTACGCACAGCCACCACGTCTCCTCCTAGAGCTGAGCTCATGCGGCCGACGATCTTCGATGCGTCGTCTTGGGCCGCCCAGGTCCGGTTTCCCGGACTGTTCTTTTATCGCATTACGGGTACAGACCACGCATTTCACGGGCCTGCAGAACGCGAGTACATGCCACGATGAAGGCCGCGGTACGCAGCGACACGTTCTTTTCTTCGGCCAGTTGCCAGACCGCGGCAAAGGCTTCGCGCATGATGCGGGTCAGGCGCAGGTTGATCTCGTCTTCGGTCCAGAAGAAGCTGGAGAAGTCCTGCACCCATTCGAAGTAACTCACGGTCACGCCACCGGCGTTGGCAATCACGTCCGGCACGATCAGCACGCCCTTGTCGCGCAGGATGTCATCGGCGGCCGGGGTGGTCGGGCCATTGGCGCCTTCCAGGATGATCTTGGCCTTGATGTGATTGGCATTGGCCTCGGTGATTTGCTGTTCCAGTGCAGCAGGCACCAGAATGTCGCAGTCGACCGACCAGAATTGGGCGCGATCGGCAATCTCGTCTGCACCTTCGAAGCCCTTCACGCTGCCGTTCTTGGCGACATAGGCCTGCAGCGCCGGGACGTCCAGGCCACCGGCATTGAACACCGTGGTCACGTGATCCTGCACGGCCACCACCTTGGAGCCGGCCTCGGCAAACAGACGTGCAGCGATGCCGCCGACGTTACCGAAACCTTGCACCGCGACCTTGGCATCCTTGATGTCCATGCCGCGCTTGGCAGCCGCTTCGCAACCCACCACGAACACACCGCGACCGGTCGCTTCATGGCGCCCCAGGCTGCCGCCCAGCGAGATCGGCTTGCCGGTGACCACACCCGAGGAGGTGCTGCCCTGGTTCATGGAATAGGTATCCATCATCCAGGCCATGATCTGCGAATCGGTGTTGACGTCGGGCGCCGGGATGTCCTTGTTGGGGCCGATGATGATGCCGATCTCGCTGGTGTAGCGACGCGTGACGCGCTGCAGTTCACCACGGGAAAGGGTCTTGGGATCGACGCGGATACCGCCCTTGGCACCACCATAAGGCACGTTCACGGCGGCATTCTTGACCGTCATCCAGGCCGACAGCGCCATCACTTCGGAGAGCGTCACGTCCTGGTGGAAACGCACGCCGCCCTTGCCGGGGCCGCGCGAGGTGTTGTGCTGCACGCGATAACCTTCGAAGTGGGCGATGGTGCCGTCGTCGCGCTCGATGGGTACGTCCACCACCAAGATGCGCTTGGGGCGCTTCAGGGTTTCCACCCAGCGTGCCAGCGAACCCAGGTAGGGCGTGACACGGTCGATCTGCTCGAGGTAGACGCCCCACGGACCGATGCCGTGCGGGACGAGATAGGAAGGCACTTCGTGATTAGGTACGTTCGACATGATGCAATCGCTCCTTTGAGTTCCGTGCGGGTCAGGACAAAAGGCTTCCGAATTCCGAAGTTCGCCAGGGCATGTTACTCCGTCGGCGCCAGCCTGCAAGCAGCGCCACAGGCGTCTGCAGGGGCCGGGACGGAGCACGTCCTGCCAGCACGACGCCTCCTGCGTCTACTGGAAATTCGTGCC
This sequence comes from Herbaspirillum sp. BH-1, assembly GCF_002870055.1. Classification (NCBI taxonomy): domain Bacteria; kingdom Pseudomonadati; phylum Pseudomonadota; class Betaproteobacteria; order Burkholderiales; family Oxalobacteraceae; genus Herbaspirillum; species Herbaspirillum sp. BH-1. The sequence goes on along the minus strand of NZ_PKOI01000004.1, from coordinate 27,623 downwards.
GGTCCGATTCAGCGCCGCCATCGTAGCCAGCCGGCCAAAACAAGGCTAATGCTTTGTGAGCATGCAATTATGCAAGACGTGCATAACCTTCTGTAACCCTTGATGAAAGCGCGATTGCGGCGATCACCCCAGGCATTTCCGGCTCAGGATTCGCGTTTTTCCGCGGCGCGCGCAGATTTGCCTGCTGCCACCTTCTGGCGCTCATCGCGCTCCAGCTTTCCCTGCCGCTGCGCATCCAGGTCGACCAGATACTCCCACAGGCGCGCCACCAGCGCCTTGCCGGTGCGTTGCGGGGTAGGACGTTCGCGGTAGAGGCGGATTTCCATCTCCACCTCCCACTCGCCGGTCGGACCATCGGTACGCGCCAGCTGCCGATTACGCACTTCCCGGACCACCGAGGACTCCGGCAGGAAGGCCACCCCATGGCCTTCCAGCGCCATCATCTTCAGGCTTTCCGACATGTCGGTCTCGTAGTGCTTGGCCAGGTGCAGCGGCCGCTTGGTGTCGGCCATCATCAGTTCCACCATGCGCCCCAGATAGGCGTTGCTGGTGTAGGAAAGAAACGGCAGCGGCGCCTTGGCGCTGCCGGGGAAGAGGTAGTCGGGCCGGCCCTGCCGGTCACAACGCGAGTAGGGCCGCATGGTCTCGGTCCCCATGGTCAGCATGTCGTAGCGGCTGGCATCGAGCTGCACCGGCTGGCGCGGATGGTGATAGCACAGCAGCAGGTCACAGCCGCCTTCGACGATGGTCATCACGGCATCGTGCACATTCAGGGCGATCAGGCGGGTATTGATGGAGCCGAAGCCGGACTCCAGCGAGCTGAGCCACTTCGGCATGTAGGTCAGCGAGAGCGTATGCGGAACGGCGAAGTCGATGGTGGTCTGGGCGGTGGGGCGCTTGCCGCGCAGCAGCGCCCGGGTATTGTTGATCTGGCCCAGCATGGCCACGGCCTGCTCGTAGAACACCTCACCGGCCGGCGTCAGGCGGGTGGGATAGGAAGTACGGTCGATCAGGTCGGTACCCAGCCAGGCCTCCAGCGACTGGATGCGTCGCGAAAAAGCCGGTTGCGTCACATGCCGCAACTCGGCCGAGCGACTGAAACTGCGCGTTTCCGCCAGGGAGACGAAATCCTCAAGCCATTTGCTTTCCATTGCCCGCCCACTTCCCGTTCTAGGTCGAATGGCGAATTGTGCCGCTGCACCCGTGCCGGCGCAAGCAGCGTCGATTCGCCTGTACTAGCGCTGTTCGGCCGGCTTCAATACGCTGGGTTCGGCATCGGGCTCGATCAGCACCGCGTCGTCGTCCTCGGGCGGTGCGACCGAGGCACTGTCGTCATCACCACCGGCCTGCTGGCGCAGCCACATCTGCGCATAGAGACCATCGGCCATCAGCAGGCCCGCATGGGTACCGCGCTCGACGATGCGGCCATGGTCCATCACCAGGATCTGCTGCGCATTGACGATGGTGGAAAGCCGGTGCGCGATGACCAGTGTGGTGCGTTCGCGTGCGATCTCTTCGAGCTGTTGCTGGATCGCCTGTTCGGCACGCGAATCCAGGGCCGACGTCGCTTCATCGAAGATCAGGATGGCCGGATCTTTCAGCAGGGTGCGGGCGATGGCCACGCGCTGCTTCTCACCGCCGGACAGCTTCAGGCCGCGCTCGCCCACCATGCTGGCATAACCGTCGGGCAGCGACTCGATGAAGTCGTGGATATAGGCCGCCTTGGCCGCCGCCACGATCTGCTCGCGCGTGGCGCCGGGCTTGCCATAGGCGATGTTGTATTCGATGGTGTCGTTGAACAGCACAGTATCCTGCGGCACGATGCCGATGGCCTGGCGCAGCGAGGCTTGCGTGACATTGCGCAGGTCTTGCCCATCGATGCGGATGGCGCCATGGTCGACGTCATAGAAGCGATACAGCAGCCGCGACAAGGTCGACTTGCCCGAACCACTGTGGCCAACCACGGCGGTGGTGGTACCGGCCTGGACCTTGAAATCGACATCAAAAAGGATCTGGCGATTGCGCTCGTAGCTGAAATCGACGTGTTCGAAATGTAGCTCCGCGCCCTGCGTACGCAGGGGCTGTGCACCGGGGCGGTCAGCCACTTCGCGATTTTCTTCCAGCAGCGAGAACAGGCGCTCCATGTCGGCCATGCTCTGCTTGATCTCGCGATAGAGCACACCCAGGAAGTTCAGCGGGATGTAGAGCTGGATCATGAAGGCATTGACCAGCACCATGTCGCCCAGGGTCATGCTGCCATCGATCACGCCGGCGGTGGCGCGCCACAGGATCAGTGTCACCGCGATGGCGATGATGGCCGACTGTCCGGTATTGAGCAGCGACAGCGAACTCTGCGATTTCACGGCGGCCCGCTCGTAGCGCTGCAGGCCTTCATCGTAGCGGCGCGCCTCGAATTCCTCGTTGCCGAAATACTTGACCGTCTCGTAGTTGAGCAGCGAATCGATGGCACGCGTATTGGCGTTCGAATCGAGTTCGTTCATGGTACGGCGGAAGTGCGTGCGCCACTCGGTCACGGTGATGGTGAACAGAATATAGAGCACCAGCGCACCGGCCGTGATGAGCGAGAACCAGATGTCGTAATGGGTGACCAGGTAGGCCAGCACCAGCACGATCTCGATGATGGTGGGAAGGATGGAAAAGAGCGTGTACGACACCAGCGTGGAGACGCCACGGGTACCGCGCTCGATGTCACGCGTCATGCCGCCAGTCTGGCGATTGAGGTGGAAGCGCAGCGACAGGGCATGCAGGTGACGGAAGACCTGCAATGCAATGGTGCGCACCGCCCGTTGCGTGACGCGGGCGAACATCAGCTCCCGCAGTTCGGTAAAGAGCGCCGTCGCCAGTCGCAGCGCGCCATAGGCCACCAACAGGCCCAGCGGCAACACCAGCAGCGCCTGCGGATGGGAGGCGGTGATGGTCATGGCATCGACCAGTTTCTTGAGCACGAGCGGCACGCCGACGTTGGCCAGCTTGGCGCCGACCAGGAAGGCCAGCGCCAGCATCACCCGCCACTTGTAGGTCCACAGGTAGGGCAGCAGGGTCTTGACCACATCCCAGTCGCCACGCTGGCGCTTGATCGGTGCTTGAGGTGAGGTGGAAGAATTGGGATAACGACGCATGGGGACGGACCTGGAAATAGGGAGATGGCGGCAGGCGGCGCAGAGCCGTCTTCGGAGGCGGCGCAACAAAAGACCGACATCCGATACACTAGGAGCCTTGTCGGTTTCGACACAAACCCGCAACACCGCAAACCCCGATTATAAGAGCCATCCCGCGAGCGCGCCGGGGCTTCCCCTCTCCAAGGAGTCATCATGTCCCATACCGTCCCCCAACTCCCGCCCGGCAAGGCGCCGCAACTGCGGGTCATGCCCATGCCGTCCGACGCCAACGTCTATGGCGACGTCTTCGGTGGCTGGATCATGGCCCAGGTGGACATCGCCGGATCGCTGCCGGCCACGCGCCGTGCCAATGGCCGGGTGGCGACCATCGCGGTCAATTCCTTCCTGTTCAAGAATCCGGTCTTCGTGGGAGACCTGCTGTCCTTCTATGCCGACATCGTCAAGGTCGGCAATACCTCCATCACCGTCAATGTCGAAGTCTATGCCGAGCGCAACCGGCTGCAGACCGAGATCGTCAAGGTCACCGAAGCCACGCTGACCTATGTGGCCACCGATGAGAGCCGCAAACCGCGCCCCTTGCCGCCGCTGGACCCGGCCGGCCAGGGCAGCCTCAGCCCGGCGCTGTAGCCGCAGATTCCGTTGCGGGCTTGAAAAGATTTCAGCCCGTGACGTATCGATAGACCGTATCGTAACGACTCCATCATCGCTTCCTCTCCAGTGACCATGACTTCCAACGAACGCCCTACCATTCTGATCGTCGCCCGCCTGCCGCAGCATCTGCTGGATCTGCTGCAGAACAATTTCACTTGCCACAACCTCGTGCTGGACCAGCTCAGCGACGACCAGCTCGCCGTCATCGCCCCGCAGGTGCGCGGCATCGCCGCCAATGGCGAAGCCAAGGTCGGGCGGGAATTCATGGCGCGCTTTCCGGCGCTGGAAATCGTCTCGGTGTTCGGCGTCGGCTACGACGGCGTGGATGTGCCGGCGGCCCGCGAGCGCGGCATCCATGTCACCCACACCCCCGACGTACTGACCGATGACGTGGCCGACATGGCCATCGCACTGATGCTGGCCGTGGCACGCAACGTGGTGCGCGCCGACCGCTTCGCCCGCAGTGGCGAATGGAAGAACGGCCCCTTCCCCTTCACCACCAAGGTCAGCGGCGCCCGGCTGGGCATCGTCGGGCTGGGTCGCATCGGCGAAGCCATCGCCCGCCGCGCCGCCGGCTTCGACATGGAGATCGCGTATCACAATCGCTCGCGCAAGGACGTTCCCTACACCTACTTCGGCGACATCAAGTCGCTGGCGGCGGCGGTCGATTTCCTGGTGATGATCACCCCCGGCGGCGCCGGTACCCGTGCACTGGTCAATGCAGACGTGCTGGAAGCGCTCGGTCCCAAGGGTTTCCTGATCAACGTGGCACGCGGCTCGGTGGTGGATGAAACCGCTCTGATCGCCGCGCTCAAGGCCGGCACCATCGCCGGTGCCGGTCTGGATGTGTTCGAGAACGAGCCCAATATCCCTGCCGAACTGGCCGCCCAGGAGAACGTGGTGCTGACACCGCACATGGCCAGCGGCACACTGGTCACACGCACCGCCATGGCCGATCTGGCCTTCAACAACCTGCAGGCGCATTTCAGTGGCAAGCCGGTGATCACGCCCGTGCCGGACTGATCTTTCCCGCCCGAAAAAAAAATCGCTGCCGGCGTGATCCGGCAGCGATTTTTCATTGGAGCGCTACGATTTACATCCGCTCAGGCAGCCCGTTTCTGCTGTGCCTTGGCCGGCTCGTCGCGCAACTCGCGACGCAGGATCTTGCCGACGTTGGTCTTGGGCAGCTCATCACGGAACTCGATGTACTTGGGCTTCTTGTAGCCGGTGAACTGCTCCTTGCAGTAGGCCATCAATTGCTCGCTGGTGAGCGACTTGTCCTTGCGCACCACGAAGAGCTTGACCGCCTCGCCGGTATGTTCGTCCGGCACGCCCACGCAGGCGCATTCCAGCACGCCCGGATGCTGCGCCACCACGCCTTCGATCTCGTTGGGATAGACGTTGAAACCGGAGACCAGGATCATGTCCTTCTTGCGGTCGACGATACGGGTGTAGCCCAGGGCATCCATGATCCCGATATCGCCGGTCTTGAAGAAACCGTCCGGCGTCATGACCTTGGCCGTCTCGTCGGGGCGCTGCCAGTAACCCGGCATCACTTGCGGACCCCGGATGGCGATCTCGCCCGGCTGGCCGAGCGGCACAGGATTCCCATCGTCGTCGAGGATGGCGATCTCGGTCGAAGGCAACGGCAGACCGATGGTGCCGGTGTATTCTTCGATGGTGCAGGGATTGGCGCTGGCAATCGGCGAGGTCTCCGACAGGCCGTAGCCCTCGATGATGGGGCAGCCGGTCAGCTTCTTCCACTTGTCGGCCACGCTTTGCTGCACGGCCATACCGCCGCCCACGCAGCAGCGGTAACCGGAAAAGTCGAGCTTGGCGAAATCGGCATTGTTGAGCAGTGCGTTGTAGAGCGTATTGACGGCCGGGAAGGTATTGACCTTGTACTTGGCCAGCTCCTTGACGAAGCCGGGGATATCACGCGGGTTGGGAATCAGCAGGTTGAGCGCACCTTCGCGTGTGCCAAGCATGTTGCAGACAGTCAGCGCAAAGATGTGATACAGCGGCAAGGCACAGACGAACACCAACTGGTCGATGGGCTTGCCGGCCTTGAGCGCCGGGGTCAGCCATTCCTCGGCCTGCAGCACGTTGGCCACCAGATTGCGGTGGGTCAGTACGGCGCCCTTGGCCACGCCGGTGGTGCCACCGGTGTATTGCAGGAAGGCGACGTCGTCAGGCGTCAGGCTGACCGGCCGCAGCTGCTTGCCCTGCGCTTGCGACAAGGCACGGCTGAAGCTGATGGCGTTGGGCAGCGACCAGGCCGGCACCAGCTTCTTCACATGGCGCACCACCAGGTTGACGATGGCACCCTTGAGCGTGCCCAGCAGCTCGCCCATGCTGGCCACCACGATATGCTTGATGCTGGTATTGGCGACCACCTTCTGCAGCGTGCAGGCAAAGTTTTCCAGTACGAAGATGGCTTCGGCGCCCGAATCCTTCAACTGATGTTCCAGCTCGCGCGCGGTATAGAGCGGATTGACATTGACCACGGTATAACCGGCCCGCAGGATCGCCGCGATGGCAATCGGATACTGCAGCACATTGGGCATCATGATCGCCACCCGGGCGCCCTTCTGCAGCCCCAGTCCCTGCAGCCAGCCGCCCAGTGCGCGCGACATGGCATCCAGTTCGCTGTAACGCAGGTACTTGCCCATGCAGACGTAGGCATTGCGGTCGGCGTGCCTGGTGAAGGCTTCATCGATCATCTGTACCAACGAGCCGTAACGGCCGGGGTCGATGTCCGCGGGAACGCCTGCAGGATAGGATGCAAGCCAGAATCTTTCCATAGTGTGTCCTCTGTCTCCGGTCATAACGTGCGCTGGGGCTGGGCGGTGTCATGTTGCGACCACTTGGCGCGCACAGCAAAAAAGCACGAGTGTTTTTTTATTTAACGCAGATGCTATCCAGCATTCGACCGCGGGGCAAGCACTTTGCGCCCGAATTAGGTGAATTTTTGTGAAATGCCCTCCGTTCGGGGGTACTTCGCGCCGGGTAATGATGAAGGCCGCGCCTGGGCGGACCGGCCAAATCACCCGGGATGATACCCGCCCGCATTCCGTTTGGGCTGCCCAATGGTGTCGGTGGGAAATGTTTCTGGCGCCGCCTTGCCCGTGGTCAAGGGCGCATCGCCCAGCGCGGCGTGCCGGGCGGGCTTGTCCATGCGCGCCAGTCGCCGGACCTTGTCATAGAAATCAGGAAAACCTCGACTGTTTTCGAACAGCCGCCGGAAAGCCGGCACCATGTCGTGATAAGCGCCGACCAGGGCCAGATGCGCGTTCGACAAGGGCATGGCGAACCAGCGGTCGTAGCCGGCATAGCCGTTCCAGCGTGTGCTCTTGATCGTCGCGTATTCGGCGCGCAAGGCGGCGAAGATGGCGGCCTTGCGCTCGCGCTTCACGGCGTCGCTGGCATCGCTGTCGTAGTTGTCCTTCAGTTGGGCGCGGTACTTGTCCAGCAGCGCCAGGAATTCCCGCTTGCGCTGCGCATAGCGCTGATACGCCTCGGTCAGGGCAGAGTCGTGGCGCGCCGCCAGCCAGCGTTCCAGCCCCAGTTCCTCGACCGCTACCGCGAAACCTTCATTGAAGGGCGTATCGTCGCGGGCGTAGACAGTCTGGTGCGCCAGTTCATGGAAGATCAGCCGCGCCAGTTCACCGTCGGGATACTGGATGAAGGTGGAGATGACCGGATCATCGAACCAGCCCAGTGTGGAATAGGCCGGCACCCCCGCCACCTGGACGTCATAGCCTTCCCGCTGCAGCGCGGCGGCGTAGTCCTGGGCCGCCTGCTGGCTGTAATAGCCGCGATAGTCCACGCAACCGGCAATGGGAAAGCACCACTGCCTGGCCTTGAGCGAGAGTTCGGGCGCGGCCACCACGTTCCACAACACGAAAGGACGGTCCAGCTGGGCATAGCTGCGGTAACTGCCGTTATCGGGCAAGCCCAGCTCGACCACCGCAAAGCGGCGAATCTCTTGCACCGTCTGCAGCTTGGCCTTGAGCACCGGCTGGGTGGCGGGATCGGCGAGCCAGTCATCCAGCGGCCGGGCCTGCGCCAGCAGGGAGAACTGGCCATGCGCGGCCTGGGCGTAATAGGACACCGATGAACACGCGCCCAAGCCCAGCAATCCGCCCAGCGCCAGCACCAGCATGCCCCTGCGCAGCATGATGCAAGGACTCAGTGCGCCACAACCGGCTGCTGCAGTTTTTCCACCTGCACCAGCACGTCGTAGAAGGTGGGCGCGTTACCCATGTCGGTCAGGCGCTGGCTGGTCACCTCGTTGGCGTTCTTGCCATCGGCGGCAAACTTCTTCCACCAGATCGACAGCCCCACCACCAGACCCGGGCGTGCCTTTTCCGTCACACGCACGCGCGCCTGCATGCTGCCGCGATCGTTGAACACGCGCACCGTATCGCCTTGCGTGATGCCACGGGCAGCGGCGTCCTGCGGGTGCATGTCCAGATGCGGCTCGCCCTCGGTATCGCGCAGGCTCTGCACGTTGACGAAGGACGAGTTGAGGAAATTGCGCGCCGGCGGCGAAATCATCGCCAGCGGATAGCGGGCAGCCAGTTCCGGGTTGCTGGCCACCGACTCGTAGGGCGCGATGTAGGCCGGCAGCGGATCGAGACCGGCCGCCTTCATCTGCGCCGAATAGAATTCGCACTTGCCCGAGGGCGTGGCAAACCCGCCTTCGGCAAACGGCGCGACCGGCATGTCCAGACGCTGCCAGCCCTTTTCCTTGAGCACCTGCCAGTCGTAGCCGCCGCTGCGCGGGTCATCGCGCCGGAAGGCCACCGCCGCCAACTGGTCATCGCTGTCACGGAAGCAGTGCTCGGTGAACCCCATGGCCGCAGCGAGCAGGCGGAAGATCTCGGTATTGGGCTTGGCCTCGCCCATGGGCGCAATGGCCGCATTGTTGGCCAGCATGTAGACGTGCCCGTAGGAGGCATGGACGTCGATGTGTTCCAGCTGGGTGGTGGCCGGCAAGAGGATATCGGCGTAGTCGGCGGTATCGGTCTGGAAGTGCTCCAGCACCACGGTAAACAGGTCCTCGCGGGCGAAGCCCTGCGCCACCTTGGCCGACTCCGGGGCCACCGCCACCGGGTTGGAGTTGTAGACGATCACCGCCTCCACCTGGGGCCCGAACCCTGGCGACGCCGGCTTCAGGAGATCATCGCCGATGGTACTCATGTTGATGACGCGGGCCGGAGCGCCATGACGCGCGGCCAGGTCGGGCCGACTCAGCGCCACCGCATCCTTGGGGAAGCTGTCCGACACCGACAGCTGGATGCCACCGGCGGCGTGACGCCAGGCCCCCACCAAAGCTGGCAGGCAGGCCACGTTGCGTGCCGCCATGCCGCCGCCGCGCACGCGCTGCAAGCCATAGTTGGCGCGGATGAAAACGCCTTCGCCGGCCAACGCCACGCGGCCGTACTCACGCCCCAGCGCCAGCACTTCTTCGGCCTTGATGCCGCAGACCTCGGCGGTACGGGCCGGCGTCCATTCCGCCACGCGCTCTTTCAGCTGATCGAAGCCCAGCGTGTGACGGGTGATGTAGTCGTGGTCGAGCAGGTCCTCGGCAATCAGCACATGCATCATGCCCAGCGCCAGGGCCGCATCGGTACCCGGCAACAGGGCAATATGCTGGTGGCACTTTTCGGCTGTGAGCGAGCGATAGGGATCGATGGCGATCAGGCGTGCACCATTCCGCTTGGCGGCCTGCACCCGGGTCCAGAAATGCAGGTTGGAGGCGATCGGATTGCCACCCCAGATCAGGATCAGCCGGGCATTGTCGACCTGCTCCAGATCGGTACCGATGCGCGCTCCGATGGTGTAGCGATAACCGGCGCCGCCGGCCGAGGCGCAGATGGTGCGCTCCAGTTGCGAAGCCCCCAGGCGATTGAAGAATCGCCCGGCCATCGATTCACCCTGCACCTGCCCCATCGTACCGGCATAGCTGTAGGGCAGGATGGCCTGGGGATCGCGCAAGGCAATCTGCCCCAGGCGTTGGGCGATGGTCGCAATCGCCTCGTCCCAGCTGATGCGCTCGAACCGGCCCTCGCCCTTCTTGCCCACCCGGCGCATGGGATAGAGCAGGCGGTCGGGGTGATAGGTGCGCTCGGTATAGCGTGAAACCTTGGTGCAGAGCACGCCGGAGGTGGGCGGGTGATCCGGGTCGCCACGCACCTCGGTGGCGACGCCGTCCTTGACGGTCACCAGCAAGGCACAGGTATCGGGGCAATCATGAGGACAAGCGGCGCGGACGATCGAGGTGGTCATGGCAAGCGGAGCAAGGAAACAGGGATGAAAACCGGAAAAACGGGATGGAAGACGTACCATGCGCCGCACACCGGCAGGACAGCAGCAAAGGCGCGGGAAAACGGGCAGGACGGCGAAGCGGATACTTTATCTTAAAATGGCCCACCGCGACTCTCGCCAACCCTGTCATGACGCCTCTCCAACACTTCTGGCACACGCCCGAACTGCCCTTCCTCGAAGGCCGGCGCGCCACCGGTAGCCTGTCCTGCTATGCCCCGCATACGCATGACAGCTTTTCCATCGGCATCGTCGATGGCGGCCAGAGCGTCTTTTCCGTGGCGGGCCGGAGCATGGCCATCGTCCCCGGTGATGTCGTACTGGTCAGGGCCGGTGATGTGCATAGCTGCAATCCGGCCGAGCTGCAGCGCTGGAGCTATCGCATGTTCCACCTCGACGTGCACTGGCTGGCCAGGCTGCTCGATGAAACCCCGAGCACCCGCGGGCTGCTCCAGAGGATGGATTCTCAGGTGCTGCGCTCTGCCTCGGCGGTCCAATTGCTCGACCGCATGACGGCGGCCCTGGACGCCCACCAAGTCGACCTGCACGCCGACCTGCAGGCCGACATCATCACCTGCCTGCACGAACTCATGCAGCTATGCGCAGAAACCTGCGCCAGCCCCCTCACGATGGCCACGCAAGGCAGCGACGGCCTGCAGGCCGCGCATGATTTCCTGCAGGCACATTGCCGTGAACGCATCACGCTCGACACCCTGGCCACCATTGCCGGCACCAGCCGGTACCAGTTGATCCGCCAGTTCAACCGCCGCTTCGGCATGACGCCCCATGCACTGCAACTGGACATGAAGATCCGCCAGGCGCGCGTGCTGCTGCGTCAGGGGGCGAGTGCGGCCGATGCCGCCTACGACACCGGCTTTGCCGACCAGAGCCATTTCCATCGCGTCTTCAAATCCCGTGTGGCCGTCACGCCCCTGCAATACGCTAGGCCCTGAGGACATCAGCGCAGGCGCCCGGCCGCCAGGGCCACGGCGGCCACCAGCAGCAGCAGGCCGGCGCTGCGCTCGATCAACGGCATCGCCCGGCCCAGCGCGACCACTACCTTTTCCCGCGCGATCAGGCAGACCAGCGCTGCATCCCAGGCCAGCACCGCACACGCCAGCCACACCCCATAGAACAGCTTGCGGCCCAGTCCGGTGTGCGCCTCCACGATCACGGTGAAAAGGCCGAAGTAGAACAGGCCATTCTTGGGATTCAATAGTGCCGACAGGAAGCCCGCGCCCATGCCGAGCAGGGGTGATACGCGCTGCGCATGCGCAATCGCCACCATGTCCGGCAAGTCGGTGGGCGCCCGGCTGGCGCGTATGAACATCCATCCCAGCCAGGCCAGGTAGCCGCTGGCCAGCCACTGCAACGCGACCAGCAGTACCGGAATGTCCTGCAGCACGCTCCAGCCGCCGATGGCCAGCGCGATATAGAGCCCATTGGCCAGCGTGATGCCCAGGCTCACGGCCAGCCCGTACGCGCGTCCATGACGCAGGCCGCTGCGTGCCAGCAACAGGAAATCCGGACCGGGACTGGCCAGGGCCAGCAGATGTGCGCCGGCCAGCAACAGGAATTCGGACCAAAACATGAGTACCCCTCCTCGCCGCAATGGGCGGTCTTGAAAGAGGCGCATGCTAGGCAGGACGAAGATTCCTGTATTGAACAAAATTGCGCGAACGGTGGCCCGACGCAAGGCACGGTAAGATAGGCGGCTTCAGCACCACCTCCACACACTGTCCCAGACCAAGTCAGACCATGAAACTCATCGACCCCATCGTCCAGTTCCAGGCCGAACTGCAGAAGATCCGCCGCGACATCCACGCCCACCCCGAACTCGCCTATGAAGAGGTCCGCACCGCCGATGTGGTCGCGCAGAAGCTGACCGAATGGGGCATCCCGGTAGTACGAGGCCTGGGCGTGACCGGCGTGGTCGGCATCATCAAGAACGGCGACAGCCCGCGCGCCATCGGTTTGCGCGCCGACATGGACGCCCTGCCCATGCCCGAGATCAATACCTTCGCCCACGCCTCCCGCCACGAGGGCAAGATGCACGCCTGCGGCCACGACGGCCATACCGCCATGCTGCTGGGCGCGGCCTACTACCTCTCGCAACATCGCAATTTCGATGGCACGGTGTATGTCATCTTCCAGCCCGCCGAAGAAGGCGGACGCGGCGCCGAGCGCATGATCCAGGATGGCCTGTTCGAGAAATACCCGATGGACGCCGTCTTCGGCATGCACAACTGGCCCGGCATCCCGGCCGGTCATTTCGGTGTGACGCCGGGTGCGCAGATGGCCTCCAGCAACGAGTTCCATGTCACCGTCAAGGGCAAGGGCTCGCATGCGGCGCAACCGCACAAGGCGGTCGATCCGGTGATGACGGCGGTGCAGATCGCCCAGGCCTGGCAGACCATCGTGGCGCGCAACATCAACCCCAATGATCCGGCGGTGGTCTCCATCACCCAGATCCATACCGGCAGCGCCACCAACGTCATCCCCGACGAGGCGATGATGGTCGGCACCGTGCGCACCTTCAGCCTGCCCGTGCTGGACCTGATCGAACGCCGCATGCAGGAGATCGCCGAGCACACCGCCGCGGCCTTCGATGCCACCGTCGATTTCCGCTTCAACCGCAACTATCCACCGCTGATCAACCACGCCGCCGAGACCGCGTTCGCCGTCGAGGTGCTGACCGAACAGTTCGGCGCCGACCATGTCGATGCCCATACCGAACCGACCATGGGGGCCGAGGATTTCGCCTTCATGCTGCAGCACAAGCCGGGCTGCTATGTGTTCCTGGGCAATGGCGACGGCGGTCACCGCGATCATGGTCATGGACTGGGCCCGTGCAACCTGCACAACCCCAGCTATGACTTCAACGATGACCTGCTGCCCATCGGCGCCACCTACTGGGTGAGGCTGGCCGAGAAATTCCTGCAGGCGAAGTAAGACGGCAGGCCGGACGGCATTGGCGGGCGGCACGGTTTGAGGCATGATCCTCGGCACGCATCCTGAATCCTGATTTGTGATAACGATAACAAGGGAGAAACCTTGCACACCCTCGCCACTGCCCTCCTGCTGCTGGTCGCCATCGAGCATGTCTGGATCCTGATCCTGGAGATGTTCCTGTGGACCAAGCCGCTGGGACTGAAGACCTTCCGCCAATCGAAGCAGGCCGCCGAGGCGACGCGCGTGCTGGCGGCCAACCAGGGCTTGTATAACGGCTTCCTCGCGGCCGGGCTGTTCTGGAGCCTGGCGACCGGTGAGCGGCCCGTACAGTTCTTCTTCGTGATCTGCGTGCTGGTGGCCGGCATCTACGGCGGCCTGACCGCCAAGCGCTCTATCCTCTATATCCAGGGCCTGCCCGCCTTGCTGGCGTTGCTGGCCCTGCTGGCGAGCTGATGTTGCCGCTGCGACGCGTCTTCGCCTTGCTGGTCCCGGGTCTGCTCGCGCTGCTTGCAGGGCAAGCCACGGCGCAGGAGCAGGACGCCGAATGGTGGACCTACCAGACCCAGCGCGCCGGGCTGGCCTACACGATCAAGCTGGACATGGGCCTGCGCCGGGCGTTTCCGCTCTCCGGTTTTCCCTATGTGCTGGTGACCCGCGTGAACTACGCCCAGGCCACGGCCGATGGCCTGCCGGCCGTGGCCGACCAGGACCGGCTGGAATCCCTGTCGGATGACATCGCCGCTGCCATCGCCAGGAAAACCCGCAGCCTCTACGCCGGCACCACGTTCAGCCAGGGCCAGCAGCAATCGTATTTCTATGTGATCGATCCGAACGGACTGGAGAGCATTGCCACCAGCCTGCAGGCCCGGCTATGCCAGGCTTGCAAAAGCAGCGCGACGATCCAGGCAGACCCGGCGTGGGCGCTCTATCGCGAGCAATTGCTGCCGGATGCGGAGACCCGGCAGCGCTACGGCCTGCGCAGTTACTAGGGGCGGCGGAAGAAGCCCCAATACATAACGCAGGCACGGTAAAGTTTCGGCGTAGATGAGCCGATAACAGTTTTCCTGGCAGCATCATTGTTGGCACTTGCCATCACTCTCACTCCGGCAGCGATCGCGCTCATTTTGCCGGAATAACAACATCGGACCCGGTCCGAGGGGAAGCAGCATGAAACAGATCAAACTCATCCTCAAAGACGAGATCTACGACTCGCTGGAGCGGGATTATCACAACTTCGTGCGGCTCTCGACCAAGATCGATTCGGGCTTCGTCAAGCCGTCCTTCGATAGTTATCTGTTGGCCAAGGTTTCGGAGAACACCAATTTCCTCACCGAAGAAGCGGTACAGCACCTGATGCTGTCGGGCCAGTACGCCTGGGCAAGACGGGCGATGGACAAGGAATTTCCGGATGTGGTGCAGATCCTGATCGAACAGGCTGCGAATTACGGCTTCTGGATCGCGGTGCGCCACGACTGGACCACCGATGACCTGGTCAATGCCTCGCGCGCCTGGGCCAGTGCCATCATCAAGCAGGCCAAGGGCGACGAAACCCAGATTGATGTGCTGGCCGCGCAGATCAAGGCCTCGGCCACCAGCATCTCGGTGGTGCAGGAGCGCCTGCGCACGCCGGCCGCACTGCTGGCGGCGGCCATGGTGCAGGAATTGCGCGAAACCCACATCGCCATCGAACACGCCTCCGGCATGGTGGCGCGCGAAAAGCTGGGGGCCATGCGCACTCTGCTGAAGCTGGGACGGGCCTTCGGCAATGTCTCCGAAAAGGCCGAGCAGGACATGATGGACAAATTGAAACGCGAGAAACCCTGGCTCTTCGAAGACGGCCCCAAGGGATTCTGGGGACACGTCGCGGCCTGGTGGCGCGGCGTCTAGGCCGGCCCGGCTGATTTCAGGCCATTCCCCTTTCAGGGCAGCGTTTCCGCCTCGCGCATGAGGCGGATATCGCCGTACCACGCTTCCATCTTCTGGCCGGTATTGTCGGTATCGGTCAACACCCCCACGCCGATCAGGCGCCCCGGCTTTTCACCGAAGATGCGTTCATAGTCCTCGGCGACATTGCGCTGGTACTTGCGCCACTGGCCCACGTGCTCCGGACCGCTCTCGGCGACCAGCATCTGGATGCGGCCGGTACGACCATTGGCGATCACCTGCCCCACCTGCACCTTGCTATCCCAGACATACATCAGCGTGGCATAGGGCAGCTCATGCCCGGTCAGCAGCTTGGCGGTATCGAAGAGGATGGTATCCATCAAGGAAAGCTTGTCATGGTCGCCATCGAAGGCCAGCACGATGCGCACCGGCGAATCATCGGTCTCGCGATGCGTGAGATCGGCCGTGGGGATCAGGCCACTGGCCTTCCAGCTCCAGGACAGCCAGGGCTTCTTGTTGATGTCGATGTCGACCGGATGACGCAGACCGGACGAGGCACGGTCGGCAAAGGCATGCAGCACGCTGCGGCCATTGTCATCGACCAGACGGTATTCGGTGGGAATCTTCTTGCGGGTGAAG
The DNA here is from genome assembly GCF_002870055.1 of Herbaspirillum sp. BH-1. Taxonomy (NCBI): domain Bacteria; kingdom Pseudomonadati; phylum Pseudomonadota; class Betaproteobacteria; order Burkholderiales; family Oxalobacteraceae; genus Herbaspirillum; species Herbaspirillum sp. BH-1. Next base: position 12,027 of record NZ_PKOI01000004.1, on the reverse strand, counting down.
ACCAGCGGTTCCCAGCCAGCAGGTAGCCCCTTGGGCGGATTGGCGGAGAACAGCGCCAGCGCCTGGTCCAGCCTGGCCTGCTTGGCGGCGGCATCAGGGGCGGCTGGCGGCTGGCCGGCACATCCGGCCAGCAGCCAGGCGGCGCCAAGACAGAGCGATGCCAGCACGCTGCGCGCGGCAGTAGCCTGGAAGGAAACGGGAAGCTGTGCAGCAAGTCGCGTGCGCGCACGCGTGAGACGCAAATTCATGAAGGCCGACCGGAGAAGAAGGGAATGCGGTCACCCCGACCGCAGACGAAGGCTAACAGGAAAACGTGGCCGCACGACATCCGGAAAAACCCTAGCGGGTAAAAAAACCTCAATGGTGAGTGGCGGCGCATCCCATCCGTCCTGCCCGCTGGGCTCGCCATCTATCACTCAGTTTTGCTGGCGCAGGATCTGGATGAACATCTTGGCCAGCGACGACAGGGTGGTGTTCTTGCGGGTGACGATGCCGTAGTGCTCGATGCGCGTCTTCAGGTTCACCGGCAGGATGCCCAGCATCTGCCGCGCCGCGAAGAAGTGGGCGATATCCAGTGGCATCACTGCCACCATGTTCGATTGCGCCAGCAGCGTGATGGTCACGAAGGGCGAGGCGGTCTCGATCACGTTGCCCGGCACCTTCAGCCCCTCCAGCTTGAACTCGTGCTCGATCCAGATACGCATGGGCATGTTGCTGGAATACAGGATCCAGGAAGCGCCGGCCAGCTCCTGCAGGCGCACCTTCTGGGCCGTGGCCAATGGATGGTCGATGCCGCAGACGATGCACATGGGCTCGCCGCGCAGCATTTCATAGTTGTAGAGATTGGGTTGCGAACTGACCGAGGAACGGCCGATCATCAGGTCGATGCGTCCCTGGTCGAGCAACAGCAACTGGCGCGCGCTGGTGTCTTCGCTGATCTCGATGGAGACTTCCGGCTGGATTTCGCGCAGGCGCGAGAGCGCACGCGTGACGAAGGGTGCGGCCCCCATGATGGTGCCGATGGACAGGCGGCCGCCGCGACCGCTGATCATGTTCTGCAATTCCTCGCGCAGATTGGCCACGTCGCTCTGGATCAGGCGCGCATAGCGGATCACGCAACGGCCCAGCTCGGTGGCCTCGATGCCGCGTGGCGAGCGGTCGAACAGGGTCACACCCAGGGCGTCCTCCATTTCATGCAGGGCCTTGGTGGCGGCTGGCTGGGTCATGTGCATCACCTCGGCCGCCTTGTGCAGCGAGCCCTGCTCGTCGAGTGCCGTCAGCAGCGCGACCTGGCGAAAGCGCAGGCGGCTGACGATGGACCCCACCGAAGGCAACGCGCCGGCGCCATCTCCGAGTTGGTTATCACCCGATGAATTAAGCTCATTGGACATCGTTGTACTCGCCTCTTATAGTCGGTCCGGAAAAAACCACAATGCTAGCGCATCTATCGGCCTGCCAAGGCGATGCGTGAAAAAAGCTCAGGAGACGTTGGCAGGATCGATGAAACGCCGCGCAGCATTCCTGCCGCCTGCGAATGCAATCGCAGTTGCAATTGCTCATCGTCCTCGCCCCGCGCCTGCCTGGCTGACCAGAACCGACATTGCGGACAGACAAGGAGACCCGGTGAGGCTGATTCAATACCGCGACCGCAAGGACGAGCGCCGCGTCGGCATCGTCAACGGCAGCCACATCCAGGCGCTGGACCAGGTGGCGACCATGCGCGAACTGGCCCTGCTGGCGCTGCAGCGCAGCACCGGGCTGGAGCGCCAGGCCCAGTTGCTCAACACCGACCAGTCCGAAGACTACGCCGCCATCCTGGCCGAAGCCCGCATCCTGGCACCGCTGGACCATCCCGATCCGGCGCATTGCCGCGTGTCCGGTGCCGGCACCACCCACCTGGGCAGCGCCACCACCCGCGACAAGATGCATCGCCGCCTGGAAGGTGATGAACTCGACAAGACCGATACCCAGCTGATGATCGAATGGGGCATCGCCGGTGGCCGCCCCGCCCCGGGCGAAGTGGGCGTGCAGCCGGAGTGGTTCTACAAGGGCGACGGCAGCAGCGTCGTCGCGCCCGGCCAGCCGCTGCCGCGCCCGGACTTCGCGCTCGACGGCGGCGAGGAACCGGAGATCGTCGGCCTGTACCTGATCGATGACCAGGGCTGCCCGCGCCGGCTGGGCTTTGCCATCGGCAACGAGTTTTCGGACCACGTCATGGAGCGTCGCAATTACCTCTACCAGGGGCATTCCAAGCTGCGTCACTGCAGCTTCGGACCGGAGCTGCTGGTGGGGCTGCCGCCGGCCCATCTGGTGGGGATGACCCGCATCCGTCGCAAGGGCCGCGTGATCTGGGAACAGGAGTTCCTGACCGGCCAGGACAACATGTGCCACAGCATCGAGAACCTGGAATACCACTACTTCAAGTATTCGCACCTGCTGCACGCGGGTGACGTCCACGTGCACTTCATGGGCGCGGCCAACCTGTCCTTCGCCTACAGCCTGCGTACCGAAGATGGTGACAGCATCGAGATCAGCATTCCCGACTTCGGCGCACCGCTGGTCAACGGTATTGCACACGTGACATCCGTATTTCGCGCGGGAGGCGTCAAGCCGCTCTAGCGGCCATGTCCAGATCGCGTTACCCAGGCGCGCCGCAAGGCGCATGACAACCCCGGCAATCGTGCCAAGGCCCGCGGCAACAGTCGCACAACAAGAGGCCGCCCCCAGGAAAACTGCAAAGGAGACCACCCTCATGCCCATGTCCATCCCCCGCCCAGGAATATCGGAGCGTCAATGAACTACACCTTCGATTTCATGAGCGTCTTCGCCAACTGGGACCGCCTGCTCATGGGCGCCTGGTTGACGATACAGCTCTCGGCGCTGTCCATCGCGCTGGGATTCGTGGTCGGCACGCTGTGCGCGATCGCCGGCAAGAGCCGTCTGGCCGTGGTGCGTGGACTGGTCCATGCCTATGTCGAGATCATCCGCAACACCCCGCTGCTGGTGCAGGTGTTCCTGGTGTTCTTCGGTCTGGCCAGCATCGGCTGGAAGCTCTCGGCCGAGACCGCTGCCGTGATCGCCCTCACCGTCAACGTCGGTGCCTACACCACCGAGATCATGCGCGCCGGCATCAACTCCATCCACCCCGGCCAGATCGAGGCGGCCGAATGCCTGGGCATGTCGCGTCTGCATGTGTACTGGCATGTGGTGTTGCTGCCGGCGGTGGAGCGTGTCTATCCCTCGCTGACCAGCCAGTTCATCCTGCTGATGCTGGCCTCCAGCATCACCTCGCAGATTTCGGCGGAAGAGCTGACGGCGACCGCCAACCTGGTGCAGTCGGAGACCTTCCGCAGCTTCGAGGTCTATGCGGTCATCGCAGTGGCCTACCTGGCGCTGTCCTTCCTGTTCCGTGGCGCTTTCTGGCTGATCAGCCAGCTGGCCTTCGTGCGCAAGCGCAAGCTTGGCACCAACCTGTGAGGAGCGGCGATGAATTCCTTTAGTTTCCTGCACGTCGAATACCTGCTGCAGGCGGCCGTCTGGACCGTGGTGCTGTCGCTGGTGGCGTTTGCCTTCGGCGGTGTGGCCGGGTTCGTGATCGCGCTGTGGCGGGTCTCGCCCAACCGCCCGCTGCGCAACATCGCCAGCGGCTATATCCAGGTGGTGCAAGGCATTCCGCTGCTGGTGATCCTGTTCGTGGCCTATTTCGGACTGGCCATCGCCGGCTTCAAGCTGACGCCGTTGGTAGCAGCCGGCATCTCCTTTGCGATCTACTGCGCGGCCTTCCTCGGCGAAATCTGGCGCGGCTGCATCCAGGCGGTGCCCAAGACCCAATGGGAAGCCTCGGAATGCCTGGGCTTCAACCGCTACGAGCAATTGACCAAGGTGATCCTGCCGCAGGCCATCAAGATCGCCACGCCGCCCACGGTGGGATTCATGGTGCAGATCGTGAAGAACACCTCGCTGGCCTCGGTGATCGGCTTCGTCGATCTGTCCCGTGCCGGCCAGATCATCAACAACTCGACCTTCCAGCCGTTCACCGTCTTCGGCTGCGTCGCGCTCATCTATTTTTGCCTGTGCTTCCCGCTGTCGGCGCTGTCCAAGCACTTTGAAAGGAAATTGAATGTCAGCAATCGTTAAGATCAAGGATCTGCACAAGAGCTTCGGTACCAACAAGGTGTTGAACGGCGTTTCGCTGGATGTGCAAAAGGGACAGATGGTGGCCATCATCGGCAAGAGCGGATCGGGCAAGAGTACCCTGCTGCGCTGCCTGAACGGACTGGAAAAGGTGGATGCCGGCGACATCAATGTCTGTGGCCATGACATCCATCATCCCGACCGCCTCAACCTGCGCGAACTGCGCAAGCAGGTCGGGATCGTCTTCCAGAGCTACAACCTGTTCCCGCATCTGACGGTGGAGCGCAACATCACGCTGGCGCTGACCACCATCAAGAAGATGTCGACCGAGGAAGCCAGGAAGATCGCCCACAAGGTGCTGCAGCTGGTGGGACTGGAAAACAAGAAGGAAGCCTATCCCGAACAGCTCTCCGGCGGCCAGGCGCAGCGCGTGGCCATCGCACGCTCGCTGGCGATGGCGCCGGAACTGATGCTCTTCGATGAAGTGACCTCGGCGCTGGACCCGGAACTGACGGCCGAAGTGCTGAAGGTGATGGAAGACCTGGCCCGTGGCGGCATGACCATGGTGTTGGTCACGCACGAGATGGCCTTTGCCCGCAAGCTGGCCGACGTGCTGGTCTTCATGCACCAGGGCCAGGTGTGGGAAGTCGGCCCGCCGGATGAGCTGTTCAGCAATCCGAAGACGGCCGAGTTGCAGAAGTTCGTGTCCAGCGATCTCTGAGTTTTCGGAGCGCACAGACTTTGTCGCACAGAATTTGTTTTTCTCAGGCAGTATCAAATAAACCACTCAGGAGACCGCAATGAAGAATCTGCTCAATTTCACCAAGAAGGCCGCCGCCGTCGTGCTGGGTCTGGCCTGCTTCGCGCAGGCCGCCCACGCCGACGCGCTGGCCGATATCAAGGCACGCAAGAAGGTGCTGATCGCCATCGACCTGGGCGCGCCGCCGTTCGGGATGACCAATGCCAAGCTGGAGCCGCAAGGCTCGGACGTGGAAACCGCGCGCCTGCTGGCCAAGGACATGGGCGTGGAGCTGGAGATCGTGCAGGTCACCGGCCCCAATCGCATCCCCTTCCTGATGACCGGCAAGGCCGACATGGTGATCTCGTCCTTCTCGATCACGCCGGAACGCCAGAAGGTGGTGGCCTTCACCCAGCCGTACGGCGCCTCGCAGTTCGTGGTGGCCGCGCCCAAGGGTGAGAACATCAAGAGCCTCAACGACCTGGTCGGCAAGCGCGTGGCCGTGGTACGCGGCAACATGCAGGATTCGCTGCTGACCCCGCTCGCCCCCAAAGGAACCAACATCGTGCGCTTTGACGACGACGCCACCGTGACCGCGGCCATCATCTCCGGTCAGGTCGACGCCCTGTGCACGCCGAACTCGCTGGCCTCGGCCATCGCCAAGCAGAATCCGTCCAAGAACCTGGAAACCAAGTTCGCCATCAAGGACATCCCCTATGCCATCGGCCTGCGCAAGGGCGAGCCGGCACTGGAAAAGTGGCTCAACGAATGGATCACCGCCAACCTGAAGAACGGCAAGCTGCCCGCCATCTATCAGCAATGGGTCGGCAGCCCCATGCCTGACCTGGCACAGTTCGCGCCCAAGTAAGTCCGCATTTCCGGCATGCCCAGTTCTCCGGAGCAGGGCATGCGCCCGCCGCTTCCGCGGCCAGCCCGCAGCATCCACGTTCTCACCGAGATCAACATGAAAGCTACCTCTCCCGTCATCCGACTCAATCCCGTCGATGATGTCGTCATTGCCCGCCAGCAGCTCATCTCCGGCACCGTGTTGCAGGAAGAAGGCGGCCTCAAGGTCCAGGGTCTGATTCCCGCCGGTCACAAGATGGCCACCCGCGCCATTGCCGTAGGCGAGCCGGTCAAACGCTATGGCCAGATCATCGGTACGGCCAGCCAGGCCATCGCGCCGGGACAGCACGTACACACGCATAACCTGGCCATGGCCGAGTTCTCGCGTGAACACCATTTCGGCGCAGACGTGAAGCCGGTCGATTTCGTGGCGCAGCCGGCCACCTTCATGGGCATCGTGCGCCCGGACGGCCGTGTGGCCACGCGCAACTACATCGGCGTGCTGACCTCGGTGAACTGCTCGGCCACGGCCGCGCGCGCCATTGCCGACTACTTCCGCCGTGACATTCATCCTGAAGTGCTGGCCGACTATCCCAATATCGACGGCGTGGTCGCCCTGACGCACGGCCTGGGCTGCGCGGTGGATTCGCAAGGGGAACCGCTGCAGATCCTGCGCCGTACCCTGGCGGGCTACGCCACCCATCCCAACTTCGCCGCCGTGCTGGTGGTGGGGCTGGGGTGCGAGACCAACCAGATCTCCGGCCTGATGGACAGCCACAACCTGAAGGAAGGGGAATACTTCCACACCTTCACCATCCAGGGCACCGGCGGCACCGCCAAGACGGTGGCGCTGGGGATCGAGAAGATCAAGAAGATGCTGCCCAAGGCCAATGACATCAAGCGCGAGCCGGTGCCGGCCAAGCACCTGACGCTGGGCCTGCAGTGCGGTGGTTCGGATGGCTACTCGGGCATCACCGCCAATCCGGCGCTGGGCGCGGCGGTTGACCTGCTGGTGAAACACGGCGGTACTGCCATCCTTTCGGAAACACCGGAAATCTATGGCGCCGAACACCTGCTCACGCGTCGCGCGGTGTCCTCCGAGGTGGGCGAGAAGCTGCTGGCGCGCATCGCCTGGTGGGAAGAATATTGCGCCAAGAACGATGCCGAGATGAACAATAATCCCTCGGCCGGCAACAAGGCGGGCGGCTTGACCACCATCCTGGAAAAATCGCTGGGCGCGGTGGCCAAGGGTGGCACCACCAATCTGGTGGATGTCTACAAGTACGCCGAGACCGTGACGGCGAGGGGCTTCGTCTTCATGGATACCCCGGGCTACGACCCGATCTCGGCCACCGGCCAGGTCGCCGGCGGTGCCAACATGATCTGCTTCACCACCGGCCGTGGTTCGGCCTATGGCTGCGCACCCTCGCCGTCGCTGAAGCTGGCGACCAACACGGCGCTGTGGCAACGCCAGGAAGAAGACATGGACATCAACTGCGGCGAGATCGCCGACGGCAACGTGACGCCACAGGAGATCGGGGAGCGCTTCTTCCAGATGATCCTCGATACCGCGTCCGGCAAGAAGACCAAGAGCGAGCTGCATGGCTATGGTCAGGACGAGTTCGTGCCCTGGCACATCGGCGTCTATACCTGATGCAGATCATCCTGGCCCGGCCCCGGCCGGACTAGGCTTATCCGCCTCACCCGAGCAGGACAGGGTGAGGCGGACTGCAGGCCAAGCATCCTTTCCCCCCCGGGACAGCTCATGGCGAGGATGCTTCGCCCGCGGTGAACGCAGTGAGCGCGGTTGGTCTACTCCCCCTTGCAGTACATGACATCCCGGCAGACCCGCTTCCCGTGTAGTCCGGGCCAGCCTCCAACATAAGGAAACAAGAACATGGCACATACCTTTTCGCTCCAGGCACACCTGCCTGAAGACCACGCCCAGGCCACGCTGATCGGCCGCGTCTGGCAACCGGGCGTAGGCCCGGTGCTGGTGAAGATCGACGCCGAAGGCGCCTATGACCTGACCCTGATTGCGGCCACCTCCAGCGAACTGCTGGAGCTGGACAATCCTGCTGCGGCCGTGCGCGCCGCCAGCAACATGACCCGCATCGCCAGCTTGCAGGAACTGCTGGACAATGCCGATGCCGGTCGTCGCGATACCTCGCGCCCGTGGTTGCTGGCGCCCATCGATCTGCAGGCCGTCAAGGCCAGCGGCGTGACCTTCGTGGCCAGCATGCTGGAGCGGGTGATCGAGGAACAGGCACGCGGCGACGCCGGCAAGGCAGAGTCGGTGCGCAAGGCCATCACGGCGGTGATCGGAGACAACCTCTCCAGCGTCGTACCGGGCTCGCCCGAAGCAGCACGCCTGAAGGAAGTGCTGCTGGAGCAAGGCGTGTGGTCGCAATACCTGGAAGTGGGCATCGGCCCGGATGCGGAGATCTTCACCAAGGCCCAGCCGATGTCGTCGGTGGGGCTGGGCGACGAAGTCGGTATCCACCCGAAATCGGCCTGGAACAATCCGGAACCGGAAATCGTGCTGGCCATCAACAGCCGTGGCAAGGTGGTCGGTGCGACCCTGGGCAACGACGTCAACCTGCGCGATTTCGAAGGCCGCAGCGCCCTGCTGCTGGGCAAGGCCAAGGACAACAATGCGTCCTGCGCGGTGGGGCCTTTCATTCGTCTGTTCGACGCAAACTTTTCAATTGACGATGTGCGTCGCGCCGAACTTACAATGCGTGTCGATGGTACCGAAGGCTTTACGCTCAAGGGTAGCAGTTCGATGTCCATGATCAGCCGTGATCCGCTGCAGCTGGTGGAACATGCGATCGGCCCCAATCACCAGTATCCGGATGGCCTGGTGCTGTTCCTGGGGACCATGTTCGCGCCGACCCAGGATCGATTCGGTCCCGGTCAGGGCTTTACCCACCAGGTCGCCGACATCGTGACGATCTCGACCCCCACGTTGGGCGCGCTGGTGAACACGGTCAACTTCAGCGACCAGACCGCACCGTGGACCTTCGGCCTGACGGCGCTGTTCAAGAACCTGGCCAATCGCAAACTCATTTAAACGCAAAGGAACAAGCATGTCCGCATCCACTGGCCGCCTCGCCGGCAAGACCGTCCTCATCACCGCCGCTGCGCAAGGCATCGGCCGCGCTTCCACCGAGCTGTTCGCCCGCGAGGGTGCACGCGTGATTGCCACCGACATCAGCAAGCAGCACCTCGATGCACTCAACGGTATCGCCGGCGTGGAGACGCGTATTCTGGACGTGACCGATGATGCCGCCATCAAGGCACTGGTGGCCGAAGTCGGCACCATTGACGTACTGTTCAACTGCGCCGGCTATGTGGCAGCGGGCAATATCCTGGAATGCGACGACAAGGCCTGGGATTTTTCCTTCAACCTCAATGCCAAGGCCATGTTCCACACCATCCGTGCGGTGCTGCCGGGAATGCTGGCCAAGAAGGCAGGCTCGATCGTCAACATCGCCTCGGCGGCGTCGAGCGTGAAGGGTGTTGCCAACCGCTTCGCCTATGGTGCATCCAAGGCAGCGGTCGTCGGTCTGACGAAATCGGTCGCAGCGGACTTCGTCGCGCAGGGCGTGCGCTGCAACGCGATCTGCCCGGGCACCATCGAATCGCCCTCCCTGAACCAGCGTATCAGCACGCAGGCCAAGGAGACCGGCAAGAGCGAGGACGAGGTACGCGCAGCCTTCGTGGCACGTCAGCCCATGGGACGTATCGGCAAGGCGGAAGAAGTGGCGGCGCTGGCCTTGTACCTGGCCTCGGATGAGTCCAATTTCACGACCGGCTCGATCCACATGATCGATGGTGGCTGGTCCAACTGATTCACTCGCGATAAATGAGTCCGAGGGCCTGAAGTACCTGTTCTTCAGGCTCTCGGTGCCGTTGGCGGGCAACGGACGGCGAACGGATAGCGGCATGCGTAAAGCATGCCGTTCTGCTTTCCAGGGGGAGTGACAGAGGAGGTTTGCTGATCAGGTTTATCAAACTGCAGCACAGGGGCATAATGAGGCCTCCCTTATTCCTGTGAACCAGTACGCCCATGCCTCCACTGCCCTTCAGTTTCTCTGCCGACAGCATTACCGCGATTTCACCCGAGCCCATGCTGCTGGGAGAGTCGCCCTTGTGGCATGCGGAGGAAGGTGCGCTGTACTGGATCGATATCCCTGGCAAGTCGGTTCACCGACTGGTGCTCGATACCCAGCAACACCAGCGCTGGGACATGCCGGAAGAACCCGGGAGCATCGTCAAGCACGCCCAGGGCGGCCTGGTGGTGGCTCTGCGTACTGGCATGTTTCATCTCAATACCGGCAATGGCGCCTTGTCGGCCATGCTGGCGGCCCCGTATGACACCGGTCGGATTCGCTTCAACGACGGTCGCTGTGACGCAGCTGGTCGTTTCTGGTGCGGGACGATTTACGAGCCCCGCGATCGCGAGGCTGGCACGCTCTACTGTTTCGAACGCAACGCCCTGCGCGATGCCCATCATGCCGTGACGACGTCCAATGGCGTGGCTTTCAGTCCGGACCAACGCCTGATGTATCACTCCAACACGCCGGCGCATCGGATCAATGTCTACGACTACGACCTGGCCACCGGGCAGACCAGCAACTGCCGCCTGCTTCGCCAGTTCGACAGCGACAAGACTGCGCCCGATTACGGCGGCCGTCCGGATGGCGCTGCGGTAGATAGCGAAGGAGCGTACTGGTGCGCGATGTTCGAAGGCGGACGGGTGTTGAGGCTGTCGCCGGAGGGCGAGATATTGCAGGAAATCCGCCTGCCCGCACGTTGCCCGACCATGGTGGCCCTGGGCGGCCCTGATCTGCGCACGCTGTTCATTACCACCGGGCGCAATGGGCGTAGCGAGGCAGAGTTGGCGCAATACCCCTTCTCCGGCCAAGTACTGGCGATCCGGGTGGCCGTGCCGGGACGACTGGAATACAGCTATCGCCCCTGAGGCCGCGCGCGGATGTGGCGTGGAGGCGCCAAAAACAGACACGCGAGTATGCTTTTGTGATGATTATGAGAGAATAGCGCGTTATCGCGGACTGCACGGTCTGCGCTGAATCCTCGCAAAGATCCTTCAAAACTATTTACGCGCTGAAAGAATATCCATGACTAAACTGAAGAGCCTGGTTGCCAAGATCGCATTTGCCGGCGTCGCCGCTTTCGCCATCCAGTCCCCGAGCTACGCCATCGACGGCGTGTCGGTTGAATACGGTACCGGCAACAACACGCAACTGGTGCGCCTGGGCGCACAGTTCAACTGGGGCCCGAACTGGAATTTCTGGCAATCGAACGGCACCCATATCGGTGGCTACTGGGATCTGTCGCTGGCCAACTGGCGCATGAACCACTACAACAACACCAACGACAGCGGCAATCTGGTCGACCTGGGCCTGACCCCGGTGCTGCGCTTCCAGCGTGACGATGGCAAGGGTTTCTACGGCGAAGCAGGTATCGGCGTGCATCTGTTCTCCAAGCTGTATCGCAATAACGACAAGGTGCTGTCCACCGCTTTCCAGTTCGGCGACCACGTCGGTGCCGGCTATGTGTTCAGCAATGGCCTGGACCTGGGCATCCGCCTGCAGCACTTCTCCAACGGTGGCATCAAGCAGCCCAACGGCGGCGTGAACTTCGCTGTGGCACGTGTCGCTTACAAGTTCTGATACTGCATCAGGACTGCTTCATTGAAAAAGCCGGCATTGCCGGCTTTTTTATTGTCTTGTGGTTTAGAGGGTTCGGTGGCTGGGTGAGGTCACGCGGAGCTCGGCCGGATGTTGCTCGATCAAGCTATCAGCCATGGACGTCGAGGGAGTGTTTTGGCGCTGTGGATAAGATAAGTCCTGCACAAACTTGAAGGCTGCCCTGTGCATAAACTAAGTTAACGAATTATCGAGGCCGTACTGGACGCTCCTTTGGGCCTTGCTTGTTCCTCAAATACTAAGTTTTCAACTTGATGTCGTGCAATCGATGCGTCGGTCTGTGGGCGCGACAGGCTGTGGACAAGATATCCAATTGAAGGGGGTATATCGGCTGGGAGCTTTGTCCGGGCCGATCCTGTGGGCAACAGACTTAAGCGACACTTGAACCCAAGTTGAGGTCAGCCTATTGAGAGCAGGAGGGCGATGCTAATCAGCGCGGGCCTGTTGAATTGCATGCAGCCGGATGGGATGGGTGCGTGTTTTTGCCGCCCCAAAGCAAAAACCCTCGCTACTTACGTAACGAGGGTTCTTGGGAGTAACAAGCCTGACGATGACCTACTTTCACACTGGTTG
>NZ_PKOI01000039.1:0-7090 GCF_002870055.1 Herbaspirillum sp. BH-1 | reverse complement strand
CACCCCGCCCCAGCCCGAACCGGACCCGGTGGTGGAACCGCCCAAGCCGCAACCGCAGCCCCAGCCTGAGCCCAAGCCTGTCCCGCCCAAGGTGATCGACGAACCCAAGGTCGAGAAGCCCGATATCGCCCTGGAAAAGGAAAAGAAGCGCAAGGAAGAGCAGGAGAAGCAAGAGAAACAGGAAAAGGCTGACAAGCTCAAGGCCGAGAAGGAAAAGGCCGAGCGCGAGAAGAAGGAGCAGGCCGAAAAGGACAAGGCTGACCGCGAAAAGAAGGACAAGCTGGAAGCCGAAAAGCAGAAGAAGCTGAAGGAAGAGAAACAGAAGGAAGAAGAGGCCAAGAAGAAGGCTGATGCCGAGAAGCAGGCTGCCGACAAGAAGAAGCAGCAGCAGGCCGCCGCCGACGCCAAGGCCGCCGAACAGCGCCGCCAGGAAGACTTGAAGCGCATGATGGGCCAGGCCACCAGCGCCACCGGTGGTACCGGCACGGCCGAGAAGTCGCAGGGTCCCAAGGGCAGCCCCGATTACGCCAACAAGCTGCGTGCCAAGATCCGCAGCAACACTGTGTTCGATAACAGCGGCGTGAGCGGAAACCCGGCCGGGGAGTACACTGTCGAATTGTTCCCGGATGGTAGCGTGCGCACGGTTCGTGTGAACAAACCTTCAGGCGTGCCGGGCTTCGACGAAGCCGTGCGTACGGCCATCATGAAGTCGCAGCCCTTCCCGGCCGACAAGGATGGCAAGGTACCGTCCAGCTTCACTTTCACCCATTATCCGAAAGATCAGTAAACGATGATTAAAGCCCGTTACCTGACCAGCATCGCCGCCGCCACCGCCGTGGTGGCCGGCCTGTCCTTCGCCCCGGCCTCGCAGGCGCAGATCCGCTTCGAGATCACCGGCGTGGGTGCTTCGCAGATCCCGATCGCCATCACCGCCTTCCCCGGCGAGGAATCGGCACCGCAACAGATCACCTCGGTGGTCAAGGCCGACCTGGCCCGCAGCGGCATCTTCAAGCTCATCGACAATGGCGATGCCCTCTCCGATTCCTCTGCCATCAACTATGGCGACTGGCAGAAGCGCGGCGCCAATGCGCTGGCCGTAGGTAGCGTCACGCGCCTGGCCGATGGCCGCTTCGATGTGCGCTACCGCCTCTTCGACACCGTGCAGTCGAGCCAGCTGTCGGCGCTCTCCATCGGCGCCCAGCCGCAGCTGCTGCGCCTGACCGCCCACAAGATCGCCGATGACATCTATCAGAAGCTGACCGGCATCCCCGGCATCTTCTCCACCCGCATTTCCTATGTGACCAAGTCCGGCAGCGAATATCGCCTGGAAGTGGCAGACGCCGATGGCGAAGGCACCCAGGTGGCGCTGCGCTCCAATGAGCCCATCATCTCGCCGTCCTGGTCGCCCGATGGCACCAAGGTCGCGTATGTCTCCTTCGAAATGAAGAAGCCGGTGGTCTACATCCAGAACCTGGTGACCCGCCAGCGCTCCATCGTGGCCAACTTCAAGGGCAGCAACTCGGCCCCGGCCTGGTCGCCGGACGGTTCGCGCCTGGCCGTGGCCCTGACCCGCGACGGCCTGACCCAGGTCTACGTGATCAATGCCGACGGCTCCGGCCTGCGCCGCCTGACCAACAGCGCCGGCATCGATACCGAACCGCAGTTCTCGCCCGATGGCGGCAGCGTCTATTTCACCAGCGACCGCAGTGGCGGCCCGCAGGTGTACAAGGTCGGCCTGGATGGCGGCTCGCCGCAACGCGTCACCTTCAACGGCAGCTACAACATCAGCCCGCGCATTTCGCCTGACGGCAAGACGCTGGCCTTCATCTCGCGTCGCGACGGCCTGTTCCAGCTCTATGCGCTGGACCTGACCAATGGCCAGGAGACCCGCCTCTCCGACGGCGGTCGCGACCAATCGCCCAGCTTTGCGCCCAACGGCAAATACATCATGTACGCGACGGAATCTGGTCGTCGCGGATCCCTGGCCGTCGTCTCCGTCGACGGCCGAATCAAACAGCGTCTCACGACGCAGGCCGGTGATATCAGGGAACCGACCTGGGGTCCGTTCATGAAATAAAGAAATCCAATATTGCTTTCATCACGACAAGGAGAAATCCAAAATGCGCACTATCAGTACCTTCGCCCTCATCGTCTCCAGTGCAGTCCTGCTGGCCGCCTGCTCGTCCACCAAGCTGGACGACAAGGCTAACGCTCCCGTGCAGAACGGCGCCAGCAACGGCGCTGACACCCGCTCGGTGGGCACCGTCAACGCCGGTTCCGTCGATCCGCTGAACGACCCGCAAGGCGTGCTGGCCAAGCGTAGCGTGTACTTCGACTACGACAGCTACACCGTCAAGCCGGAATACCGTACCGTCATCGAGAACCACGCCAAGTACCTGGTGGCGCACAAGGATCGCAAGGTCATCATCCAGGGCAACACCGATGATCGCGGTGGCGCCGAGTACAACCTGGCCCTGGGTCAGAAGCGTGCTGAAGCCGTCCGCAAGGCCCTGGTCCTGCTGGGCGTGTCGGATGCACAAGTGGAAGCGGTTTCCTTCGGCAAGGAAAAGCCCAAGGCACTGGGCCAGGATGAATCGTCCTACGCCGAGAACCGTCGCGCTGACATCGCTTATCAATAATCGACATGCATACCGCTTTCAAACTGAAATCGGTGACCGTGGCGGCCGTGCTGGCCGCCACGGCTTTCCTACCGCTTACCGCCCGTGCCGGCATGTTTGACGATGACGAAGCACGCAAGGCCATCCTGGACATCCGTTCCAAGATCGAAGCTTTGCAGCGCGACGTCGCCAACAAGGCCGACAAGAACAGTGTCCTGACCCTCTCGGACCGCAACGACAACCTGCAGTCGCAGATTGCCGCGCTGCGTGGCCAGATCGAGGTCTTGACCAACGAGATTACCAACGCCCAGCAACGTCAGAAGGACTTCTACGTCGATCTGGATGCGCGCCTGCGCAAGCTGGAGCCGCAGCAGGTCAGCGTGGACGGTCAGACCGTGGCTGTGGGCGTGTCCGAACAGCAGGCCTATGATGCGGCGCTGTCGCAATTCAAGGGTGGCGACTACAAGGGAGCAGGCAATGCCTTCGCCGACTTCCTGAAGCGTTATCCGCAATCCGGCTATGCCCCCTCGGCGCAATACTGGCAGGGCAACTCCCTGTACGCCCAGCGCGACTACAAGGGTGCCATCGCCGCGCAGCAAGTGGTGGTGAAGAATTACCCGGACAACCCCAAGGCCGCCGACGCCCTGCTCAACATCGCCAGCTCGCAAGCCGAGTTGAAGGACAAGGCAGCCGCCAAGAAGACCCTGGAGCAATTGATCGCCAAGTATCCGAACACCCCGGCCGCGCAAACCGGGAAGGAACGGATGGCTTCATTGAAGTAATCGCCAGTCAGCGCCGGCACCGTGTCGGCGCGTGACCGGCTGCAGAATGATTGGACATCAACACGTGGTGCCAGAGTGTTGACACTGTCGATAGAGTTTGCCTATAATAGCGGTCTTTCGGGTCGTTAGCTCAGTTGGTAGAGCAGCGGACTTTTAATCCGTTGGTCGCAGGTTCGAGTCCCGCACGGCCTACCAGAAATTCAGCAGTAGTCTCAAGAAAAAAGCCCACGTTGACGTGGGCTTTTTTCTTTTCATCTCCGTCCCTCGGCCCCTTCCCCCCCCGCCGTCGGGCGCACCCCTTGCTTATCCAGATGCGCCAGCCCGGCCGAGCCCGTGGCGCGTTATGATACCGCCGGCCTATGTATGCTCCTGCACGGCCAGCCACCCCGCAACCCACTCTGCCCAATGAAACCGCAACGCGCCGCCGACACACCGGAAACCCTCGACCAGACCGTCTACGAGGCCATCTTCAATGCCGTCATGCATGGCCGCCTGAAGCCCGGAACGCGCCTGCAGGAGGCCAGCCTGTGTGAGCAGTTCGGCGTCAGCCGCACGGTGGTGCGCCAAGCGCTGCGGCGGCTGTCGGAGCTGCGCATTGTCGACGTGGTGCCCAACAAGGGCGCCGCGGTGGCGACACCGGGACCGAAGGAGACACGCGATGTCTTCGCTGCCCGGCGGGCGATCGAGGGCGCCATCGTGCGCGAAGTGGCGCGCCACATCGACCACGGCGACGTCGCCAAGCTGCGGCAGCGCCTGCAGGCCGAGCACGCCGCGCTGCATGACGGCGACCACCCGCGCTGGGTCGCCCTGGCCGGTGGCTTTCACCTGGCGCTGGCGGAGCTGTCCGGCAACCAGGTACTGCAACGCATGCTGACCGAACTGATGACCCGTTGCTCCCTCATCGTCGCGCTCTACGAAGCCCCCGGTGAGGCCAGTTGCGAGCATGACGAACACAGCCGCCTGGTGGACCTGCTGGCGCTGCGCGATGGCAATGGCGCCAGCGCCGAGATGGAACGCCACCTGCTGGCACTGGAAGGCCGCCTGCGCCTGCCGGAAGAAAAGCCCGACGCATTGCGCCGCGCCTTCTGAGCCTCCTCCTAGTCCATTCGTCCCACATCCCTTACCGCCGATCACCGGCGTCGGACTGCCCACGTCTGGTGCACGACCAGCACCCTGGACGAGCAAAACGCCCATTTGGGCTCATTTTCAAAATTGTATACAATACATATAAATACAATATTCTATTTAAAATCATATAGATAATATAATTTAAAGGCTGGCATCTAAATTGCATGTATACGATCACAGCGAATTTTCGCCACTGATCCATCCATCCAACAAGGAGCCCCGCCGTGATGAACCGCCGTCAATTTCTGCTTGCATCCAGCGCCGCCGCCGTAGCTGCGTCCTCGCAACCGTTCGCCGCCCTGGCCGCTGCCCCGAAGCTGAAGATCGGCTTCATCTATCCGGGGCCGGTGGCCGACATCGGCTGGTCTTTCCAGCATGATCTGGGACGGCGCATGCTGGAAAAGGAATTCGGCGCCCGCATCGAGACGGTATTCGTCGAGCGCGTGCCGGAAACGCCGGAGGCCGAGCGTGTCATGCGCCAGCTGATCGATGACGGCTGCAAGATGATCTTCGCCACCTCGTTCGGCTTCATGAACCCGGTGCTGCGCGTGGCCAAGGAAAACCCGGACGTGATCTTCGAACACTGCTCCGGCTACACGATGGCGCGCAACGTCGGCCTGTACCAGACCCGTTTCTATGAAGGCGCCTATGTGCTGGGCACCATCGCCGGACGCATGACCAAGACCAATACGCTGGGCTACGTCGCGCCGATCCCGATCCCCGAGGTGATCCGCAACCTGGACGCCTTCGTATTGGGTGCTCGCAGCGTGAACCCCAAGGTCAACGCCAAGGTGGTGTGGATCAACGCCTGGTACGACCCCAGCCTGGAGCGCGATGCCGCGCAGACGCTGGCCGCGCAAGGCGCCGACGTGTTCTACCAGAACACCGACTCGCCGGCGCCGGTGCAGGTGGCGGAGAGCAAGGGCCTGTACGCCTTCGGCCAGGACTCCGACATGAGCCGCTTCGGCCCCAGGGCGCATCTGACCGGCAATACGCTGAACTGGGGCGTGTACTACGTCCACAAGGTGCGGCAGGTGCTGGAAGGCCAATGGAAGGCGGAGGACACCAAGTGGGGCATGAAGGAAGGTATCGTCCAGCTCGCCCCCTACAACGCCGGGCTGCCCAAGGAGGTGGTGGCGCAGGCGGAAGAGCGCCGCAAGGCCATCGTCGCCGGCACCTTGCAGCCCTTCGCCGGCCCCATCAACAACCAGGGCGGGCAGCTGCAGATCGCCGCCGGCCGCGCCGTACCCGAGTCCGAGCTCTGGACCATGAAGTGGTATGTGGAAGGCATCCAGGGCAAGCAGCCCTGACCCTGGCTACCGATACCGGCTTGCCTTGTTCGGGATAGCAAACGGGGCAAGCCGAAAGCTCACAATCGCTTCAAGGAATATGAAGAAAACGCCATGACAGAAATCGACTTCGCCGAACTCGGCGTCTACCAGCGCTACAAGCTGATGGCCAGCCTGATCGTGCCGCGCCCGATCGCGCTCATCACCACGCTGGGCGAAGACGGCACGGTCAACGCCGCGCCGTTCTCCATGTTCAACATGCTCGGCGAAGACCCGCCTATCGTGATGGTCAGCATCAACCGCCTGCAGGACGGCGCACTCAAGGACACCGCAGCCAACATCCTGCGCACCGGCGAGTTTGTCGTGCACCTGACCGACGAGGCCATGTGCGCGCAAATGGACGCCTGTGCTGCCACGCTGCCGCCACACCAGAGCGAGCTCGAGCACGCCGGCCTGCACGCCGTGCCGGCACAGACGATCCAGCCGCCGCGCATCGCCGAGGCGCCGGTCGCCTTTGAATGCGTGCTGCATGAAAAACTGGAAACGGCCAGCCGCTACATCTTCATCGGCCGCGTGCAATGGCTGGCCGCGCGCGATGGCCTGGTCGATACCGAACAATGGCGCGTGCGCCTGCAGGACTATCATCCGGTAGGCCGCTTCGGCGCCAGCTTCTACCTCAACGCCAGCGGCCGCTTCACGCTCGACAAAGCGCAAGCCGCCAGCACCCCGATCGACGAAATGTGAGGCCGTCCATGCGTATCCCCGTTCCCTTCAACGAACAGGACCACGCCGCCATGCGTCTGGCCATCGATGCCTCCGAAGAAGCGCTCAAGCGCGGCGATATGCCCTTCGGCGCCACCCTGGTCGCGCCCGACGGCAAGGTGCTGATGACGGCGATGAACAACCAGAACACCGCCGCCGACTGCACCGGCCACGCCGAAATGGTGCTGGTGCGCCGCGCGCAGAAAGAGCTGGGGCTGGAAGCCATGCGTGGCGCCACCGTCTACGCCAGTGGCGAACCCTGCGCAATGTGCTGCGGCGCGATGTTCTGGGGCGGCATCGGCCGCGTGGTCTATGCCGCCTCCACCGCGCAGATTGGCGACGCGCTGGGCGGGCCGCAACTTCCCCTGCGCGCAGCTGACGTGGTGCAAGATTCTGCACCTGCGGTCAGCGTGGAAGGCCCCTTGCTGGGCACCGAGGCAGTGGTGGTATTGCAGCGCTTCGGGGCCTGAAGGCGCAGTCCCGCCAGTCCCGCCCCCTCCCGTGCAGGCAC
>NZ_PKOI01000038.1:0-9895 GCF_002870055.1 Herbaspirillum sp. BH-1 | reverse complement strand
CAAGCCCTCTGGCACTGCCTCCCGCCAGATATTTCTGCACTACTTCCTGCTTGAACTTCACATCGTACTTCGCCATAAAAAACACCCCAAAGGTTGGATTTATGTCCAACTTTTGGGGTGCAGTTCACGGGCGAGGTTTTTCCTGCACGCGAAGATCAGTTCAGGCGAACAGTCGTGCCAGCTCGACGCCCGGTTCCGGCGCCCGCATGAAGGCTTCGCCGACCAGGAAGGCGTGGACGTCGGCGTCGCGCATGCGCTTGACGTCGTCCGGGGTGGCGATGGCCGATTCGGTGACCACCAGCTTTTCCGGCGGGATGCGCGGCAGCAGGCCCAGCGTGGTATCGAGCGTGGTCTCGAAGGTGCGCAGGTTGCGGTTGTTGATGCCGAACAGGCGCGTCTTCAGCTTCAGGGCCGCATCCAGCTCGGCGCTGTCATGCACTTCCACCAGCACGCTCATGCCCAGCTCGTGGGCGCAGGCTTCCATGTCGGCCATCAGGCCGTGGTCCAGCGCGGCCACGATCAGCAGGATGGCATCGGCGCCCCAGGAGCGAGCCTGGTAGATCTGATAGTGATCGACCATGAAATCCTTGCGCAGGACCGGCAGCGCGCAGGCGGCGCGGGCCTGCTTGAGATAGTCGGGCGACCCCTGGAAGAACTGCTCGTCGGTCAAGACCGACAGGCAGGCCGCGCCGTGGGCGGCATAGCTGACAGCGATCTCGGCCGGCTTGAAGTCGGGGCGGATCACGCCCTTGGAGGGGGAGGCCTTCTTGACTTCGGCAATCACGCCGGCCTGGCCGTTGGCGATCTTGTCGCGCAGGCTGGTCTCGAAGTTGCGCAGTTCGGAGCGCAGCTCGCTGTCGGTTTCGACGTCGCGGCGCAGGCTGGCCAGGTCGCGCTGCTTTTGCGCGATGCGGATTTCCTCGGCCTTGACGTCGAGGATCTTGTTGAGGATGTCGGACATGGGCTTCCTTGTCGGATTAGTGTTTGCCGCCAAGCTGGCGCGTGACTTGCACGAACTGGTCCAGCTTGGCGCGGGCGGCGCCGGAGGCGATGGTGGCGCGCGCGGTGGCCAGGCCATCGGCAATCGAGGGGGCCACGCCGGCGGCATACAGGGCGGTGGCGGCATTGATCAGTACGATGTCGTGCACCGGACCGGGTTCCCCGCGCAGGGCTTCGAAGATTTTCTCCTTGGACTCGGTCGAGTTCGCCACCTGCAGATTGCGGCTGGCGAACATGGACAGGCCGTAGTCTTCCGGGTGGATTTCATATTCGCGGATCTCGCCATTGACCAGCTCGCCCACCATGGTGGCGCCGCCCAGGGTGACTTCGTCCAGGTTGTCGCGCCCCCAGACCACGATGGCGTGTTGCGCGCCCAGGCGTTGCAGCACGCGTACCTGAATGCCGACCAGGTCGGCATGGAATACGCCCATCAGGATATTGGGGGCGCCGGCCGGATTGGTCAGCGGCCCGAGGATATTGAAGATAGTGCGCACGCCCAGCTCCTTGCGCACCGGGGCGGCGTGCTTCATGGCGGCGTGATGGTTGGGGGCGAACATGAAGCCGATGCCGCTCTGGGCGATCGATTGCGCCACCTGTTCCGGCTGCAGGTTGATGTCCGCGCCCAGGGCTTCGAGCACGTCGGCGCTGCCCGAGGAGGAGGACACGCTGCGTCCGCCGTGCTTGGCTACGCGCGCACCGGCAGCGGCAGCCACGAACATGGAAGCGGTGGAGATGTTGAAGGTGTGGGCGCCGTCGCCGCCGGTGCCGACGATGTCCAGCAGGCCGGTGGTGTCGGCCATCGGTACCTTGGTGGCGAATTCGCGCATGACCTGCGCGGCGGCGGCGATCTCGCCGATGCTTTCCTTTTTCACGCGCAGGCCCATGGTGAGGGCAGCGATCATGACCGGCGACATCTCGCCGCCCATGATCTGGCGGAACAGGGTCAGCATTTCGTCGTGGAAGATTTCGCGGTGTTCGATACAGCGCAACAGCGCTTCTTGCGGGGTGATAGGCATGTCTGGTCTCTTTTTGGTGTCGTGGTCCCGGCGCGGCCTCAGCCGTGGGCGCTGCCGGTCAGGAAGTTCTTGAGCAGGGCGTGGCCGTGCTCGGAGAGGATGGACTCGGGGTGGAATTGCACCCCTTGCAGCTCGAACTGCTTGTGGCGCACGCCCATGATCTCGCCGTCATCGGTCCAGGCGGTCACTTCCAGGCAGTCCGGCAGCGTGGCGCGTTCGATGGCCAGCGAGTGGTAGCGGATCACGGTGTAGGGCGAGGGCAGGTCCTTGAAGACGCCCACGCCGGTATGGGCGATTTTCGATGTCTTGCCATGCATGACCTGCTTGGCGCGCACGATGTTGCCGCCGAAGGCTTCGCCGATGGCCTGGTGGCCGAGGCAGACACCCAGGATGGGCAGCTTGCCCGAGAATTCCTTCAACAGGTCCACGCAGATGCCGGCTTCCTTGGGGCTGCAGGGGCCGGGGGAGAGGCAGATGCGCTCGGGATTGAGCTTCTTGATGTCATCGAGCGTGATCTCGTCATTGCGGATGGTCAGCACCTCCTCGCCGAGTTCGCCGAAGTATTGCACCAGGTTGTAGGTGAAGGAGTCGTAGTTGTCGATCATCAGCAGCATTTAGATTTCTCCATCCAGGCCATCTTGCACTTGTTCAGCGGCGCGCAGCACAGCACGCGCCTTGTTTTCGGTTTCTTCCCATTCCATTTCCGGCACCGAGTCGGCCACGATGCCGGCGGCGGCTTGCACGTACAGCGTGCCATCCTTGATGACGCCGGTGCGAATCGCAATGGCCACGTCCATCTCGCCACCGAAGGAGAGATAGCCGCAGGCGCCGCCGTAGATGCCGCGTTTGCTGGGTTCCAGCTCGTCGATGATTTCCATGGCCCGTACCTTGGGCGCGCCCGACAGGGTGCCGGCGGGGAAGGTGGCCTTGAGCACATCCAGGTTGGACATGCCGGGCTTGAGGATGCCTTCGACGTTGGAGACGATGTGCTGCACGTGGGAGTATTTTTCGATCACCATCTGGTCGGTGACCTTGACGCTGCCAGTGGTGGCGATGCGGCCGATGTCGTTGCGGGCCAGATCGATCAGCATGACGTGCTCGGCGATTTCCTTGGGGTCGGCCAGCAGTTCGCGGGCCAGCTGTTCGTCGCGCTCGATGGTGGAGCCGCGCGGGCGGGTGCCGGCCAGGGGGCGGATGGTGATCTTCTTCTGGCCTTCGCCGATGGATTCGTTGCGCACCAGGATTTCCGGCGAGGCGCCGACGATCTGCATGTCGCCGAAGTTGTAGAAGTACATGTAGGGCGAGGGGTTCAGCGAACGCAGCGCGCGGTACAGCATCAGCGGCGAATCGACATAGGACTTCTTCAGGCGCTGGCCGATCTGCACCTGCATCAGGTCGCCGGCCATCACGTATTCCTTGGCGCGGGCTACGGCCTTGAGATATTCATCCTTGGGGAATTCGCGGATGGTCTCGGTGCGCACCGAACCGGTGGTGACCGGCGCATCGGCCGGGCGGCGCAGCATGGCGCGCAGGTCGCGCAGGCGTTGGCGCCCGCGGGAGAAGGCTTCCGGTTGGGTAGGGTCGGCGTAGACGATCAGGTAGAGCTTGCCGGAGAGGTTGTCGATGACGGCCAGTTCTTCGGTCAGCAGCAGCTGGATGTCCGGCAGGCCCAGGGTATCGGGCGGGGCGCTGTCTTCCAGGCGCTTTTCGATATAGCGCACCGCGTCGTAGCCGAAGTAGCCGGCCAGGCCGCCGCAGAAGCGCGGCATGCCGGGGCGGATGGCGACCTTGAAGCGGGACTGGTATTCGGCAATGAACTCCAGCGCATTGCCTTCGGCGGTTTCGATGACGACGTCATTCTTCAGGACTTCGATCTGCTTGCCACTGCAGCGGATCTTGGTGGAGGCGGGCAGGCCGATAAAGGAGTAGCGGCCGAAGCGCTCGCCACCGACCACCGACTCCAGCAGGAAGGTGTTCTTGCCGGTGTTGTGGCTCTGGGCCAGCTTGAGATAGAGCGTCAGCGGGGTTTCCAGGTCGGCGAAGGCTTCGGCGATCAGGGGGATGCGGTTGTAGCCTTCGGTGGCCAGCGATTTGAATTCGAGTTCGGTCATGTTTCACTCCAGACCGCCATTGTAGGGTACGCAGCGCTGGCCACCGGGCGGCGCGCAGGCGCAATGAGCGCGATGCACACGAAGCACGTGGACAGGTGCGGACTCTCGTCAGCGGTGTCGTTGTTTGAATTGCGGGAAATGCAGGGGATGCGGTACTACAACAAACGACCCGGCGCGCAGGTGCGGCCAGGTCCAGGCGTCAATCACTGAGCCTGGAATTGCCAGCGTCGCCACAGCCAGGCCTCAGGGGCGGCTGTAGTTTGTGCGGTACGTTTGTTGTTGCGAAACATGGATGTGGGGTCGCGGTTCGATCTTTGGTCTATCGACCGGTGGCTGACAGGGTGTCAATCCACCGAGATTTGCTGCGCTGCTTCTACAAGCGTCGAAACTATACCATCCGAATCGACGTCGTGTATAGATTCACCGTGGTTGTATCCATACGGAACATTCAGGACACGGCATCCCGCTGCACGGGCGGCCTGGGCGTCATTGCTGGAGTCGCCGATGGCGACCACCTGGGCCGGGGCCAGGCCGAAATCCTCGCACACCTGCAACAGCGGCATGGGGTCCGGTTTCTTGCGGGGGAAGGAGTCGCCGCCATAGACGATCTCGAAGAAGCCGGAGAGGCCCTTCTTTTCCAGCAGCGGCACGGCGAATGCCAGCGGCTTGTTGGTCACGCAGGCCAGGCGCAGGCCTTTCTCGCGCATGGCCTGCAAGCCTTCGAGCACGCCCGGGTAGAGCGAGGAGTAGTCACCGTTGATGGCCAGGTAGTGCTCGGTATAGGCATCCAGTGCCTGCTGGAAGTATTGCGCCGCTTCGTCTTCGGGATAGTCCACGGCCAATACCCGGCGGATCAGGTTTTCCGTTCCCTTGCCGACGAAGTTGACGATGGTTTCCTGCGACAGGGGCGTCAGGCCCAACTCCGCACGCATGCGGTTGACTGCGACATGGAAGTCGGCTGCGGTGTCCAGCATGGTGCCGTCGAGGTCGATGATGGCGGCTTTGATGTTGGTCAGCTTGCTCATGTGCGCGGGAAACCTCGTGGTCGGTTCGTCAATGGGTGGCGGGTTGGGGCAAAGGCAGAAGGGGCGGGCTCAGACCTGCGCCAGTTCGGCGCGCATGGCGTCGATCACGGCCTTGTAGTCGGGCTTACCGAAGATGGCGGAGCCGGCCACGAAGGTGTCGGCACCGGCACGGGCGGCGGCGGCGATGTTCTCGACCTTGATGCCGCCATCGACTTCCAGCAGGATGTCGCGGCCGGATTCATCGATGCGGCGGCGCACTTCGGCGATCTTCTTCAGCGCTTCGGGAATGAAGGACTGGCCGCCGAAACCGGGGTTCACCGACATGATCAGGACCATGTCCAGCTTGTCCATGACGTGATCCAGATAGTGCAACGGCGTGCCGGGGTTGAACACCAGGCCGGCCTTGCAGCCGTTGTCGCGGATCAGTTGCAGCGAGCGGTCGATGTGCTCGGAGGCTTCCGGGTGGAAGGTGATCAGGTTGGCGCCGGCCTTGGCGAAGTCGGGGATGATGCGGTCCACCGGCTTGACCATCAGGTGCACGTCGATGGGGACCTGTACATGTGGGCGGATCGCTTCGCACACCAGCGGGCCGATGGTCAGGTTGGGCACGTAATGGTTGTCCATCACGTCGAAGTGGATGAAATCGGCGCCGGCGGCGACGACATTGCGCACTTCTTCACCCAGACGGGCGAAATCGGCGGACAGGATGCTGGGGGCGATACGATAGGTCGGCATGGCTGTAAAAAAAGGATGGCTGAATCGACGGCGGCCCCGGCGTTCGGCACGGAGGCGGCAAAGCTGCTATTTTACCCTGTCGCCGGGCGCTGACGCGCTGACGGAACGTTGCGGCTTGCGCTGCGTGACGAATTCGTGTGCAATCGGGGATGGTCGCTGCGAGTTTTCTTCGTGCGCGGCCCGACATAACGACAACACAGGAAAAATCCCATGGCAGCGTACGAGTTCACGGTGACGGTCAAGACCCAGTACCTGGAGGAACAATCCGATCCATCGCGTTCGCACTACGTGTTCGCCTATGCGATCACCATCGCCAACACCGGCACCGTGCCGGCCCAGCTGATCTCGCGCCACTGGGTGATCACCGATGCCAACAACCACGTCGAGGAAGTGCGCGGGCTGGGTGTGGTAGGCCATCAGCCCTTCCTGCAACCGGGCGAACAGTTCGAATACACCAGCGGTACCTCGCTCAAGACGCCGCAGGGCAGCATGCACGGCGAGTATTTCTGTGTGGCCGAGGATGGCGAACAGTTCGATGCCCGGATTCCCGAGTTCGTCCTTTCCCTTCCGCGCACGCTGCATTGAAATGAAGGTTTTGGAGGTGACCAGCGGATTTTTCAGCGCTGGTCGCTGTCTGTCTGCTCTCGTGCCTGCTGCTGCGCCTGCTGTTGCCGGGTGACTGGCCTGCCGTTCTTTTCCTTGCGGCCCGAGAACATGGTCCACCAGACGATGAAGACCAGCAGAAAGAAGGCGGCGCAGGCCTCCAGGATCAACCACAACATGAATTTGTCTCCGATGTCATTGAATCGTTTGAATCGCTTGAATCGTTCCTTCAGCCTGGCCTCGCTCAGGCGCCTCAGTGTACCCGCATTGGCAGTCTCGGTCGCCGTCCTGCTGGCGGCCTGCCAGACCACGCCGCTGACCACGCCGCCGGTGAGCCAGCCGCCGGCCAAGCCGACCGTCCAGCCGGGGCCGGCCATGCGCGCCACCACTTTCTCGCAGCTGCCGGGATGGAGTAATGATGACCTGCGCGAGGCCTGGCCGGCCTTGCAGTCTTCCTGCTCGGTGCTGATCCGCAAGCCGGAGTGGCGCGCCGCCTGTGGTGCAGCCCAACAGGTCAATGCCGGCGACCTGGGCTTCCTGCGCCAGTATTTCGAGACCTATTTCACGCCTTACCAGCTGTTCAACCCCGACGGTACCGATACCGGTCTGGTCACTGGCTATTACGAGCCGCTGCTGCGCGGTTCGCGCCGTCGTGCCGGGCCTTACCAGACGCCGCTGTATCAGGCTCCCGATGACTTGCTGACCATCGACATGGCCAGCGTCTATCCGGAATTGAAGAACCTGCGCCTGCGCGGCAAGGTGGTGGGGCGCAAGGTAGTACCCTATCCCACCCGCGCCGAGTTGATGCAGAGCAATAATCTGGCTGGCAAGGAGATCGTGTGGGTGGATGATCCGGTGGAGGCCTTCTTCCTGCAGGTACAAGGTTCCGGCCGGGTCTATCTGCCGGAGTCGCGCGAGACCATTCGCCTGGCCTATGCTGACCAGAATGGCCGCCCTTACAAATCCATAGGCCGCTATCTGGTGGACAAGGGGGAGATGGAGCTCTCCCAGGCGTCGGCCCAGAACATCAAGGCCTGGGTTCAGGCCAATCCGGCGCGCAAGGAAGAGTTGCTCAACGCCAATCCCAGCTATGTCTTCTTCAAGGAGGAAAAGCTGCCCGATCCGTCGAAGGGGCCGAAGGGTGCCCAGGGTATCCCGTTGACGCCGCAGCGCTCGATCGCGATCGATCCGCAGCATGTCCCGCTGGGTGCGCCGGTCTTCCTGGCGACCACCCTTCCCAATAGCGATAGGCCGCTCCAGCGCCTGGTGGTGGCACAGGATACCGGCGGTGCCATTCGCGGCGTGGTGCGTGCAGACTACTTCTGGGGCTTTGGCGACGAAGCCGAGGACCGCGCGGGCTCGATGAAGCAGCGGGGGATGATGTGGGTGCTGCTGCCTAAGGGGATGAATCCGCCTGGTGGTAACTGAACTTCAGATTTCTTCGGAGTAATGAAAAAGCCTGGTCCGGAAATGGACCAGGCTTTTCCCGTTGAAGGGGCCAGTCAGCGTAGTACCAGCACTGGAATGGTGGAGTGTGCCAGCACCTTTTGGGTCTTGCTGCCGAGGAACATACGCGAGAGTCCGCTGCGGCCGTGCGAGGACATGAAGATGGCATCGCAGCCGTGAAGCTGGGCAGCCTTGATGATTTCCTCATCCGGGTTGAAGGACATCACGATCTCGGTCTGGCATGGCACGCCGGCTGCTGTAGCAGCATCGGAGATCTTCTTGATGTGCTGGTTGGCCAGGGTCTTGACGTTTTCCTCGTAGAGGGCGGGATCGATGGCCATCGAGCTTTCGGCCAGTGGAGAGAATGGGTACGGTTCCGCGACCGAGATACCGATGAGGCGCGCGCCGCAGTGCCTGGCGTAATCCACAGCGGTGGCGATGGCCTTGTCCGAACGTTCGGAGCCGTCGGTGGGTACGAGTATGGTCTTGAACATGGAGGCCTCCTTGTCGATGAAGTTTGGTTCACGCGTGATGGTGGTTAGATGACTCCAATATAGTCTGGTGCCGCCTTGCTCGCATGAAATTATCGGCAGTCATTGCGCCAGGTCGGACTTCCTCATTATTTTTGGCTTATTCTTGCACATCGCCGTACCGGGTTTGTGCCACGTCCGGGCGGTTCCCCGATTCATCCATAAGAAGGAGACCTACATGAGCTACGAAAACATCCTGGTCGAGACGCACGGCCAGGTTGGCCTGATCCGCCTGAACCGCCCCAAGGCGCTCAACGCACTGAGCGATGCCCTGATGATCGAACTGGGCGAGGCCCTGCTGGCATTCGATGCCCAGGATGAGATCGGATGCGTCATCGTCACCGGCAGCGAAAAGGCATTTGCCGCCGGCGCCGATATCAGCGTGATGGCGGGCTATGACTATATGGACGTCTTCAACGGGGAATTCATTACCCGTAACTGGGAAACCGTGCGTCGCGTCCGCAAGCCGGTCATTGCAGCGGTGGCCGGCTACGCGCTCGGTGGCGGCTGTGAGCTGGCGATGATGTGCGATTTCATCATCGCCGCCGACAACGCCAAGTTCGGTCAGCCGGAAATCAAGCTGGGCATCATTCCCGGTGCCGGCGGCACGCAGCGTCTGCCACGTGCCGTTTCCAAGGCCAAGGCCATGGACATGGCGCTGACGGCGCGCATGATGGATGCGCAGGAAGCCGAACGCGCCGGACTGGTGTCGCGCATCGTTCCCGCAGACAAGCTGATGGACGAGGCGATGGCGGCGGCAGTGGCCATTACCGAGATGCCGCGTCAGGTAGCGATGATGGTGAAGGATTCCGTCAACCGGGCCTTTGAGAGCAGCCTGGCCGATGGCATCCGGTATGAACGCGCACTCTTCTATAGTTGCTTTGCGACGGAAGACCAGAAGGAGGGCATGAAAGCCTTCCTGGAAAAGCGGCCGGCAGTCTTCAAGAATGCCTGAATAGATAAGATGAAAAATGGCCGCCCGCCAGGGCGGCCATTTTTGTTTGTAGAGTTTCTGTTTTCAGATTTTGAGCTCAAAGCCATGCCGGGCATGGGTTTGCGTGGCATCGACCATGCCGGCTTCCCGGCTTGGCTAAATTATTTTCGAATATTTTTCAAAAAGTGCTTGCGTGGTGTGGGGCGCGTTGCTATAGTTCGCCCCCTGCTGACGCGACACACGAAGCGAAGTTGAAAAACAGAGCGACGAAGGTGGGCGAGGCAGGTGAGTAGTGAAGCAGTTTGAAGTACGTTTTAAATGGAAGTAGTCGAGCGGTAGTGAAAAGCGAGACGAAAAAATTTAAAACGAATCGCAAAAAAGTAGTTGACGCGATGAACTAACTGCTACATAATCTCGTTTCTCTGCTGCTGACGAACACAACGATTCGCAGCGATGCAAACAGCGCCAGGCGCGTTTGATGCAGATGATCTTTAAA
>NZ_PKOI01000037.1:0-11663 GCF_002870055.1 Herbaspirillum sp. BH-1 | reverse complement strand
CCCACCACCACCGTCACCACCGCCACCACCGGGAAAGAGCCGATCACACCCGTCCAGCCCGCCCGCGTGAGCAATCGCGCCATGGTCGAGCTGGGCAAGCAGCTGTTCTTCGATCCCCGCCTCTCGCGCTCCGGCGCCATCTCCTGCAACTCCTGTCACAACCTGTCGATGGGCGGGACGGACAACCTGAAGACTTCCATCGGCCACCAGTGGCAACAGGGACCGATCAATTCGCCCACCGTGCTCAATGCCAGGTTCAATGCCGCGCAGTTCTGGGACGGACGTGCCGCCGATCTCAAGGCCCAGGCCGCTGGCCCCATTGCCAACCCCAAGGAGATGGCCTTCTCGCATGCCCTGGCGGTGGATGTGCTGCAGTCCATTCCGGGTTATGTGGCTGCCTTCAGGCAGGCTTTCGGTAACGACCGTCTGGGTATCGATGAAGTGACGCAGGCCATTGCCGCCTTCGAAGAAACCCTGGTCACGCCCAATTCGCGTTTCGACAAATGGCTCAAGGGCGACCGCAAGGCGCTCACCAGGAACGAGCTGGACGGCTACAAACTGTTCAAGTCGGCCGGCTGCGTGGCCTGTCACAACGGTCCTGCGGTGGGCGGCAATTCCTTCCAGAAGATGGGCCTGGTCGCTCCCTACCTGACCAGCAATCCGGCCCTGGGTCGCGCCGATGTCACCGGCAGGGAAGAAGACCGTCACCACTTCAAGGTGCCGACCTTGCGCAACGTCGAGCTGAGCTATCCCTACTTCCATGACGGCGCTGCCGCCACCTTGACCGAAGCCGTCGATACCATGGCCCGCCTGCAGCTGGGTCGGCAGTTCAGTGCCGATGAAAACGCCAAGGTCGTCGCTTTCCTCAAGACCCTGACCGGCGAGCAGCCGCGCGTGAGCCTGCCATTGTTGCCACCTTCGACCGGGAAGACGCCGCCTCCACGACCCTTCGACCAGCCCTGATCAACCCTGCCGACATAAAAAAAGCGGACCCGGCAGGGGGGGCCGGATCCGCGAGCTAGTGGTGCTTTCAACACTAGAGGGGAGGAACCTTGCACAGTAACGGATAACCAATCAATCGCTGTTCAAGTGAGGTCTATTAAACGTCAGCGCAGAACCTCGTCCAATGGCTTTTACTGGTTGTTACATTCACGTCTTGCTTGTAACAACTGAACTTGCCGCCCATTTTTTTTCAGCCGGAAATATGGTTGTTTTCACCTTTCCGGCATTTTCTCCTCCCTATCGCCGGGATTGCCGCAGGACCTGCGGAAAGTGTTTCCGGTATGTCAAAAAAGCCCGGAAACCCTGCTGCAGCGTGCGTAGCGGGGCGATCACCCTTGTGCTAACTTGATACCACAACATTAAGAAAACCCGGCCCACAAGGCCGAGGTGTTCCCTTTTCCCGACAGCGCGACGAATTCCGAGATTCTGATTCTGCTGCCGGGAGCATGTGCAGGCAAAAACAAGATTTTTGGCACGGAGACCACATGAACGCACCCCTACCCGCCGGGCAACGCCTGCTGCTGGACGATGTATCCCTGGACGACAAATATGCGCTGGAGCGCGGCCGCGTCTTCATGACCGGCATCCAGGCGCTGGTGCGCCTGCCGATGCTGCAGCGGCAATACGATGAACGCGCCGGGCTCAATACCGCCGGCTTCATCACCGGCTATCGCGGCTCGCCCCTGGGCGCGGTCGACCAGACCGCCGAGAAGGCCCGCAAATACCTCGAAGCGAAACAGGTCCGCTTCCATCCCGGCATGAACGAGGACCTGGCGGCCACCAGCGTGTGGGGCACGCAGCAGGTCAATCTCTTCAAGGACGCGCAATACGATGGCGTCTTCTCGCTGTGGTACGGCAAGGGACCGGGCGTGGACCGCTGTGGCGACGTGTTCAAGCATGCCAACATGGCCGGTACGTCCAGGCATGGCGGCGTGCTGGTGATCGCCGGCGACGACCATGCCGCCAAGTCCTCCACCGCTGCGCACCAGAGCGAACACATCCTCAAGGCCTGCGGTATCCCGGTGCTCTATCCGTCTTCGGTGCAGGAATACCTCGACTACGGTCTGCACGGCTGGGCCATGAGCCGCTATACCGGCCTGTGGGTGGCCATGAAGTGCGTGACCGACCTGGTGGAGTCCGGGATGTCGGTGATGATCGATCCCGATCGCGTCAAGATCCAGTTGCCGGAAGACTTCGCACTGCCACCTGATGGCCTCAACATCCGCCAGCCCGACACCGTGCTGGGCCAGGAAGCGCGGATGATCAACTACAAGTGGTACGCCGCGCTGGCCTACGCCCGCGTGAACAAGCTCAACCGCATCATCTGGGACAGCCCGCGTGCGCGCATCGGCATCATCACTGCCGGCAAGTCCTATCTCGATACGCGCCAGGCCCTGGAAGACCTGGGCATCGACGAACAGGTCGCCGCCGACATCGGTATCCGTCTCTACAAGGTCGGCATGACCTGGCCGCTGGAAGCCGAAGGCGTACGTGAATTCGCCCAGGGACTGGATGAAATCCTGGTGGTGGAAGAGAAGCGCCAGATCCTCGAATACCAGTTGAAGGAAGAGCTCTACAACTGGCGCGACGATGTGCGCCCGCGCGTGGTCGGCAAGTTCGACGACACCGGCGAATGGAGTGGATCGCAGCGCGAAGGCCATGGCAACTGGTTGCTGCCGGCCACCTATGAACTGAACCCGGCGCAGATCGCGCGCGCCATCGCCACCCGCATCTCGCGCTACTTTGCCGGCCATCCGGTGGAGCAGCGCGTGCGCACCCGCGTGGCCTATCTGGAAGCCAAGGAAGCCGCACTCAACATCAGCAGCAAGCCCGATCCCGACAAGGACCGCATCCCGCATTTCTGTTCAGGTTGTCCGCACAATACCTCCACCAAACTGCCCGATGGCAGCCGTGGCCTGGCCGGTATCGGTTGCCACTACATGGTGACCTGGATGGACCGTGAAACCAATCTCTTCACCCACATGGGCGGGGAGGGTGTGACCTGGGTCGGGCAGGCGCCTTTCACCAGCGAGAAGCACGTGTTTGCCAATCTGGGCGATGGCACCTACTTCCACTCCGGGCTGCTGGCAGTACGGGCCTCGGTCGCCGCCAAGGTCAATATCACCTACAAGATTCTCTATAACGATGCGGTCGCCATGACCGGCGGCCAGGAGTTCGATGGCCCGCTCGATCCGGCCATGATCTCGCGCCAGCTGGCCGCCGAGAACGTGGGGCCGATCATCGTGGTCACCGACGAGCCGGACAAGTATCCGGCCGGCGCCCGCTGGGCCGAAGGCGTGACCATCCGCCATCGCAGCGAACTCGATGCGGTCCAGCGCGAGCTGCGTGAGAAGCCGGGTGTATCGGCCATGATCTACGACCAGACCTGCGCCTCGGAAAAGCGTCGTCGGCGCAAACGCAATGCCTACCCGGACCCGGCCAAGCGCGCCGTCATCAACGAGGCCGTGTGCGAAGGCTGCGGCGATTGCAGCGTGCAGTCGAACTGTCTCTCGGTGGAACCGCTGGAAACCGAGTTCGGCCGCAAGCGCCAGATCAACCAGTCGTCCTGCAACAAGGATTATTCCTGCGTCAACGGCTTCTGCCCCAGCTTCGTGACGGTGGAAGGCGGGCAGTTGAAGAAGCCCGCCCGTGCCAAGGCCGCCGCCGGCCCGAGCCTGCCGGCACTGCCGCAGCCCGTGCTGCCGGGGCTGGCCCAGCCCTACGGCATCCTGGTTACCGGCGTCGGTGGCACCGGCGTGATCACCATCGGTCAGATCATCGCCATGGCCGCGCACGTGGAAGGTCGCGCCTGCTCGGTGCTGGACATGAGCGGCCTGGCACAGAAGGGCGGGCCGGTGATGTCGCACGTGCGCGTGGCCGAGGACGCAGCGCATATCCATTCCACCCGTGTCGGTACCGGCATGGCGGATCTGGTCATTGGTTGCGACGTGATCGTCACGGCGGGCCGCGACGCCCTGTCACGCATGGGAGAGGGGCGTACCCATGCCGCCGTCAATTCCACGCAGATGCCGACGGCAGCCTTCGTGCGCAATCCCGACTGGCAATTCCCCACCGCCTCCAGTGAGGGCGAGATCGCCCAGGCCTGCGGGCGCGACAACCTGTCGCTGGTCGATGCCGGCCGGATCGCTACCGCCCTGATGGGGGACGCCATCGCGACCAATATGTTCATGCTGGGCTATGCCTGGCAAAAGGGCTGGGTCCCCTTGTCGGAAGCCGCCCTGCTGCGCGCCATCGAGCTCAATGCCCTGCAGGTGGACTTCAACAAGCAGGCCTTCGCCTGGGGCCGGGTGGCGGCGCATGACGTCGAGTTCGTCCTCAATGCGGCCGGTCGTAATGGCACGAGTGCGCAGGTGATCGATTTCAAACGGACGCCATCGCTGGATGAATTGGTGGAGCGTCGCGTGGCCTTCCTGACCGATTACCAGAGCGCCGCCTATGCCCGCAGCTATCGTGATTTCGTCGAGCAGGTGCGCCAGCGTGAGAGCGCGCTGGGCGAGGCCGGTCGCGGCCTCAAGCTGAGCCGGGCAGTGGCGAACTACCTCTTCAAGCTGATGGCCTACAAGGATGAATACGAGGTCGCGCGCCTGCACAGCGATCCGGCTTTCCGCGCCAAGATCGCCGGCATGTTCGAGGGCGACTACAAGCTGCGCTTCCACCTGGCGCCGCCACTGCTGGCCCGCCGCGATGAAAAGGGCCACCTGCGCAAGCAGGCCTTCGGCAGCTGGATGATGCCGGCCTTTGGCGTGCTGGCCCGCTTGCGCTTCCTGCGTGGCACGGCCTTCGATCCCTTCGGCTATACCGGGGAACGCAGGCAGGAGCGCGCCCTGATCGGCGCCTATCGCGACACCCTCATGCGCCTTTTGTCACAACTGACACCGGCCAATCTGGAGCAGGTCATTGCCGTGGCCCGCGTCCCGGAAGGGATTCGGGGCTATGGGCATGTCAAGGAACGTCACTTGCAGGATGCAAAACTGAAGGAGGCTTCATTGCTGGCTCAACTGGGCCAGGGGCCGTCGCAAGCACCGCAATCACCGCAGGATGGCGGAAAACAGGCGGCTTGAGCGGCCCCTGTGGAGTGGACTGAGGGTGTGGAGTGAGCGCGTCAGGCCAGGCGGCCGCCGCTGACGCGTTCGATGCCGGCCAGGTCGCGCCAGCTTTGCACGTCCGTAAAGCCGGTACCGGCCAGCAGGGCGCGCACCGCGGCGGCCTGGTCGTAGCCGTGTTCCATCAACAGCCAGCCTTGCGATAGCAGATGTGCCGGGGCGCCATCGATGATGGTGCGCAGGTCGGAGAGGCCATCGCCGTGGTCGGTGAGGGCATCGACCGGTTCGAAGCGCAGGTCGCCTTGCGACAGGTGGACGTCACCGTCGACGATGTAGGGCGGGTTGGAGGCGATCACGGCAAAACGCTGGTCCTTGGCCAGGGCGCCGTACCAGTCGCTCTCCAGCAGGGTCACGCGGGCCTGGTGGGCGGCGGCGTTCTCGCGTGCGATGGCCAATGCGGCCGCGCTGGCGTCGAGCGCCGTGACCACCGCATCGGGGCGGCTATGAGCGATGGAGACAGCAATTGCGCCCGACCCGGTGCCCATGTCCAGCAAGGCGCCGCCGGTGGGCAGGCGCTCCATGGCCAGCTCCACCAGCAGTTCGGTATCCGGGCGCGGGATCAGCACGTCCGGTGTTACCCGGAAATCCAGTCCATAGAACTCGCGCAGGCCCACGATATAGGCGATCGGCTCGCCCCGCAGACGGCGTGCGTAGAGGGCCTTGAGCGCATCGGACTCGGCCTGGTCCAGGCGCCGTTCCGATTGCGTGATCAGTTGCACCCGTGTCAGGCGCAGGGCGTGGCAGAGCAGGATGCGGTTTTCCAGCGGGTCCAGCGGCGCCGTCTTCAATACGGTGGCCAGCGTGCAGCCGGCGTAGCTGGACAGCGGTTCCATCATTTCCAGATGGTGGTGCGCGGCGCGCGCTTGAAGGCCTGGACCGCCAGGACTACGGCCAGCACGGCGAACCAGATCAGCGACCAGGTCGGGATCTGCAGTCCGAATACCGGCGGCCACGGGGCCGAGCAGAAACCGTCGGCGGTGAACATCTGTGGCAGCAGCTTGGCGGTGGGCAGCTGGTTCAGCGCCGTTTCCAGCGGATCGGTGGTGCAGGAGACCCCCGGATGCGCCTTCACATACAGATGCCAGATCGCCGTGCCGGCGCCGCCCAGCGCGGCCAGCAGGCCCAGTGCCGCGCTACCGCGACGCGCCCCGGCCGGCAGGCCGGCGCCGATCAGCGCAAAGATGCCCACCAGCACGAACATGTAGCGCTGGATCACGCACAGCGGGCAGGGCTGCATTTCCTCGACGATCTGCAGATACATGGCAAAGCCCAGCAGGCCGGCGCACACCAGCGCCACCAGCAGGAAAACCGGTTTGGATGATTTCATGGTTGTTGTTCGAAATTGTCTTGGTTGGTGGGATTCTCATGGCTGCGGCAATCCGGCCATGACGCGATTGTAGAGACATCCCGGGGACCCTGCACTCTGTTCCCCCGAACAGGCCGCATGGTCAGCCTGAGACCGGTGCAGGAAAACCTGGTTCCGTGACCGCTCAGTCATCCCCCAGCTGCGCCAGCAGTTCGGCCTGGTGTTCGGTGATGAGCGCATTGGTCAGTTCGTCGAGGTCGCCATCCATGATGAAGTCCAGCTTGTAGAGCGTGAGATTGATGCGGTGGTCGGTCATGCGCCCCTGCGGGTAATTGTAGGTGCGGATGCGCTCGCTGCGGTCGCCCGAGCCGATCAGGGACTTGCGGGTGGCCGCCTCCTTGGACTGCAGTTCCCGCAGTTGCACGTCCTTGATGCGCGCGGCCAGCACCTTCATGGCCTGGGCCTTGTTCTTGTGCTGGCTGCGGTCGTCCTGGCACTCCACCACGATGCCGGTGGGCAGGTGGGTGATACGCACGGCCGAATCGGTCTTGTTGATGTGCTGGCCGCCGGCACCGGAGGCCCGGTAGGTATCGATGCGGATATCGGCCGGGTTGATGTCCACATCCTCGACCTCGTCGGCCTCGGGCATCACCGCCACCGTGCAGGCCGACGTGTGGATGCGGCCCTGGGTTTCGGTGGCCGGCACGCGCTGCACGCGGTGGCCGCCAGATTCGAACTTCAGGCGCGAATAGGCGCCGAAGCCGACGATGCGGGCAATCACTTCCTTGTAGCCACCCAGTTCCGATTCGGAGGACGAGACGATCTCCACCTGCCAGCGCTGGCGTTCGGCATAACGCGTGTACATGCGCAGCAGGTCGCCGGCAAACAGGGCCGATTCATCGCCACCGGTGCCGGCGCGGATTTCCAGGAAGATGTTGCGTTCGTCATTGGGGTCGCGCGGCAGCAGCATCTTCTGCAGGTCCAGTTCCAGCGCCTCCATGCGTGCCTTGGCGCCGTCGATCTCTTCCTGGGCGAAGGCCTTCATGTCAGGGTCCGACAGCAGTTCCTGGGCGGTGCGGATGTCGTCGCCGGCCTGCACGTAATCGTGATACAGCGCCACCAGCGGCCCCAGTTCGGCGTGTTCGCGGGTCATCTTGCGGAAGTTGTCCATGTTGGCGGTGGCATCTTCCTGGGCCAGCAGGCTGTTGAGCTCTTCCAGCCGTTCGGCAAGCTGGTCGAGTTTGGCGAGCATCGATGGTTTCATGGGTGTCGAATCCGGTAACGTAAAACAGGGGAAGAAGGAGATATCGGCGGCCCGGGAAAGGCAGCACGATCAGCCGTCGGCATCAGGCAAGGATGCAGGCGGCGGGAGAGGGGAACGCTAACGCTTGGCGCGGAACAGTTGCGGCAGCAGCGAAGCCAGCTGGCTGCGCTGTTCGCCCTGGGCGTGGTGCAGGGCCTGTTGCGGGCCGTGCAGGAACTTCGCGGTCAAGCCCTTGGAGAGGGCTTCCAGGACGGCTTCCACGTCGTCGCCCTTGGCCAGCATGCGACGGGCGCGATCCAGTTCGGCCAGGCGCAGGGCCTCACCGGTTTCCTGCAGGTCCTGGATCAGCGGCACCATGGCGCGGCTGTCGATCCAGTGCATGAAGGACTGCACGCGGGTCTCGATGATGGCCTCGGCCTGCGCCACCGCTGCCTGGCGGTTTTCGACGCCGCTCTGGACCACCGAGGCCAGGTCGTCCACGGTGTAGAGGAAGACGTCATCCAGGCGGCCGACTTCGGCTTCGATGTCGCGTGGCACGGCCAGGTCGACCATGAAGATGGGTTTGTGGCGGCGCGCCTTGACGGCCCGTTCCACCAGCCCCAGGCCGATGATGGGCAGTTGCGAGGCGGTACAGGAGACCACGATGTCGAAACTGGCCAACTGCGCCGGCAGGTCGGCCAGGCGGATGGCGCGGCCGTTGAAGCGATGGGCCAGGGTTTCGCCGCGCTCCATGGTGCGGTTGGCCACCGTCAGGGTCTTGGGATTCTGCGCGGCGAAGTGGGTGGCGCACAGTTCGATCATCTCGCCGGCGCCGATGAAGAGCACGTTCTGGCCCGAGATCGAATCGAAGATGCGCTGTGACAGCCTCACCGCCGCTGCCGCCATCGACACGCTATGGGCGCCGATCTCGGTCGTGGTGCGCACTTCCTTGGCCACCGCGAAGGTGCGCTGGAACAGCTGATGCAGGTAGGTGCCAAGCCCGCCGGCGGCGTCGGCCTGGCGCACCGCATCCTTCATCTGGCCCAGGATCTGCGGCTCGCCCAGGACCATCGAATCCAGGCCAGAAGCGACGCGGAAGGCGTGGCGCACGGCATTGTCCTGCGGCAGCGAATACAGATAGGGGCGCAGGTCGGCGTAGGGGATGTGATGGTAATCGGCCAGGAACTGCGCGGTGCGGTCGATGGCGAACTCCACCCCGTCGCGTCCGGCCGCCGCCGCGGCATACAGCTCGGTGCGGTTGCAGGTGGAGAGGATGGCCGCTTCACCGCTGGCGATGATCTTGTCATTGCCGCCAAACCAGGCACGCGCGGACGACACCGCCTGACCGATCTGGTCAGCGGGGAAGGCCACTTTCTCGCGCAGCGAGACAGGCGCGGTAGTGTGGTTGAGTCCGACAGCGAGCAAATGCATGGAGTGCGCGGCAGCAGTGCCGATGAGCTGGGATGGTGCGATCTATGAGTCCCGAAACGGACAATTTCGAACAGTTTCGGCCCCGGTTTTGGGAATAATTATACTCTTCGGGCCATTTCGGGTTGGGGCGGTCCCCGATAATCGGTATATGTCTGTGACATGGATCAGGTTTGGCGTTCACTGGAAACGACAAAAACAACAGCCCGCTGACCGGCCCCGGCGGCTATTCCAGCCGTTCCAGCTGATAACCGTAGCCGTAGACGGTCGCCAGCTGGTAGCCATTGGCCGGTTGCAGGCCCAGCTTGGTCCGGATGCGCGAGACATGGGTATCGATGGTGCGGGTCGGGGTCTCCGGCTCGGCGCCCCAGATGCGCTCCTGCAGGAAGGCACGCGACAGCGGGCGCCCCAGGTGCTGCATGAACAGCAACGCCAGTTCGGCCTCCTTGCGGGTCAGCGTGGCATCCAGATGCGGCAGCCCCGGATGGGTCACGCGCAGGCGCGCCAGGTCGACCATGAAACCGCCGGCCTCGACGATGCTGGGCGGCGCCTCATAGGGCTGCGCGGCCAGCAGCAGCAGGTCCAGGCGCAAAGCCAGTTCCTGGCGCCGCACCGGCTTCACCAGGAAATCGTCGGCACCGGCCAGCAGCAGGCTGCGCAGCCAGGCCTGGTGCGCCGGCGTGCACAACAGCAGCAATACCGGTCTGGCCTTGGCGGCCGCCGGTGGGCGATGGCGTTGCACTAGCACCGTGATCGCCTGGAGATGCCGTTGCACGTCATCCAGGTCCAGCACCACCAGCTGGGCGCCATCGTCGCAGGCTGCAGCAAAGCCATCGGCGCCACGATAGACGGTGGCGTCGTGACGTTCGGCCAGTTGCGTCACCAGCGTGACGGTATCGGCGTCGGAAGAGATGATCCCGATCTTCATGGCATCAGGCTGGACAAGGGCAGGTTATCGACAAGGAGACTCAGATGGACGAAAGGGCAGCCAGGGCTGCCCTTGCATCGGTGGCGACCGTCGCGTCAGGCCGCCGGGACGTCGCTGTCGGGCAGCACCACGTTCACGTCCAGCACTTCCAGGTTGCCCTGGCGGTCCAGCGAGATCTTGATGTCGTCGGCATTGACCTTGGTGTACTTGGAGATGACCTCGATCAGTTCCTTGTGCAGGGCCGGCAGGAAGTCCGGACCCTGACGGCCATTGGAGCGCTCGCGGGCGATGATGATCTGCAGCCGCTCCTTCGCCGCCACCGCGCTCTTGGGCTTGCTGGGGAACAGGAAAGAAAGCAGGGACATGTCACTTACCTCCGAAGATGCGCTGCAGCAGACCCGGCTTTTCGTAGGTGGTGAAACGCAGTTCGACGGTCTCGCCGAGGAAGCGCGACACCACGTCCTGGTAGGCCTGCGCCACGTCGGAGTCCTTCAGGTGAATGGCCGGGGAGCCCTGGTTGGAGGCCTGCAGCACGGTTTCCGACTCGGGAATGATGCCGATCAGGGGAATGCGCAGGATTTCCTGCACGTCGGTATAGGACAGCATCTCGCCGTCTTCCACGCGCTTGGGCGAATAGCGGGTGATCAGCAGATGCTCCTTGACCGGCTCGCCGCCGGCCGAGGCACGACGCGACTTGGCCTGGATGATGCCCAGGATGCGGTCCGAGTCGCGCACCGACGACACTTCCGGGTTGGACACCACGATGGCCTCGTCGGCGAAGGTCAGTGCCATCACCGCGCCATGCTCGATGCCGGCCGGCGAATCGCAGATGATGTATTCGAAGTCCATCTTCGACAGGTCGCCCAGCACGCGCTCCACGCCTTCTTCGGTCAGGGCGTCCTTGTCGCGGGTCTGCGAGGCCGGCAGGATGAACAGGTTGTCGCAGTGCTTGTCCTTGATCAGGGCCTGGTTCAGCGTGGCTTCCTTGTTGATCACGTTGATCAGGTCGTAGACCACGCGGCGCTCGCAGCCCATGATCAGGTCCAGGTTGCGCAGACCGACGTCGAAGTCGATCACGGCCGTCTTGTGGCCACGCATGGCCAGGCCCGATGCGAAACTGGCGCTGGACGTCGTTTTGCCGACGCCGCCCTTACCCGAAGTCACAACGATGATTTTTGCCACGAAAAACTCCTTAAGAAGAACAGTACGCCGGTGGGGTCCGGCCCGATTATTCGTTTAGATGATGATGGTCACCGGAGGCTCACGACGCCGACATCGGCAGCACGTCGATGCGTTCGCCCTGCAGGCGCACCTGCACCTGCTTGCCCGCGAGCTCCGGCGCGTGACCGTTCTCGAAGGTTCGATAGACTCCGGCAATGGAAACCAGTTCCGCTTCCAGTGAAGCGGCGAAGATGCGCGCCTCGGTATTGCCCGACGCACCGGCCAGCGCCCGGCCGCGCAAGGGCGCGTAGACGTGGATGCAGCCGTCGGCGATCAGTTCGGCACCGTTGTTGACGGCGGCCAGCACCACCAGGTCGGCGCCACGCGCATAGATGCGCTGGCCGGCACGCACCGGAGTATCGATCACCACGGTACGGGCCTGGGGGGCGGCGGGCGCTTCAGGCGCGGCGG
>NZ_PKOI01000036.1:0-21648 GCF_002870055.1 Herbaspirillum sp. BH-1 | reverse complement strand
GGTGGGGATGGTGGGGATGGGCGGCAGGGTTCAGTTGTTGTGATCGACCAGCTTCTTGCAGCGGCGCGCCAGCAGTTCGCGCGAGCGCGCGCAGATTTCTTCGTTGCTGAGGTCTTCGATGTGGGTGGCAATCGACCAGACGTGGCCGAAGGGATCACGCAGGGTGCCGGAGCGGTCGCCGTAGAACTGGTTCTGCACCGGTCGCAATTGCACGGCGCCGGCGGCCATCGCCTGGCTGAAGACGGCATCGACGTCGGCCACGTAGACCAGCAGGCTTACGCCTGCGCCGCCCAGCGTCTGCGGGCTCAGGAAGCCCAGTTCGGGATGTTCGTCGGCCAGCATCACGCGGGCATCGCCGATCTGGATTTCGGCGTGCCAGACCTTGCCGTGGGGACCGTCCAGGCGCATGACTTCCACGGCGCCGAAGGCACGGCCGTAGAAAGCGATGGCCTCGGAGGAAGCCTGCACGATCAGGTAGGGAGTGACGCTGTGGTAGCCCGCCGGCAAGGCGCAGGCGGAAGGACTGGACTGGGGCAGCGTGGCTGCGTCAGGCGGGGTGGTCATGTCGTCTCCTCGGTCATCGCCGGTAGCGGCACTATAGCAGCAATGCCAGTGCGGCTACCGGGGTGTGATCACGAGACGAGCTTAAGCAAAAGTGAAGGATCAGGCAAATTCGGACAGCAGGTTGACCTGTTGCGCGAAGATCTTCGGGCTGCCGGCGATGACGTCGCCCTTGTAGAGGTAGTCGGAGTCACCCTTGAAGGTGCCCACGATACCGCCCGCTTCGGTCACCAGCAGGGAGCCGGCGGCGATGTCCCAGGGCTTCAGGCCCTTCTCGAAGAAACCGTCCAGGCGGCCGGCGGCGACATAGGCCAGGTCCAGGGCGGCAGCGCCCGGGCGGCGCAGGCCGGCGCTGTGCTCGGTCATGACCTTGAACATGGTGACGTATTCGTTCAGGCCGTCCAGGTCGCGGAAGGGGAAGCCGGTGCCGATCAGGGCGTCGGCGATCTTGTCGCGCTTGCCCACGCGGATGCGCTTTTCGTTCAGGTAGGCGCCCGCGCCCTTGGAGGCGGTGAACAGGTCGTTGCGGGTGGGGTCGTAGACTACCGCCTGGGTGATGATGCCGCGCTGTTGCAGGGCGATCGAGACGCAGTATTGCGGGAAGCCGTGGATGAAGTTGGTGGTGCCGTCCAGCGGATCGATGATCCAGACGTTTTCGTTTTCATCATGCAGGTTGTCGGAAGCACCGGACTCTTCGGCCAGGATGGCGTGGTCGGGGTAGGCGTTCTTGAGCACGTCGATGATGGCATCCTCGGCGGCCTTGTCCACTTCGGTGACGAAGTCGTTGTGCGACTTCTTGGAGACTTTCAGCAGCGACACGTCGAAGGACGCACGGTTGATGATGGTGGCGGCGCGGCGAGCTGCCTTGATCGCCGTGTTGAGCATGGGTGGGATGATCATTCCGATGGTTCCGTTAAAATTGCGGCCATCGTTGACGATGGCTGCGTTGCTCATCGTCGCCATGGCCGACGGGCCGGCCTCCCGCGTCAAGCTTGCGGAACAGCTGGCCAGGCGAAACCCGGCAGTCAAACCAGTGCGACGATGAAATTAATGAGCGTTGCGCCACCCGCGGCTGTTATGCTTGCGGGTTTGCCATGCAGTCCGGGGCGCAAATCGATCAACCTGAGCCAACCTGGGTTTGATCTGTTGCTGCAATATTGACGTTTTGCCAATATCCTATCCTGGGGCGCGAATCCCGCTATTTTAAATGAACAAGCAAGTGTCAGGACAATCTCTTTTCAGCCGTTTGCGTTTCGTTCTGGTCAATACCAGCAGTCCGGGCAATATCGGCTCGGCCGCGCGGGCCATCAAGACCATGGGCTTTTCGGAGCTGGTGCTGGTCAATCCACGCTTTCCGGACGCGGTCAAGGAAGATGAAGCCATTGCCTTCGCCAGTGGCGCCCTGGATGTGTTGCAAAATGCACGCATCGTCGGCAGCGTGGAAGAAGCGTTGCAAGGCTGCAACTTCGCCGCCGCCGTCAGCGCCCGGTTGCGCGAGTTTTCGCCGCCGGTGGTCTCCCCCCGCGAGCTGGCCGGCCAGCTGTCACGCGATACCGGGCTCAATGCCGCGCTGCTGTTCGGCAACGAGCGCTTTGGCCTGCCCAACGAGGTGGTGCAGAAGTGCCAGGCGTTGTTGAACATCCCGGCCAATCCCGACTATTCCTCGCTGAACCTGGCGCAGGCGGTGCAGGTGCTGGCCTACGAGTGCCGCATGACGGAGCTGGAAGTGCAGGGCGGGCCGATGCAGACCAGCGGCGATGCACGCGCGCCGGGCGAGGTCGGGTTCCATGGCCAGAGTGCCAGCGTGGCCGAGATCGAGGGCATGTTTGCCCACCTGGAGCAGGCCCTGGTGTCCATCGATTTCCTCAATCCCGACAATCCCAAGAAACTGATGCCGCGCTTGAAGCGCATGTTTTCGCGCGCCCAGCTGGAGGCCGAAGAGGTCAACATCCTGCGCGGCATCGCCCGCCAGATCCTGGAGCCCAAGCAGGCCAAGGCCGGCAAGTCCGGACAGAACGAACAAGGAGAAGGCTGACATGGCCAAGCTGACCCTGGACCGCATCCTGCAATCGCAGGGTTTCGGTTCGCGCAAGTATTGTCGTGAATTGATCGAGGATGGTGAAGTCTCGATCGGTGGTGAAGTGGTGGACGATTACCGGGCCACGCCCGAACCCACCGGGCTGGTACTGACCATCTTCGAGGAAGAGTGGGAATACCGCGAGCACGTCTACATCGCCATCAACAAGCCGCCCAACATCGAGTGCTCGCGCAAGCCCAGCCATCATCCGGGTGTGCTGACCTTGCTGCCGGAGCAGTTCACCTGGCGCGATGTGCAACCGGTGGGGCGGCTGGATCACGATACCACCGGGCTGTTGCTGATGTCCGACGACGGCGCCTTCATCCACGCCCAATCCTCGCCCAAGCGCCACGTCCCCAAGGTGTATGCGGCCACCACCGCCGAGCCGGTGACCCAGGCGCTGATCGACCAACTGAAGGCGGGCGTGCAACTGCACGACGAACCGGCGCCACTGGCCGCCACCCGCTGCCGCCAACTGGGCGAACACCTGCTGGAGATCGTGCTGGAGCAGGGCAAATACCATCAGGTCAAGCGCATGCTGGCTGCCGCCGGCAATCATTGCAGCGCCCTGTCCCGGGTCGCCATCGGTGGCTTGCAACTGGAGGCGCTGGGGCTGGAGGAGGGGGAGTGGACTTACCTGGATGCGCAGCAGATGGCGCTGCTGGTGCCGGATCAGG
This sequence comes from Herbaspirillum sp. BH-1, assembly GCF_002870055.1. NCBI lineage: Bacteria > Pseudomonadati > Pseudomonadota > Betaproteobacteria > Burkholderiales > Oxalobacteraceae > Herbaspirillum > Herbaspirillum sp. BH-1. The sequence goes on along the minus strand of NZ_PKOI01000036.1, from coordinate 18,333 downwards.
AGTGATCCCGTTCGGCGTTTGCTTCCGGCAGGCCTTGCCAAACGGATGGGGTTACGTCTAGGGCCCTAATGCTTCATCAGCTTGCGGGTGAGCGCTCGCCTTTCATGCAGTACCCGCAGCAGCTTGAGTGTTTCATCGTGTGAACGATAGAACAGCAGATAGGGGAAGCGATCGAGCGGCCACGTGCGCAGCGAGCGATCTGGCAAGAGGTGTGCGTATCGTCGGGAGCCCTTGTCGGGGTGCTGCGTGAGGCCATGCAGGCTGCGTTGAAGTTCTTCGACAAAGCGTTCCGCCAAGGCGAGGGAAACGTCAGCGTAATAGTCGGAGATATCCAGAATGTCGCGTTTCGCGACGGGACTTAGAGTCAGGCTGATGCGCACGCGAAATCGTCAGCGAGTCGTCAACGAGCTTTGGCGGGGCGTGCGTGGATACGAGCGCGAAGCTGATCCGCGAGCTCGTCGATACCGACATTGATCGCGGGGCCGGCTTCAAGGCCTTCATGGATCAAGGCCTGCAAGCGCTGTTCATTCTCGTCTTGAGGACCCGTCGCCTCCGGGGCGCGGTCGCGGGCCAGACGAGAATATTCAGGGAAAGGGCGGATAGGGGAAGGCATCTGGCGATTATAAGCGCGTTCCATCAGCGACAGTGCCGCGCCGGCTAGCTGAAGTGGCTACCCGTGCCGATTTGCTGGACATTCCCGAATAAATTCGGCCCTTTCCCGGGTAGCCTGCCTCTTTAATGGCGAACCTCTCCCGCCTCGCTAGCACCACTTACATCAGCCACGAACAGTTGCGCGCAATCCACCGCATCGAACTCATAGTGCTGCCCGCAGAAGTCGCAGTCGATGGCCAGCTTCTCCATCTGCGTCAGTGCTTCGGCGATTTCCTCCTGGCCTAGCATCTTCAGCATGTTGCCGACCTTCTCGCGCGAGCAGGAGCAGTGGAATTGCGGATGTACCGGGTCGAAGACACGGATGTTCTGTTCCCAGAACAGGCGGTGCATCAGCGTGGCGATGTCGGTGGAGAGCAATTCCTCGCGCCGCAAGGTGTCGCCCAGCATGACCATGTGGTTCCAGGCTTCCAGCTCGCCTTCAGGCTTGGCGGTGGGGGCGGCGGTGCCGCCGATGGTGGGCAGCTTCTGCAGCAGCAGGCCGCGTGAGACGTGTTCGTCGGCGGCCAGCCAGAGCTTGGTGTCCAGTTGCTCGGAACGCAGCATGTAGTTTTCGATCACGGTAGCCACGCTGTCGCCATCCAGTGGCACCACGCCCTGGTAGGCCTGCTGACCCGGCAGCTTGTCCTTGGGATCGAGGGTGATGACGAAGCGGCCATCCCCATTGGCATTGACCAGGTCGGTCAGGGTGGCGTCGTCGGCGATCTCGGTGTCGTCAGCCAGCTTGGCGGTGGCGCGCAGCTGCAGTTCGGAGTCGCACTCCACCACCAGCAGCTTGACGGGGCCATCGCCGTGAATCTGCATGACGATCATGCCATTGAACTTCAGGTTGGCCGAGAGCAGGGCGGACGCCGCCAGCATCTCGCCCAGCAGCGTACGTACCGCGACCGGATAGTCGCGGCGGGCCTGGACCTGGCGCCAGGTGTCGGAGATTTCGACCAGCTCGCCCCGCACGGGGGCGTTGTCGACCAGGAATTTTTGCAGCGTGTCTTTCATTGTTTCCTTTGCTTGGCGGCTCAGGCGATGCGCTTGAGCTTGGCCTTGAACTGTTGCGCGCGCTGGACATAGCTGTCCGTGCCGGCGTGCATGCGCGCGATATCTTCTTCACTCAACTGGCGAACCGCCTTGGCGGGGGTGCCGATGATCAGCGAGTTGTCGGGGAACTCCTTGCCCTCGGTCACCAGCGCGCCAGCGCCGACCAGGCAGTTCTTGCCGATCCTGGCGCCATTGAGCACCACCGCCTGGATGCCGATCAGCGCGCCTTCGCCGATGGTGCAGCCGTGCAGCATGGCCTGATGGCCGATGGTGACATTCTTGCCGATCACCATCGGATACCCCACATCGGTATGCAGTACGGCCCCTTCCTGCACATTGCTGTTCTCGCCGATGGTGATGAGCTCATTGTCGCCACGGATGGCCACGTTGAACCAGACGCTGGAATGCGCCTCCATCTTCACCTTCCCCACCACGGTGGATGATTCCGCCACGTAGGCGGTATCGTGGATTTCGGGGGTGTCCTGCTCCAATTGGTAGATCGCCATAATAAAATTGTCTCCTCGTTACCTGCTGGTCGGTATGTGGTGCCTTGCCTTGCGGTGAACTTGTCTTCATATGGAGACAAGTCCGGCGTCCTCAACCGCGTATTTTACCTTCCCTGAAAGTCAGTTCCTTGGATCAGTCCTCTTCCCCAGATGAAGTCTTTTCATTCACCGGCCTGCGTCGTGCCGCCCTGTCTTGCCTGAAGGAAACTCGTCCGGATATGAAGTGCGGCGCAGTGCGCAGCCTGCGGGCCGCGTGGTCGGCGGGCGAACTGCCCCTGGAGCAGGAGGATCTGGCAGCGCTGGACGAGGGCAGCGGGATCCCGGGCCGTCCGGCGCGGCCGGAACTGGTATCGCCGCTGGAGGTGAAGCATCGTTCCATGGGTACGCCCGAGGGCCGGGCGGCGCTGATCCATGCCCTGGCGCATATCGAGTTCAATGCCATCAACCTGGCGCTGGACGCGGTCTGGCGCTTTCCCGGCATGCCTCGTGATTTCTACGCAGACTGGATGCAGGTCGCCGATGAAGAGGCCTATCACTTCAGTTTGCTGGCCGACCATCTGAAGACTCTTGGCTATGCCTATGGTGATTTCACTGCCCACAATGCCTTGTGGGACATGGCGGAATCGACCAAGGGCGATGTCCTGGCGCGCATCGCGCTGGTGCCGCGTACGCTGGAAGCGCGCGGGCTGGACGCGGCACCGCCGGTACGTGCCAAGCTGGCGCAGGCCGGCGACCTGGCGGCGGCGGAGATCCTGGACATCATCATGCGCGACGAGGTGGGCCATGTGCTGATTGGCAATCGCTGGTTCAACTGGTTGTGCGAGCAGCGCCAGCTGGACCCGGTGGCTACCTTCGCGCAGTTGTGTCTGCGCCACAAGGCGCCACCCCTGCGCGGGCCGTTCAATCTGGAGGCCAGGCGGGCGGCCGGCTTTTCGGACGAGGAAATGCTGATGTTCACCGATCTTTCGCGATGATCGACGGATTTGCAAGAAATGTAAGCAATTTTCGCGACAACGGGCCGGGGCTTGCTGTTGTGCTATCGTCTTCCCCGAATTCCGACCTTTTGGAATCGATTATATGAATGAAAAGGATGACAACATGAACAAGATGTCCAAACTGTTGGCCGGCGTGGTCGTGAGCGTTGCCGCCATTTCCCTGCTGGCGGCCTGCCAGAAGAAGGAAGAGCCGGGTCCGGCCGAGGCCCTGGGCAAGAAGATCGATGGCGCCGTGCAGGACGCCGGCAAGAAGCTTGACGAGGTGACCGGTCAGGCCAAGGACCAGACCAGCGAGTCCGGTTCCAAGCTCGATGGCGCCCTGGATCAGGCCAAGGTCGAGGCCAAGGAAGCCTACGAAAAGACCAAGGAAGGCGCCAAGGACCTGGCGCAGAAGACCGGCGAAAAGATGGAGCAGGCCGGTCAGAAGCTGCAGGACGCAACCAAGAAATAAGAAGAAGCAAGAAGAAGCAGTCACGTCCTCTTGCGCACTATCAGACTACCGGTCGTTGCCCGGTGGCCATCCCGATGCCGTCCCGCCAGTGCTGGACGGCATTGTGCTTTTTGGCGGCCCTTTTCAGATGCTATTCACGGGCGTTGTGGATCAGGTCGATCACCATCTTCTGGATGGAGGGCTCCAGCGCCAGTGCGACGTGGCCGATGCCGATGACCGGGATATTCCAGGCCCCATCCAGGTGAGCTGAACTCTGCGGCGAGATGATGTTGTCGTGATGGGAGTAGATCGAGACGATGTGCGACAGGGCGTCCGCTTCTTCGGTGGCGGCGAGCTTTTGCAGCCATTCGCTGCTGCGGCCTTCTTCGTAGCGGCCCAGCCAGTTCATTTCCCCGCAATTGATGCCGATGCCGAAGTTGGCGATGGCCGTGCCATGGTGGGGCGAGCCCAGGGTGATCACGCGGGCCACGCGGTCGCAGCCGTGGTCGCGCAGGTAGGCGCGGGCGGCCAGTCCACCCATGCTGTGGGCGACGATGACGATCTTCTTCTGGCCGGTCTCGGCCAGCACGCGTTGCACGGCGGCATGCACCAGCGGCGCGTACTCGTCGATGCTGCCGAAGACCGGCTCCATGTCCAGTGCATAGTGGGTGATGTGGGCCTGGCGCAGCGCCAGGCTCATCCAGCGCCAGTAGCCGCTGTTGCAGCCATAGCCGTGGATCAGCAGGACCGGCAGCGAGGTCGTATCGGGATAGCTGAACTGGTCGAAACGCAGGAAGGGCATGGCCCAGGAGGAGCACAGCATGGTCGCGCGGAACTCCCGCAGGAACAGGGTGCCGACCTGCAGCCAGCTGATTTCCACCGGGTTGGAGGTGCGGCCGCGATACGGCCAGGTCAGGAAGAAGCTGTTGGCGGTGATCTGCGCGCGCAGCAGCAGGACGATGAGGAGGCCGCCCAGGGCGGCTGGCACGATAGGCCACTCGAAATGCCGCAGCAGGAGGTAGAACAGGATCGCAATGCCGAACTGGATGAGGAGCAGGGTTCTGGAGATGCGTGAAATCATGCGGGCTGGCGTCCGGGCGATCGGGTGGGCGGGCATGCAGGCGCATGCGGTCGCCCGAGAGCATAACAGAGCGCCACGCTGCGCTCATGTCCGCTTCATGACTTGGCGTCGGCTTGCTGCAGGGGCGCTTTCAGCGGTGGGGTGATGTCGACCAGGCGTGTGCCGGCGAGGCGGTCGTGCAGGAACTGGCCTTGCCGATCAACCCTGCTGGTCAGCGCCCAGAGAAGCAGGTTGGCCGCCGGGATCAGGACCAGCAGCCAGTGTTGTCCGCGTGCCAGCGAGGCCAGTGCCAGCCCCGGCAATATCCACAGCCAGGCCAGCAGGAAACGCAGCGTCGCGCGCCACAGCCCGACCGGCTGCCCCTGGCGATCGACCACCCTGAAGCGCCAGGTCTTCATCGCCAGGGTCTGCCCGCCGTGGGTCCAGAACCAGATGAAATAGACCGCCAGCACCAGGAACAGCCAGGCTTCGAGAGCGTGGCGCAGGTAGAGTGCGTGGCGCTGTTGCAGCAGGGTGGAGAACAGCCAGCCGGACATGAACAGCACGCCGAACAGCAGCATCGATTCATACAGCATGCTGCTGAGGCGGCGGCGCAGGGAGGGCGTGGTGAAATCCGTCATGGTCCTGGTTCGGTCCTGGTTTTGGTGTGGTGGCCGCAGGGAGGGGTGGTGATGGGGTTCGGCCACTCTCCAGATCGCGGGCATGCATGCCGCTGGCGCGGCCCGCAGATGGTAAAGCAATCGGGCCGGCTTGCCTATGCGCTGACTTGAGCCAGCGCAAGGTGGGAAAGGTGGGGGAGTAGCGACTTGCGTCGAGCGCGGAAGCGGTGGGAGGACCGAGGGAGCAGGGGGGGCGACAGAACGGCGCGAACTTGTCCGGATGATCGGACCAGGCAGAATGGCGGGCTTACTTGCTGTCAGCCGTCGTGTTCGTTGCAGCCGTCACGGCTGGCGAGGTCGCTGCGGCACTGATGGCTACCGTGGTCGGAGCCGCTGCAGTGGGTGTCAGGGCCGGTACCGGCGCGGCTTGCGAGCCTGGCACCAAGGCCGGAGCAGGTGCTGCGGCCGGGCTTGGGGCCGGGACGACAGGCAGCGGCCGATCCAGCGCCTCGGCTGGGAGCTGGATGGTGGGCGCAGCGGCCGACGGCGTGGTCGGAAGCTTGGCAACGCGGCGCGGCAGCTTGGCTTCGGCGAGCTTCTTTTTCTGCTCTTCGGACAATTGCTGGTACTTGGTCCACTGCTCGTGCTTTTCTTCCGCATCGAGCTTCTTGGCACGGGCGTAGTTGGTGCGGGCGGCGCTGCGCTGTGCCGGGGTCAGCTTGACCCAGTCGCGCATGCGTTCATGCAGGCGCTGTTGCTCTTCCGGCTTCATTTTGGCGTAACGCTTGCCGATCTCCAGCCATTTTTCCTTCTGCAGCTCGCTCATGCGCGGCCACTCGCCGGTCAGCGGTTCCAGTGCTTCGTGCTGGGCTTGCGAGAGATTGGCCCAGGCCAGCTTGCTCTCGGGCTTGCGGGCGGCGGTCTTGGTGGCGGACTTGGCGGGATGGGAGGCGCCTGCCGTGCTAGCAGCTGCTGCAGCTGCAGCCGGTGCTGTCGGTGCTGCTGCGCTGCCAGCGTTGGCCGGGCTGGCTGCAGGTGGCGATGCCGGGGCGGCGGCGGGTGCGACGGTCTGCGTGTTCTGCGCCACGGTCCAGGCGCAGCTCAATCCACCGGCCAGCACGGCCAGCGCCAGCGCGATGCGCGAAAGGCGGGCGTAGGCGTTGACGGGAGTGCCGGTGGTCTTGCGCATCGTTCTATTGTCCCTTTTCTGCCAGGAAGGCGTTGAAACCATGGTCCAGGTAAGCCGACAGCGGCAGCTCGTCGGAGAGCACGGCCGCATCGATGTCGGCCAGGTAGGAGACGCGCTTGGCGTTCTCGTGCTGATAGATGCCGGCAAAGAGGATGATGCCCACCAGCAGCGGCGCGGCCACTCCCAGGCGGTTCCACCAGGACGGGCTTTCCTGATGCAGCATGCCGCCGCCGAAGGCGCCGGCCAGCAAGGGCTGTTCCACGCGCACGGTCATGGGCGTGTGTTTCTTGCGTGCCAGCGCGACCCGGCGGGCAGCGGCCAGGCTTTGCAGGGTGTCGTCGGACAGGTTGTCCAGATTGGCGTCAAGCGCCAGCTTCACCTTGTAGGCGAATTGCATTTCCTTGTTCTTCATAATGAGATTCCTTTGGCTCTTAGGGCTTGAGCCAGCGCGTGCGTTGCGCGGGAGCAATGGGTTTTGACGCTACCTTCGGAGCAACCCATGGCGGCGGCCGTTTCCGCCACGTCCATGTCCTGCCAATAACGCATCAGGAATGCTTCCCGTTGACGCGTAGGCAGCTTTTGTATTTCGGCATCGATCAGGTTCAGGGTCTGCTCGCGCTCGACCTTGTCGGCGCTGGATTCGGCGGCTTCGGAGCCGTCTTCCGATTCCAGGCTTTCCAGGACGTCGAAGTCGTCCGGGCCGTCGCCATCGCTGTGGTTGCCGCCAAAGCTGGAGAACAGGCTCACCCAGGTGTTGCGCACCTTTTCGCGGCGGAAGAAGTCATGGATGGTGTTTTGCAGGATGCGCTGGAACAGCATCGGCAATTCGCCGACCGGTTTGTCGCCGTATTTCTCGGCCAGCTTGATCATCGCATCCTGAACGATGTCCAACGCGGCTTCGTCCTTGCGCACGGCATACACCGCCTGTTTGAAGGCGCGGCGTTCGACACTTTCAAGAAAATCGGAGAGTTCTTTGTCAGTTGCCATGCAATACGGTGTGCCGGATGGGTTGCCGGCCAACACGGGCAAAGATGTTCATGTCTGGCCAGCCGAAATGCGAAAAATGCAAGAAATCGTCAAAAAGCAGACCGAATGCTAGCAAAGTTGGCTGTCTTTGTCCTGAAGTTTATCCCCGGGCGGCGCCACAAACGCGAGTGCAGGCGATCATTTCGCCGCCATTCCACCTGAATTAGCTTGACCAAAATGATGCAACGCATTACTGTCCTGTTTCCCGCCTCCCACATCTGGGGCGTTTTTGTTCCTTGCCGGTGCTTCACATAAGGTCGTGCCGGTGCAGGAAATGCTTTATAGGTTTAAAGCTTGTTTGTTCTAACCCGTGCCACAAGCGCGAGGAATCAGTAAGAGTCGAACTTGTACCAAGGCTGAACGAGTCGCGTTGAGCGGCGTTTCAAACTCCACTACGGTTGGAGCGCAGAAACGGCGTGACCGCACAATAAAGGGATGCTGCCGGCAAGACGACGAATGCGATTCCGTCAGGAGAGAACATCCGATCAATTTCCAATGGACCTTGAAAGGAAGCAGCATGAGTGCTGAGCAACTCACCGGCGCGGATATACTCGTCCGTTGCCTGGCTGAAGAGGGTGTTGAACACGTCTTCGGCTACCCTGGTGGCGCCGTCCTCTATATCTACGACGCAATCTTCAAGCAAGACAAATTCCAGCACATCCTGGTTCGTCACGAACAGGCTGCCGTGCACGCTGCGGACGCGTATTCGCGCAGCTCGCAACGGGTCGGCGTGGCCATCGTCACCTCCGGCCCCGGTGTGACCAATGCCGTCACCGGCCTGGCCACGGCCTACATGGACTCCATCCCCATGGTGGTGATCTCCGGCCAGGTGCCGTCGACCGCCATCGGTCAGGACGCGTTCCAGGAGTGCGACACTGTCGGTATTACCCGCCCCTGCGTGAAGCACAACTTCCTCGTGAAGGATGTGAAGGACCTGGCGGAAACCGTCAAGAAGGCCTTCTATATCGCCACCACCGGCCGTCCCGGCCCCGTGCTGGTCGATATCCCGAAGGACATCACCATGCATACCTGCGCCTACGAGTATCCGAAGGCGGTGGAAATGCGTTCCTACAAGCCGGTCGACAAGGGCCACTCGGGCCAGATCCGCAAGGCACTGCAGCTGCTGCTGTCGGCCGAGCGTCCGATGATCTACACCGGTGGCGGCATCATCCTGGCCAATGCCTCGCCCGAGTTGAACAAGCTGGTCGATCGCCTGGGCTATCCCTGTACCAACACCCTGATGGGCCTGGGCGCCTATCGTTCGTCCAGCGACAAGTTCGTGGGCATGCCCGGCATGCACGGCACCTATGAAGCCAACATGGCCATGCAGCACTGCGACGTGCTCATCGCCATCGGTGCCCGTTTCGACGATCGCGTGATCGGCAATCCGAAGCACTTCGCCTCGAACGCCCGCAAGATCATTCATATCGATATCGACCCGTCGTCGATTTCCAAGCGCGTCAAGGTCGACATCCCCATCGTGGGCAACGTCAAGGACGTGCTGCAGGAAATGCTGGCCCAGCTGGATGCCGCCGAGACCCGCCAGAACGGCGCGGCGCTGGACAACTGGTGGAAGCAGATCAACGAGTGGCGCAAGCGTGATTGCCTCAAGTTCGCTACCTCGGACGAATTCATCAAGCCGCAATCCGTGGTGCAGAAGGTGTGGGAAGTGACCAAGGGTGACGCCTTCATCACCTCCGACGTCGGCCAGCACCAGATGTGGGCCGCGCAATACTACGGCTTCGACAAGCCGCGTCGCTGGATCAACTCCGGTGGCCTGGGCACCATGGGCGTAGGCCTGCCGTACGCCATGGGCGTGCAGATGGCCAACCCCGATGCGACCGTGGCCTGCATCACCGGCGAAGCCTCGATCCAGATGTGCATCCAGGAGCTGGCGACCTGCAAGCAGTATCACCTGACCCCCAAGATCATCCTGTTGAATAACCGCTTCCTGGGCATGGTGCGCCAGTGGCAGCAGATCGACTACGGTTCCCGCTATTCGGAGTCCTACATGGATTCGCTGCCGGACTTCAACAAGCTGGCGGAGTCCTACGGCCACGTCGGCATGAAAATCGAGAAACCGGGCGATGTCGACGGCGCGCTGCGCGAAGCCTTCGCCATGAAAGACAGGCTGGTCTTCATGAACTTCATCACGGATCAAACCGAGAACGTCTGGCCCATGGTCAAGGCGGGCAAGGGTTTGACTGAAATGTTGCTGGGTTCGGAGGATCTCTAATCATGCGCCATATCATTTCTGTGCTGCTGGAAAACGAAGCCGGCGCTTTGTCCCGTGTCGTGGGTCTGTTCTCCGCACGCGGCTACAACATCGAAACGCTCACCGTTGCACCCACCGAAGACCCGACCCTGTCACGCATGACCATCGTGACCTCCGGTTCGGACGATGTGATCGAACAGATCACCAAACACCTGAACCGCCTGATCGAGGTGGTGAAGGTCGTCGATCTGACGGAAGGCGCGCACATCGAGCGCGAACTGATGCTGATCAAGGTGCGCGCAGTGGGCAAGGAACGGGAAGAGATGAAGCGTACTGCGGATATCTTCCGTGGCCGCATCATCGATGTCACCGAGAAGACCTACACGATCGAGCTGACCGGCGCCAAGAGCAAGCTGGACGCCTTCATCGACGCCCTGGACCGCACTGCGATCCTGGAAACGGTCCGTACCGGCGGCTCCGGCATCGGTCGCGGCGAACGGATCCTGAAGATCTGATCGACCGCGCCAGGCAGTACCCATCACACATACATACATTCAATTCGAGCTATTCGGAATATAGGAAAAATCATGAAAGTTTTCTACGACAAAGACGCAGACCTGTCCCTGATCAAGAACAAGAACGTGACCATCATCGGTTACGGTTCGCAAGGTCACGCCCACGCGCTGAACCTGAAGGATTCGGGCGTGAAGGTCACCGTTGGCCTGCGCAAGGGCGGCGCTTCCTGGTCCAAGGCCGAGAAGGCCGGCCTGAAGGTCGCTGAAGTGAACGACGCCGTCAAGGACGCCGACGTCATCATGATCCTGCTGCCCGACGAAAACATCGGCCAGGTCTATGCCGAAAACGTCGCACCGTTCGCCAAGCAAGGCGCCACCGTCGCCTTCGCCCACGGCTTCAACATCCACTATGGCCAAGTCGTGCCGCGCGCTGACCTGGACATCATCATGATCGCCCCCAAGGCCCCTGGCCACACCGTGCGTTCGACCTACAGCCAGGGTGGCGGCGTGCCGCACCTGATCGCCGTGCACCAGGACAAGTCCGGCAGCGCCCGTGACCTGGCCCTGTCGTACGCCACCGCCAACGGCGGCGGCCGTGCCGGCATCATCGAAACCAACTTCCGCGAAGAAACCGAAACCGACCTGTTCGGCGAACAGGCCGTGCTGTGCGGCGGTACCGTGGAACTGATCAAGGCCGGTTTCGAAACCCTGGTGGAAGCCGGCTACGCGCCGGAAATGGCCTACTTCGAGTGCCTGCACGAACTGAAGCTGATCGTCGACCTGATCTATGAAGGCGGCATCGCCAACATGAACTACTCGATCTCCAACAACGCCGAATACGGCGAGTACGTGACCGGCCCGCGCGTGATCAACGCCGAGAGCAAGGCTGCGATGAAGAAGGTGCTGGAAGACATCCAGACCGGCGAGTACGCCAAGAGCTTCATCCTGGAAAACAAGGCCGGTGCGCCGACCCTGATGTCGCGTCGTCGCATCAACGCCGAACACCAGATCGAAATCGTGGGCGAGAAGCTGCGCGCCATGATGCCCTGGATCAAGGCCAACAAGCTGGTCGATCAAAGCAAGAACTGATCTGCCACTTGCGCAGAAAAACGCCACGGTTCGCCGTGGCGTTTTTTTTCGCCCCTGCACCCCTGCACATCGATGTGGATGACGGGGGCGCGAGCTGAAGGGCCGTGTCGTTACCGCTTGTTGCATTTGCCCAAGAACCAAGCGGATGGGCAGTCGTCGAAGTGCTGGGTGAATGACTTGAACATGAAGTTATCATCACCCGTCCACGACCAAGAATAAAGAGGATCCCCTATGACACCTTCCCGCAAACTGATGTTGGGCGCCGCTTTGGCGACCGCTTGCCTGGCATCGCAGGTCCAGGCGCAGACTCCGGCGCAAGCCCAGGGCAGCATGCCGGCTGCCGTCGCCACCACCGGTACCATGGTAGTGGTTCCCGCCAATGGCGAGATCAGCGTACCCAATGACCAGGCCCGCGTGACCCTGCAGGTTGAAGAGCAAGACAAGGACAAGGCCACCGCTGCCTCCCGCGTGAACCAGAAGATGAAGCAGGGCATCGAGCTGTTGAAGCGCCAGGACCCGCAAGCCACGCTCAAGAGCTACGGCTACTACACCTATGCGGTCTATGCCGAGCCGCCCCAGGTCACGCCCCAGCAACCGCGTCAGCCGGCCAAGGCCCGCGCAGTGGTAGGCTGGCGCGTCGGCCAGTACCTGGAGATGACCACCGAGAACCTGAGCGCACTGCCCAAAACTGTGGCGTCGGCACAGAGCCTGTTGAACCTGAACGGCCTGCAGTTCGGGCTGAGCCCGGCGGCGGCCCGCAAGCTCGATGCGGCCCTGGTCAATGCCACCTATCGCAACCTGGAAGAGCGCGTCGGCTTCATCGCCAACGCCATGCATCGCGCTCCGTCGGATGCCGTGATCGAGACAGTCGACTTCGAAGGCTCGGGCAACTATGCGGCACCGGCCGCCGCCCCCATGGCCAAGGCCGCCATGATGCGTTCGGACATGGTGCAGGAAAACGCCAGCGTGGCCGAACCCAGCTTCGAGCCGGGCGAATCCACCGTCAACATGCGTCTGGTCGGCAAGGTGCGTTTCAAGTAGGCAGGACCGGTGTCAAGAACTGTCAGCCTGCACGGGCTGACAGGGGAGGGAGGCTATAATCGGCCTCCCTTTCCGTTTTAAGGATCCACATGCGGAACATCGCCAAGCTCATCCTTCCCGTCGCGGCCGTCCTGCTGGCCGGTAGCGCCCATGCCGACATCTGTGCCGACCTGCGGGCCATGCAGCAGCAGGCCCCCTCACATTTCGACGGCTGGAAGAAGGATGGTCAGGACTCGGTCGTCAAGGGCGACAAACGTGGCCCCGTCTACCTGTCCAATTTCATGCTCGATGGAGCCGAGGTCTGCACCATCTCCAGCAACTCCTCCGTCTATTCCTGCGTCTGGCGCCTGGCCTCGCCGGCTGATCTGGGGCGCGCCTACCAGCGCATGGTCAATGACATCAAGGCCTGTGCGCCGCTGGGCAAGGAACCTGCCGGCATCATCGCCGACGAACCTCAGCAGCGCAGCCAGGGTGACCTGCGCCAGGTCACCGAGGTGACCGGTTTCGACTATGCCGACGTCGAAGCGACCGTGCTGGTCGGCCAGATGCAGTTGACCGGACCGAAAGGTCTGGCGCGCAATGAACTGAAGTTCAGCTTCTCGCATCCCCAGCCCCGCTAGCGGCCGCTCGTCTGTACGGCCGCTACCGCCCCTCCCGGGTCGACAGCCACCGCCGGAGTCGACCTGCCCCGCGGGCGGATTGGCCAAACCTCTCCCAGACCGTCAAATAGCGCCCGCCAAGCGCCCCGGGCGGCGCATTTCGTTGCATTTAACGGGCGCTGGACTAGAATAGGCACGCTTTTACTTTTGAACTTTCCGCGAGCACTGCGCGATCATTGGAGCAACATTGAACAATAACCACTATCCCCACCCCATTATCGCCCGCGAAGGCTGGCCCTTCCTGACCATCGCCGTGGTCGTGGCACTGCTGGCCACCTATTTCTGCGGCGCCTGGTCCTTCCCGCTGTGGATCATCGCGCTGTTCGTGCTGCAGTTCTTCCGCGATCCGCCGCGCGTGATCCCGCAGGCCGCCAATGCGGTGCTGTCGCCGGCCGATGGCCGTATCGTGGTGGTGGCCCGTGCCCATGATCCCTATACCGACCGTGAAGCCCTGAAGATCAGCGTCTTCATGAACGTCTTCAACGTCCACTCCAACCGTTCCCCGGTGGATGGCAAGATCGAGAAGGTGCAATACTTCCCCGGCAAGTTCGTCAATGCCGACCTCGACAAGGCTTCGCTGGAAAACGAACGCAATGCCCTGGCCATCACCACCACCAGCGGCCAGAGCGTGACCTGCGTGCAAGTGGCCGGCCTGATCGCCCGCCGCATCCTCTGCTACGTCAAGGCCGGTGACACCCTGGCCCGTGGCCAGCGCTACGGTTTCATCCGCTTCGGCTCGCGGGTGGACGTGTACCTGCCGCTGACCGCTATCCCCAAGGTCAGCGTGGGTGAAAAGGTTTCCGCGACCGAAACCATTCTGGCCGAACTCTGATCACACCTGCATAGCCTGCACCCGCCGCCGTATGGATGAGGCGGGTGGTTTTCTGCATAACCTCTACTGGACATCGATGCCAACACTAAGACGACGCAAGGCCAAGGCCGGCATTCCCTTCCCGAAATCCCTGCGCAAGCCCAAGGCGGCGCAACTGGACGAATCCGGGCAGGTGGTGGTGCGGCGCCGGTCGCGCGGGATCTACCTGTTGCCCAATGCCTTCACCACGGCCGCGCTGTTCTGCGGTTTCTACGCCATCGTGATGGCGATGAACCTCAAGTTCGACTATGCCGCCATCGCCATCTTCGTGGCCATGGTGCTGGACAGCCTGGACGGCCGGGTCGCCCGCATGACCAATACCCAGAGCGAGTTCGGCGCCCAGTACGACAGCCTGTCCGACATGGTCTCATTCGGTGCCGCGCCGGCGCTGGTGGTCTATGAATGGTCGCTGCGCGGCATGGGCAAGCTGGGCTGGCTGGCGGCCTTCGTCTATTGCGCTGGCGGCGCGCTGCGGCTGGCACGCTTCAACACCAATATCGCGGTGGTCGACAAGCGCTATTTCCAGGGCTTGCCCAGCCCGGCCGCAGCGGCGCTGGTGGCCGGTTTCGTCTGGCTCATGGATGACCTGCGCTTTGCCGGTACCGACCTCAGCTGGTATGGCTGGGTGATCACCCTGTACGCCGGCATCACCATGGTGACCAATGTGCCGTTCTACAGCTTCAAGGACGTCAATTTCCGCAAGCCGGTGCCCTTCATCGCGGCACTGCTGGTGGTGGTGGCGCTGGTGCTCATTTCCAGCGATCCGTCCAAGGTCTTGTTCGGCCTGTTCGTGCTGTACGGCCTGTCCGGCTATGGCGTCTATCTCTGGCGCCGTCTCAAGGGCCGCCCGGTCAGCATCGTGCAGACCAAGGATGAGCACGGGGACGAGCCCCATTGAGTCGCCCGGGTCATGGCCCTTCATGGTCATGGCCATGCCAGCAACGCAGACACCCGGCCCCGTGCCGGGTGTTTTGCTTCCGGGCCAGTGCGATTTTTGGCGGTCGCCTTCACATCCGGCAAGTTTTTGCTAAACTGCGTTCAGCGCTTTATATATTTCTTCACAGTTCGCAATCGCGACATGAATGAAAATAGATCATGGCAATCGATACCACACTGACATCGCTGGGCAGTCTGAACTCCTACGGTCTTCCCGCAGAGAGTGGCGCCAGCAATCCGGTCAAGGCCAGCGACAATCCGGCAGCGGTGGCGCAGGCCATCGAATTGTCGACCGATGCCTCGGTGATCGTCAGCCTGGGCGGCGCGGGCGCAGGCAGTGGCCAGGGGCAGAATGCCCTGACCTACAATGCTGCCGGCCTGTTTGATGCCATCGTCAGCGCCGGTTCGGCCGACAATACCTCCCCAGACCTGACCCAGAACCAGGCCAGCCAGTCCTATTACCAGGGCATCCTCGCCAGCATCACGACCCCGCCGACGACCTCCGGCATCTATGACGGCAACGGGCAATTCAGTGGCAATGGTGGCCTGACATCCGATCTGTCGTCGCTGCTCAAGTCCGATCCCGGCCTCACCAGCACCATCGTTGGCGACCTGATCAATCAGGGCATCGTCGGCGGTCTCATTTCCACCACCGCCTGAGCGCTCACGCGCTTGCTCCCGCTATCAGCCTGGCCAGTTGCTCGCGCAGGGCGGCATCGTGCTGGCTGCGTTCGCTGATGCGGTGATCGACGCCGGGCAGGTCGATGATGCGGCAGTCCGCCGCCGTGGCGTGTTGCCGCACCAGCTCCGCCACCTCGGCGGGAATCACGGCATCCTCGCTGGCCCGCACCAGCGTGATGCGTCCCCGGTAGTGCGAGATCATCTCCAGTACCTCGGCCTCGCGCCAACTGCCGGGGCGGCGCAGGGCTGTGCTGAATGCCGGTCCGAAGGGCAGGGCAAAGGCCGCGCCATCATAGATGGCACCCACCAGCGTGACCACGTGGGTGATCTGGTTGTCGGGTCGGGAGGCCAGGCGCAGGGCGATTTCCCCGCTCATGCTCACGCCCACCACAGTGCGTGGACCGACGGTGCAGCGCTCCAGCGCCGCCTGGGCTTCAGCCAGCCGTTTGGAAAGGGAATTGGGATGCACGGCGCTGCTGGCGCCGTGGCCGGAAAAATCGATGGCCGCGCTGGCGCATCCCAGCCGGGCCAGGGTCTGGCGTAGCGGCCACTGGCGCTGCCGGTGGCCTTGCCCGGCACCATGCAGCACCAGGGTATGGACGGCCTGGCCGTCCGCGGCACGGATGAGGTCGGCCGCCAGTGTTTCGGCGCCGACGGCCAGGGCCAGTTCTTCCTGCCGCAGGCCGTCAGCGAGCTGGAGGGTGGCTGGGGTGGTGGCGGTGGTGGCTTCAGTCGCCGGGATGGCGCCGTTCCAGGCTGGGGCTGCTGGCATAGAAGTGGCGTTTGGCTTCATACATCAAGGCATCGGCACGTTGCACCACGTGCTCCAGGCGCTCACCCGGGGTGGCGGTGGCCGCGCCCATGGACAGGCTCAGCGTCACGCCGGAGTAATACTGGTTGTTGATCTCCACCAGCTTCTGGATCTGGTCCATCAGCAACTGGCAGCCGCGCTCGTCGGTAGCCGGCAGCAGGATGGCGAATTCGTCGCCGCCGGTGCGCGCCACGCTGCCCGGACGTTCGACCGCCTTGCCCAGCACTTCGCCCACCCGGCGCAGCAGACCGTCGCCGGTGGCATGGCCGAGCTCGTCGTTGACTTCCTTCAGGCCGTTCAGGTCGGCCACGATCACGCTGACCGGGAAGGGGCCCTTGCGCTCCAGGCGGTTCAGTTCATCGACCATGTAGGCGCGGTTGTGCAGCTTGGTCAGCTCATCGTGCTTGCCCAGGAATTCCAGGTAGGCCTCGGCCTTCTTGCGGGCGGTGATGTCGGTCAGCGCCACCAGCACCAGATCCCAGTTGTCTTCGTGACCGGGGAAGACGGAAAACTGCAGATGCACGTGCAGCGTATCGCCATTGAGCGCGTAATTGACCACTTCGCGGTGGTGCAGCAGGTTGCCGTTCCACAGCTCGATGAGCTGCTCATTGAAGTGCGGCCGCATGTCATCGCGGAACACGTCCGACAGGCGCGAGAGCAGGGTGGCCTTGTCCGGCGCGCCGAACATGGACAGCGTCTGCAGGTTGACGTCGATGACGCGGATTTCCTGCATGCAGCGTTCCACGAATTCGGGGTGGACGTCGGTGAAGGTGCGGAAATCGGTGATGCCGATGCGGTGCAGGTCGTCGAAGAGCCGCTTGACGGCGCTGAAGTCCTCCACCCACAGCGAAATGGGCGAATACTCGAACAGCCCGCGCGCATAGTTTTCGCTGCGCGAGAGTTTCTTGCGGGCGGTTTCGCGTTCGGTGACGTTCTCGATGGCCAGCAGCACGTAGTCCCAGCTCTCTTCGCTCCCCGGCATGATGCGACCGGACAGCTGGATATCCAGCCGCCTGCCGCCCAGGGTGTAGTTGACGGTATAGCTGGAGAAGGTCGAACCGCCGTTCCAGAGCTGCACCATTTCGTCGATGAAGGTGTCGATCATGTCATCCCGGAACACCTTGTCCAGGTTCGCCACCAGATGTGCCAGGTCACGTGCCTCGTACCATTCCAGGGTACGGCGGTTGACGTCGACCACCTTGATCTGCATGGCGCAGGCCTGCGCCCGCGACGTGTCCTGGGTCAGGTAGCTGCGCAGGTCGGTGACACCCTCGGCGCGCCATTGGTCGAACAGGCGCTTGAGGCCGCTGTAATCCTCTTTCCATAAGGAAACCGGAGTCAGGTCGAAGGTGTCTTTTTCGGAAAGCGCCGGGATAGCGGCCGGCGCAGGGCTTGCTGGAGGCTGATCGTTCTGCATAACACTTCATCTTTTGCTGATGCTGAAGTGTAATGGTTTGCATGCTCTCCTGCACATCTTCGGTCGCCGTTTGCGTAAATTCACGCCATTGTTTGCGCTATTACCGTGAAAACTGCGGATTTGACGGTGATTTTGTTGATTGAAAGTTAATCATTCAAATCCACCGTGTCCACCGCATCCACCGCCTCCACTGCGCCACTTCGGCCCGCACCTCTGCGGTCAGCGCGCCCGGCTCGGGAGCAGCACGTTGCGCCAATCGCCCAGCCGTCGCAAGAGCTTGGCCCAGGGGGCGTACCAGGGCGGCTGCGGCGTGGCCAGGCACAGCAATTCGCCGCCTTGCGGCGCCAGGATGCCGACCCAGCCCTCGCGCTCCAGTACCAGGCACTCACCGTCCTCCAGACGGGTCTGGCGGCTGACCAGGCGATCCAGCTGCCAGTACGTCGCTTCGGTGATGCGCAACAGCGGCGCCTGGCACAGTAGCTGGCTGCCGGCCGGCAGCCACAGTTGCAGATGTTGCCCGCAGCCCAGTTGCAGTCTCCGGGGCGTAGGCTGGGCGGCGGGCAACATC